>NZ_JOGP01000030.1:0-88269 GCF_000719505.1 Streptomyces sp. NRRL B-3229 | reverse complement strand
GAAGGCGCCGTTCAGCTCGGGCGGGATGCGGCCCTCGACCTCCAGGTCGTAGACGTCCGCCTCGATCCGCGAGGGGGCGAAGAAGCCCCGGAACTTCGGCGTGTCCGGCCACTGCATGCCATCCGGAGGCGGCTGGGTGCCGACCTGGATGGGCGTCGCGTCCGGCTGAGTGGGGACAACGGCCATGGATTCCTCCTGCAGTACATGGCTGACCGAGCGAGGATTCGGATTGATGCCTGTCTGTGATGTCGCACGAGTAAAACGGGGCGGCAGAGATAGGGCTCCCACTGCCGTGCGATATCTGGCATTCATTTGCTCGTAACAGCGATGATGCTGCCGGTATCGCGGAGGTGTCCAACAGTGGAATGCGCAGGCAGTGATCGGAGAGTTGGATGGACCTACGTCAGATGGAGTATGCGGTGGCCGTCGCCGACGAGCTCAACTTCACGCGGGCCGCTGCCCGCTGCAGCATCGGGCAGTCGGGGCTGAGTCACCAGATCACCCAGCTTGAGCGGGAGGTCGGGGCCCGGCTGTTCGACCGTACGAGCCGCAGTGTGCGGCTGACGCCGGCGGGTCAGACGTTCGTCCACTGCGCACGCCGGGTGCTCAGGGCCGTGCAGGAGATGAACGCCGACATCGCCGCCATCGAAGGACAGGTCCAGGGGCACCTGAGCATCGGGGGGATCGCGCTCACGGCCGGCGACATCGACGTCCTGGGCCTGCTCCGGGAGTTCCAGGAGTCGTATCCCGCGGTCGAGGTCACGGTGTCCGACGACGGAGGCATGACGGCCGCCACCCAGCTGCTCACCGGCGACCTCCAAGTGGCCGTCCTCGGGCTCCAGGAGCACGATCTGCCGCCGGGCCTCGTACACCACCTGCTGCGCGCCCATCCACTCGTGGCCGTGGTCGGGCGGCAGCACCGCCTGCGTGGTACCGGTGTCACGGGGCTGGAGGCCCTGGCCGGTGAGCGGTTCCTCGACTGCACGCCGGAGACGGGACTGCGCGCCCAGGTCGACGCCGCCTTCGACCGGGCGAGGGTACGACGCAGGAGTGTCTGCGCGTTGCGCGGCGCGGGCGATCTCACGTCGCTGGCGCTTGAGGGGATCGGGGTGACGGTCGTCCCTCGCCCCGTGGCGCAGGCGGTCGTCCCGGCCGGCCACGCCGACTGCGTGCTGCGTCTGGACGACCCGCAGGCGCTGCAGCCACTGGCTCTCGCCCACAGGGATCCGGCGCCGTCCTCACCGGCGGCCCAGGCGTTCGTGCGCCTCGCGCTCGCCCGCCTGCCCTCGCGCCAGGCCGCCGAAAACGCCGCGACGGCGGGCACGGCATGAGTCACTCGCCCGGCAGGTGCCTGCGTGCGATCAATCGTCTGGAGGCCGAGTGCGGTCCTGGCGCCGGCCGGCTCGGGCACCTCGAACGCTCGGACAGCGCAGGGGCCCCCAACTGGTAGATGATCTTCGCGCCACCCGGGCGATGGCTCCCGCGCCTGCGCCGAGCCGGGCGCCGACGTCACGGTGCCCGGCGGCAAACGGCGATCGGGTGACGGGAGTTGTGCCGTCGGGGGTTCGCCGCGTTGCCTGCCGACGCGGTGGCCGTGGTGCTCCGGGAGAGCAGGGCCGGGACGGCCGTTGCGCCCGCTTGCCGCGTTCACGGCCTCCTGGCTCGGATGCTCGGCACTCGCCGTTGCCTCTCTCTTGACGCTCCGCCCTGTGCGCCCTAACGTCCCAGTGGACCTTATTCCGGTCCGATGGTCCGTACAGTGGACCACGCACGAAGGGGCCGTCTTCGCGATGCGGCACTCCCAGGAGTCCTCGATCACCTCCTCGACGTCCTGGTGGAGGTGCCGAAAGAGCGCCTGACAGGAAGGTGCGGGCAAGGCGGATGAGCTCACCCCGGACCGACGGCCCGTGCCGGAACCAACCGCATGTCCAGAACTGAGCCAAGGAGCGAAGAGATGACCGCAGTCGAGGCTGCCGGCGAACCGGTCGAAGAGCGCCCGGTCTGGCAGCACATCGCCGCCGCGGTGGCCGCTGAGGATGTCGAGGCCCTCTTCGGGGTCATAGGCCTGGGCAACATGCAGCTCGCCGTCCACCTGGCGTCCGAGTACGGCGTCGCCTACTACCCCGCACGGCACGAGAGCGGTGCGATCAGCATGGCGGACGGATACGCGCGAGCAACCGGCAGGCCCGGCGTCTGCACCGTCACGGCTGGCCCCGGCCTGACGAACGCCCTGACCTCGCTGCTCGAAGCTCGGCGTTCCGCGACCCCCCTCGTACTCCTCGCCGGTCAGAGCGCCGTGGACAACCCGGCCGACAACCAGTACCTCGAGCAGGAGCGGTTGCTGCGCTCCGTGGACATCGATGTGGAGGGCTACGACGGTGCGGCCGGCATTCCCGGCACGATCGCCCGCACGTTCTCACGGGCGCGGCGCGAGCGGCGGCCGGTCGTGGTCAATCTGCCCCTCGATCTCCAGCACACCGTCGTGGCGCTACCCCCCGAGGCGCAAGCCCCACAGTCCACCGGGACGACGCAGGCGCCTGCGGACGAGTCCGTCCAGGCTCTCGCCGCCCTGCTGTCCCGTGCGCGGAACCCGATCGTCCTCGCGGGCCGCGGAGCGGTTGTCTCGGGCGCCCGAAGTGTGCTGGAGGAACTGGCGGACCGGGTCGGCGCGCTCCTGATGACCAGTGGCCCGGCCAAGGGTTTCTTCTCGGGCAACCCCTTCTCGATCGGCGTTGCCGGCGGCTTCTCGACCCGCCGCGCCCTGCAACACGTCGAACAGGCCGATCTCGTCCTCTGCTTCGGCGCGTCGCTGAACCCCTGGCAGACCCAGCACGGCAAGCTCTTCCCTCCGAACGCAAGGCTCGTCCACGTCGACACCGACCCCGACGCGATCGACCGACACCTGAAGGCCGACCTGGGCATCGTCGGCGACGTGTCCGCCGTGGCCGCCGCAGTCGTCAAGGAACTGGCCGGCCGCGGTGTCCGCCACACCGGCATGCGCACGGAGGCGCGGACGGCCGACCTGCGCGCCTTCGGGGCCGCGGACGAGTGGGCGGACGCGAGTCGCGAGCAGGACCTGGACCCGCGGACGCTTACCGCCCGCCTCGACGCCATGCTGCCTGCCGCGCGGACGGTCGCGAGCGGTGACGGCATCTGCTTCGGATGGTCCATCCTCGGCCTGAGCGTGCCGGACGAGCAGGGGTGGCTGATGATGTACGGCTTCCAGTCCCTCGGCCACGCCCTCGGTGCGGCCATCGGCGCCGCGGTCGGACGTCCGGACCGGCTGGCCGTCGCCACCCTGGGGGACGGCGGACTCATGATGGCCCTCAGCGAACTGGACACCGCGGTCCGGGTCGGCCGACCGCTCGTGGTCATCGTCTACAACGACTCCGCCTATGGTGCCGAGGTCTTCCATCTGACCCACCACTTCGGCGGCCTTCCCACCGACCTGGTGCGCTTTCCCGACGTCGACTTCGCCGCCACGGCACGTGCCCTCGGCTGCCAAGCCGTCACCGTACGGAAGGAGGCCGACCTGGAGGCGGTGCGGCGCTGGCTCGAGGCGCCCTCAGGCACCCTGCTCATCGACGCCAAGGTGACCCCCGAGGTGTGGGCCGACTGGATGTTCAGCTGACCGCTCGGCCGTACCGGGCCCGTCGCATCGGATGCGGCTTGTCTTCCGACGTACATACGACTGTCGCCTGCAGGCGGCGACCTTGAGACCAAGGCAGATCATGCAGAACGATAGTGTCCCCCCGTCCCGTGGCCTCGGCCGCATGCGCATCGCCGTCATCGGAGCCGGGATAGGCGGTCTGGCCACGGCCATCGGTCTTCAGAAGCGCGGTCACTCCGTCTCGGTGCACGAACAAGCGGCCGCGCTGACCCAGGTCGGGGCCGGAATCGTGCTCGCCCCGAACTCCCAGCGACTGCTGGCAGGAGCTTTCGGTATGGCGGTATCAGGGACGGTGCGCCCTTCGGCGCTTCACCTCCGCCGCTGGCAGGACGGCTCCACCATCAGCCGCCAACTCCTGGGCGCCGAGGCGAGCGCCCGGTTCCGGGCCGACTACGTCACCCTCCACCGCGCGGACCTGATCGCGGCCCTGGCCGCGGGAGTCCAGCCTGGCACCCTGCACCTGGCACAGCGGACGATCGCCGTCCGGCAGGACGACGACGGGGTGGAAGTCGACTTCGAGAACGGAGAGTCGCTCCGGGCCGACCTCGTGGTGGCGGCGGATGGCAACCGCTCTCTCGTGGCCGAGGCGGTGGGCGTCCAGACCGTCCCCCGCGCCTCCGGATACGCGGCCTACCGCGGACTTGCCTCGCCGGACCTCATCGAGGAACTGGGAGATGATCACACGGCCTGGCTCGGGCCCGACCGGCACTTCGTCCACTACCCCGTCAGCGGCGGCCGCTTCCTCAACTTCGTGGCCATCGTCCCCTCGCCCCGGGACGAACCGGAATCATGGAGCAGCGCCGGTGACATCGGCGACGCTCGCGCGCACTTCGCCGACTGGGACCCACGGGTGCGCAGGATCCTCGCCTGCACCGATTCCGTCGGGCTCTGGGGGCTGTACGACCGCCCCGTCCACGATGTTCTGCACGCCGGCCGGACTGTCCTCGTCGGCGACGCCGCCCATCCGGTACTCCCGTTCTTCGCCCAGGGCGCGAGCATGGCTCTGGAGGATGCGGCGGTCCTCTCCTCGCTCCTCGAACGTGCCACGCCGGAGAACCTGGCGGACCGTCTGGCGGCCTACTCCGCGGTGCGAGTGCCACGGGTCCGCAAGGTGCAGCAGGTCTCCTACCGCAACGCGACGATGTTCCACCTGGCCGACGGGCCCGAGCAACGGGCGCGCGATTCCCGCCTGGGTACCCCGGGGGCAGGCGACCCGCTCCGCGACAACGACTGGCTGTACGGCTATGACGCCCGCGACGAAGCCGCCGTCGCGCTCGCCAGGAACAGCTGATGTCGATCGGCGTCCGAGCTGACGATCTGATGGTGGCTGAACGGCGCGGCGGGCGGACGGAGTGCTCCGCCCGGCCGCGGAGCCCGGGATGCCGCTCCGGTGGGTCGCGGACGGCCCACCGGAGAGCGGGGCGTGGTCGGACGGGCCAGTGACCGACCAGCTCGACATAGTTGTTGCCCCTGACCTGTGCGCCCTCGTACCTGCCGGCGAAGGAGGCGTGCCGCGGATGCTCCTCGCGCAGAGGCCCTGCGTGGAAGGGGCGCTGGGACTCGTCCTGTACTGCGGCAGGCTGCTCGACGAGGAGCGCAGCGCGGCCGACGACGCGGAGCGGGCGCGGGACCGCCTGTGCTGGAGGTCCTCACCCCGATCGCGAAGAGCTGGCCCTGCCAGTGGTGCATGCACGCGAACGACCTGGCGATCCAGATCCACGGCGGGCTACGGCTGCAGCCGCGAGGACGACGTGGAGCAGCACTACCGGGACAACCGGCTCAACGCCATCCACGAGGGAACCCACGGCATTCAGGCCATCGACCTGCTGGGCCGCAAGGTGGTCATGGACGGCGGGGTCGGCCTTGATGCTCTCGAAGCGCTCGTCCGGGCTCGACCGTGGCCTCGCTCGGCTCATCGAGGTGACCCGGACGATCCACACCGCCGATGTGCCCGCCGACGCCGGCACATCGACGGCCCCCACGACTACGGAGGACGCCGACGGCTGTGTACGAGCGACGTGACGGCCGGTCACCGAACCGCGTGGCACGGTCATCCGGTCTGCGGCGGATCCACGAACAGGTCGAACTCTGGAGGCCTTCACTGCCGTACCGGGCCGGGTCGGTGATACCGGCTCCGGCCAGGACATCCGCGTCGATCACGGTCTCACCGGTCTGCGGGTGCCCGCGCAAGGACCTGCCGCGCGGCGTGGTGCTCGACCATGGGCGGAGTGCTGCCCTGTGCCGCAACGTCATCGACCTGCTGGTGGACCTACACGCCGTCGACCTCACGGCCACCGGGCGAAGACCTCGACAAATGTGACGCGGTTCATCGGGGATGATCCACGAAGAGATCGAGTTCCGGATGGTCGCCACCGCCGTAGCGGGCGAGATCCGTGACGCCTGTGTCAGCCAGGACGTCGGCGTCGATGAGGGTGTGGCCGGTGCGCTCACGAGGTGGGCGGGACAGTACGGCCACCGCCGCGTCCGCCATGATCTCGGGGGCGCGCGATCGTCTGCCCAGGCTTTCGCCACCGAGGAGATTCGTCACCGCGGCGGTCGCGATGGTGGTCTGCGGCCACAGGCAGTTCGCGGCGATGCCGTACTCGGCGTACTCGGCGGCCCAGCCGAGGGTGAGCAGTGTCATCCCGTACTTCGCCACCGTGTATGCGGGGTGGGCGCCGAGCCAGCGGGGTGCGAGGTTGAGCGGCGGTGACAGGGTCAGGATGTGGGCGTGGTCCGAGCGCTTCAGGTGGGGCGCACAGACCCGCGTCAGCAGGAACGTTCCCGTGGTGTTGACCGACTGCATCAGGTCGAAGCGCTTCAGAGGCACTTCCTCGGTGCTCCTGAGGTCGATGGCGCTGGCGTTGTTGACGCAGATGTCGACGCCGCCGAACCGTTCTACCGCGGTGGCCACCGCCCGCTCGACGTCGGCCTCCCGGCGTACGTCGCCGACCACGGCGACGGCCGCTCCGCCGGCGGCCTCGATCGTGGCGACCGCCGTGTGCACGGTGCCCGGCAGCCTCGGGTCGGGCGCGTCGGTCTTGGCCAGGATCACCGCGTTGGCTCCCTCCCGGGCCGCGGCGGTGAGAATGGCGAGCCCTATACCGCGGCTGCCGCCGGACATCACGATGGTCCGGCCCTTCAGTGAGGTCCCCATGGGGTGTGCTCCTGTCGTCGATGTGCTGCCGGGGGCGGCGGCGCCGGCGGGCGTCAGCGGCCGGTGAAGTGCGGTGGCCGCTTCTCCAGGAAGGCGCGGGCGCCTTCGAGCAGGTCCTGAGAGGTGCGGCAGCGGGCGACGGCCTGGGCCGCGAGCTCCCGGGCGGCGCTGCCGGCGGCCTGGTCTGCCTCACTCAGGCGGCGCACGGCCCGCACGGTCGCTTTCGCGGCGCGCACGGAAAGGGGGGCGTTCGCCGCGATGGTGGCGGCGAGTTCGTCGACGACCGTTCCGAGTTCCTCGGGTTCGGCGACCCGGTCCACCAGGCCTGTCGCCTGTGCCTCCCGGGCGGTGAGGCGCCGCCCCGTGAACAGCAGATCCGATGCGGTCGCCGGACCCACGGTCTGGACGAGGGCGGCGGTCTGCTCGAAGGGGTATCCGACGCCCAGGCGGGCGGCGGGAATGGCAAGGACACCGCGGGAGTCGGCGCAGCGGATGTCCGCGCCCAGCGCCAGGGCCATGCCGGCGCCCAGGCAGTAGCCGTGGATGCGGGCGATGACCGGCAGGGAGAGCGCGGAGAGCTCGGTGAACAGCGCCGTGGCCGCGTCCTCCGCGGCCTGACGGACCTCGTCGTCCTGGTGGCCGGGGAACTCGCTGATGTCGGCGCCGGAGACGAAGGCCTTAGTACCGGCACCCCGGAGGACGACGACCCGTACCTGCGGGTCGGCGTCCACCGTACGGAGCGCGGCTGCCAGTTCGTTCATCATCGCCACGGACAGGGCGTTGTGCCGGGCCGGGTTGCTGATCTCCACGGTGGCGACGGCATCGCGTACCTCGGTCCGGATCCGTTCCGGTCCGGTGGCGAAGGCGGCCGTGGCGGTCATCCGGACTTCTCGTCGACGAACCTGTTGCGCAGTGCGCCGATTCCCTCGATGCGCACCTCGAACTCGGAGCCGTGGCGCAGGAAGACCTTGGGTTCGCGTACGAAACCCACCCCCGCCGGGGTGCCGGTGAGCATCATGTCACCCGGCTCCAGGGTCATCACCGTGGTGATGTAGGCCAGCAACTCCGGTACGCCGAAGAGCAGCTGGGATGTCCGGTCGTCCTGGACGACCTTCCCGTCGAGCGTGCCGGTGATGGCGAGGTCGGGCCGGGCGCCTCCCAGCTCCTGTGCGGGCACGACGACGGGCCCGATGGGGGTGAGCCCGTCCCATGCCTTGCCCGCGGTGCGCTGGGCGGTGTGGAACTGGAAGTCGCGCACCGAGCCGTCATTGGCCGCGGTGTAGCCGAAGACGACGCGCCGCGCGTCCTCGGCCGTGATCCTGCGCGCCCGGACCCCGATCACCAAGGCGAGTTCGCTCTCGTAGTCGACCTGGTCCGACTCCGGAGGCAGGACCACGTCAGCGAATGGTGCCGCCAGCGAGGTGTGCCACTTCGCGAACAGGTCGGGGTGGGCGGGGCCTGCCTCACGGCCTCCCTCACGCACGTGTGTGAGGTAGTTCTGCCCGATGCAGATGATCTTGCCCGGCCGGCCGACCGGGCTGAGCAGCCGGTCGTCGGGTGCGTCGACCGGCCCGCCGGCCTCGACGGCCGCCGGATCCCCCTGGGCCGCTTCGAGCAGGGCGGGCAGGTCCTCGAAGCCGCGGCCGTCCACCAGGGCGAGCCGCGCCTCGGGCGATCCGTCGCGCCGAAGGACGACCAAGGGGCCGCCGTCGTGGAGGACCCGGGCGAGACCGAGACCGTTCGTCCAGTCGACGGACGAAGCGTGATGCCGTTTGGCCATGCGGATGTTCTCCTGGTTCATCGGGGTGCTCGGACGGCTTCGGCGGAGTCGGTGACCGGTTCGGACGCGGGCGGGGGTGCGCTCGCCGCGCCGGGGGAGGGGCGTACTGCGACGACGCCTGCCTCGACCAGGGCGGCGATCCGCTCGTCGTCGTAACCCAGGCCGGCAAGGACCGCGGCGGTGTCCGAGCCGAGGCCGGGGGCGGGTCCGCGGGCCCGGGGCGCCCCGTCGGCGACGATCGGGGTGTTCACGATCGTCGGCTGCCCGAAGCGGTCCTCGTCGTGCACGAACAGCCCCCGCTCGGCGAACTGCTCGTCGGTCAGGACGTCACCGATGCCGTTGACGGGCCCGCACGGAACGCCGGCCGCACGCAGTGCGTGCATCCAGTGGTCGCGGGGCGCGCTACTGAAACGCGCCTGGAGGATCTGGGCCAGGGATTCCCGGTGCATGAAGCGCTCGTATTCCGTGGCGAACCGGGCGTCCCCGCTCAGATCCACTCCCAGGACGGCGCACACGGCCTCCCACGCACGGTCGACCGCGCCCAGGACCAGGGTGGCGCCGTCGGAGCAGGTGAACGCCTCGTAGGGAGCCGCGAGACGGTGCGCCGTGCCCAGCGGAGCCGGCTCGATCCCGGTGGCCACGTAGTCGGCGACCTCCCACAGGGACCAGGCGGCCACCGAGTCGGCGAGGGCCACGTCGACGTACGCACCGCCACCACCGGCCCGTGCCCGCAACAGAGCGGCCAGCACACCGATCGCCCCCCACATGCCGGATCCGAGGTCGGAGACGGGAAACCCGGCCTTGGCGAGCTGCCCGTCGGCCGACCCGGTCACCGACATCAGCCCGCTGTACGCCTGCGCGATCAGGTCGATCCCCTTGGCGTCCCGCATGGGGCCGAACTGGCCGAACCCGGATATGGAGCAGTAGACGAGACCCGGACAGTCCGGTCTCAGGTCGTCGTAACCCAGCCCCAGCCGCGCCATGGCACCTGCCCGGAAGTTCTCCACCAGGACGTCACTGCGCCGCGCCAGCGTCCGCACGATGTCCACGCCCTCGGGCGTCTTCAGGTCGACCGCGAGACTGCTCTTGTCGCGATGGATCAGGTCGAACGGCAGAGACCTGCGGTCAGGGCCCATCCGTCGCGCACGCATGCCGTCGCCCGCGACCGGCTCGACCTTGACGACCTCCGCGCCCAGGTCGGAAAGGATCGTCGTGCAGTAGGGGCCGGCGAGGGCCCCGGTCACGTCCAGGACCCGCACCCCCTTCAGGAAAGGGGAGCCGCGCCCGCCGGGCCGTGTCGTCATCGTCATTCCGCCCTCCACTCCTTGAGTGGACCGTATTACGGACCAGTGGACCGTAATGAGGACCCATGGCAAACTTAGGTTCCGGATTCCAGGAGCGTCAAGCGTCATGCGGGCGGCCGCCCGGCGCTGCTGGCCCGCGGCGAGCCGGTGCGGTCTCGCGTCACCATCAGCCGGAGGCGACATGCCAAGTGACTTCCGCGATCACCTCTTCCCTCCCGACCATCCACGTCTGAGCGCGTTCAGGTCGTGCGATCCGTACACCTATGTCGACGCGCTGAGGAGGGATCCCTTCGTCGACAAGGTGCTGTCGGGATGGATGGAACTGTTCACCTCCCCTGAGGCGCTCCGCGGCATCACCACCGACGGCCGACCGCTACCAGACCTCTTCGCGGCCGGGTGCGACGAGGGAGCGGAGGCCAAACCGGCGGCCGACGCGGCGCTGGCTCTCCTCGAAACCCTCGGCGCGGCGGAGCGGGACCGCGTCCTGCACCCGCTCGACAGCCGAGTGTGGCGGGCCTGGATGAACCCGGAGATGTACCTCAACCGCTACGGAGTCCGGCTGGAGGAGACCGGCGAGGACGTGCGTACGCGGGTCCTCGAGCTGATCAAGGCGTGCCTGAGCCCCGCCGGGTACCGCAAGGTGCGCGATGTCATGACCGTCAACGGGTTCCTGGGTGACCTCGTCGGCCTCCCCCGACTGCTCAACGAGCACAGCTACAACATCAACATCTTCGGCACGCCTTCCGAGGAGGGGCCGTGGGGTTGGAACCTCTGGGGCCACCACCTGGCCGTCAACTGCCTGCTGATCGGCGGTCAGCAGGTGCTGACACCGGTGTTCTTCGGCGCCGAGCCGAACATGATCGACCGCGGCGAGAACGCCGGGCTGTCGCTGTTCGACGAGCAGGAACGTGCGGGTCTGGCGTTCGTGAGAAGTCTGACCGGCCGCCAGGCCGACCAGGCGGTGCTCTACGACCGCAAGCGGGACCCGGACATGCCGGCCGACCGGCTGCATCCGGGTGACGAACTGCACCTGGGCGGCGCGTTCCAGGACAATCGCGTCATCCCGTACGAGGGGATCGCCGGCACCGAGCTGAACGCTACCCAGCAGGAGTCGCTGCTTGAGCTGGTGGACCTCTTCCTGGACTACCAGCCCGACCACAGCCGGGCGGCGCGACGGGCGGACGCACGGCGCCATCTCGCCGACACGCACTTCTGCTGGATCGGCGGGCGCGGCGACTCCGACCCCTTCTACTTCCGCGTGCAGAGCCCGGTTCTGCTGGCCGAACTCGACCACCACGCGGGAGTCTTCCTCGCCAACGCGGAGCCAGAGAAGTTCCATACCCACACGCTGGTGCGGACCCCCAACGGCAACGACTACGGTGTTGAGCTCGTGCGGCGCGCGACGGGCGCTCCGCAGCGTCTGGACGGTCCCGTCTGAGAGCCCGGGAGTGCTGTTCACCCGTGTGCGATCATCACGGGTGAGACGGGCACGACGACGCCGGGGAACGAGGTGGGAGCATGAGGAGCGTCACCACGGCGCTGCGCGTCCTCGAGGCCGTCGCGGTGAGTCAGCCGGTCGGGCTCAGCGCACTGACCCGGAGCCTGGGCCTGCCCAAGACCACCGTGCAGCGCAGCCTCGCGACCCTCGCGGAGACCGGCTGGATCGAACAGGACTCCGACACGGGTCGCTGGCAGGTCGGAGTGCGTGCCTTCGTCGTCGGCAGCGCGGTCGGAGCCCGCGGGGGACTGCGGCCCGCTGCGCTGCCCACGATGAGAAACCTGTGCGCGGAAGTCGGGGAGACGGTGCATCTGATGGTCCCCGCCGACCGGGAAGTCGTCCTTGTCGAGCGCGTCGACAGCCCCCACCCTGTCCGTGCCGTGGCTCCCCTCGGCTCGCGCGGGCCGCTGCACGCGACGTCGAACGGCAAGGCCGTCCTCGCGGCATGGCCGCAGAGCGAAGTCGACACCTACATCGCAGATGGTCTGCCTTCCGTCACCCGCCACACGATCACCGACCCCGACCGGCTGCGCGCCGAGCTTGGCCACGTCGGCGAGGCCGGATACGCGATCTGCCGGGAGGAGGTCGAGGAAGGCGTCGTCTCGGTCGGTGCCGCAATTCGGCCCCGCCGTGGCAGGCCGATCGCTTCCCTTTCGATCTCGGGACCCAAGAGCCGTATGTCGCCAGAACTGCTCGCGCCCTACGGTGAGAAGGTCCGGCTCGCGGCGGAGGCGATCGCCATCGCTCTGCCCACCGCCACCGAACCGGCCTGACACCCCCGCGGGGACGGTACGCGGTCCAGCGCACCATCACGCCCCGCCGTGTGCCGGTGCAGCACAACCGCGCTCTGCCTGCCCTGGTCGTGGCCGACTGAGCCGGCTGGAACACGGGACGAGGTTCCGGCGGCCGGCGCTCTGTCGAAGCCCGTGATGGCCCGGTGCGCCGAGCCGTCGCAGGCGCGGTGGCGGCCGGGGTGTCCGTGGGGCCAGCAGTCGGTGGATGTCGGCGTCCAGCAGGCGGCGGGTGAGACGGGGCCGACGACGGCGTCGCTGGTGGCGACCGCGTGGACGCCGACGACGGGTTCCTCGGGGCCGGGCGTCCTTGAGGAGGAAGCCGCCGCCGCCACGCAGGCCAAGGTGAGAACTGGCCTGGCGGCTGTAGACGGGGGCCATCCGTCTCATGGGCGGCGATGCCGCGATCCTCCGCAGCCGGTTCGCGATCCTGGTCGTTCGCCGGCCGGATCGTCGTCGAAGGCCACTATCACCGCCGGTCTCACTCTTGCCCGGCCCGGCAGGTCGCGCCCGTCGCCGTCCGGACGGCGACGAAAGGGGCCGGCGCCTTCTCGTCGGCGCGGCCGGCCCGTGGCACATCGCCCAGAGCGCGGCACGCATGAGCCTGCTGGTCGACGACCTCCAGCTGCTGGCCACTCTCGACAAGGAACCCTCGTACGCCCACGAGACTGTGGACCTCCTCTCCCTGGCGGCCGACGCGGTGAGTGCCGCGGCGGTGCACGGCCGCTCCCATCCGGTCGACCTGGGCCCACTGCTGTCCTCAGGCGGCCCGGACGGTGGCGGCGAGCTGGACCTGGCCCAGACCGCGCCTGACCAACCACATCCCCGATCTCCGCGAGCACAGGTCGGCCACTCCACCCCCGAGGTACACGCATGATGACGGCCTAGCCGCCGCCTCAACGGACCGCCCCTCGTCCCTGACGCGCGCGGCACTGGCCGAGCGCGGGCTTCGTCGACTTCGTGCCGTTCGCCGGTCCCCCGCACAGCACCGTCCCCACAGCTCATTGCAGGACCTGATCGCCATGGTCGGACTGCGCAAGCGCGAGATTGGGTCCACCTCGCCCCGCTTCGAGGGGAGTGATCCTGGATGGGAAAGGCCAGGTAGGGCGTGAACGTGCTCCACGCCGTCCGCCGGGTGCACACGACGGCCGGGCAGCGCTGGCCCATATCCCATGCGGTGAAGTCCGCGAGGGCCTGTTCGGCGACCTGTTCGGTCGGCGCCGTGCAGATGGCCCTGCGAGCCGAGACCCCAATGGCATGGTGTTGCTTGGCCGCCAGCCGCAAGCCACACGGCAGCAGCAGGCTTTTCATTGTTCGATGTGATACGAGGGCGTCAGGAATCAGGCCAGTTGCGCACTGCTGGGGAGGGCACGAAGAGTGACCTGGAGCCTGGCGGAGCCGATGCTCTCTGCGCGCGTGGACAGTCCCGTCCCGCCGGCGCAGGCGGCTGGCGGCTGGCGAGCCCAAGTTCATGGACAGAGGTTGCCCTTGACCCCAGCCCATACGGCCCGGGTGGGGTCTGGCGGAGTTGAGCACGATCCTGCGAGGAGATGCTGAGCGGCCGGTCTCACTCGACTCACTGCTCGCTCGGGTGAGACCGCGGCCAGGTTCACGTGTTGTGTCCGGGCGGGGCGCCGTGCCGGAGGATCCATTCTCCCCAGGCGAGGTCGGCGCGTCGTTCCGGCAGATCCAGCAGCGTGGAGACGGTGAGGACCAACCCCGTGGCGAAGAACGTCCGTACCTGCATGGCGTCCGCGCCCGTCAACCGGGTGATGACCTCCTGCAGTTGAAGCTGCCGCTGACGCACCGCCTCCCGCACCATCTCGTCAGCGGCTGCCGCATAACCCTGCAGCATCACAAGTCCGACGGTGCGCTCGCTCTGCAGCAGACGCAGGTAGGCGTCACCGAGCCCAGACAGTGTGGGCTCTGCCTCGGCAAACGTGGTCTCGATCCGGTCGAAGGCGGCGTGTACGACGGTGAGGAACAGACTCCGCTTGGAACCGAACATCTGCACGACGCGCGGGTGGGAAATGCCCACCCGCGCGGCGATGGCTTCCAGGCGTGTCCCCGCGAGGCCGTTCGCGGCGAATTCGGCGTCGGCCGCCCTCACGATTTCCGCACGCCGCTCGGTCGCCGGCTTGCGTACGCGGGTGGACTCGCTCATGCCGCGGACGCAGCTTCCATCTGGGCCAGTACGGACTTGTAGTCGTACAGGCACCGGTACGCGTGGATGAGTCCGTCCTCGCCCAGTTCCAGGCGGTCATCGCCATGGAACTCCACGTGTCGGTCAGTGCCGGCGAGGGTGCCGCTGAAGTGCCACGCGACGAGCACGGCCCGTCGAGTGACCTCCCCATACAGGCCCATCCGGGTGAAGGAGTAGTCCGGGAACAGCTTCGCCATGTGGTTGACGAAGCCGCGGATGGAGTCCGGTCCGTGGGCCGTCCCACCGAGGGCGGGTTCGTCGTAGATGAGGTCGTCGGCGCACAGGGCGGCGACCGCATCGCCGTCGTGATCGTTCCAGGCCTTCTCCCACCGAGCACAGAGGTCCTCGACGGCAGCGGTGTCTGTGGAGGCCACATCGGTCATGATCATCGTCATGGATCTAACTTACAAGTTAGTAAGAAATTATTGCAAGGAGCATCCGTGTCCTTCCTCGGGTCATGATGCGGCTCTCGCCATGCGGCGATGCGGTTGCCTGATGGCAAAGGCCGAAACGGCGAGCCGGGCGGGCCAGGACCTGAGCACCCACGAAACCGCTCGGCTGAACCCAGCACCTCGTGCGATGCGCAGCCCCCTGTGCCCGGCCAGCAGCAGTTCGGTGCCGAAGAACCAGGCGGCATCCCGCATCACGCCCGGCAGCCCTCAGTGCGGGCGGCCTTGAAACCGCGCTGGGCGTCGCTGAAGCGAGCGCGGGTGAGCCGGATAATGCCGTTGCAGCAGCGGGAGACGAACGCCCGTAGCGGCCCGCGCATGGTGCGGGCGCCCGGCGCGAGCCGGCTGCCGACCGCGAGATCGGGGTGTCCGCCGGCGAGCGGCACAATCAGCGGAGCAGCCCCCATCGATGGTTGGGCTGTTGGAACAGCGTGAGCTGGGTGCTCGCCATCGTCTGGACGAGCTGCGGGAGGAGGCCGACCGCATCCAGGCCGAGCTGGCCGCGGCCGAGCGGGAATGGAAGGAGTGGGCCATCGCCCGCTCGCGGGTCGGCGAGGTGCTGGCCCCGGCGGACGAACCCATGCAGGACCACGCCCGGGCCGACCGGACCGTGCAGGCCGCCGAGAAGCGGACCGGAAAGACCTCGCAGGTGCCGGTGTGGCGTGAAGGGCTGGACAGGTCGGTGCTGTCGGTGGACTACCAGCGCATCCTCACCGCGCTCGCAGACCGGGCCCGGATCCGTCAAGGGCCGCTGACCTGCCAGAAGATGGCCGCCTGGTGCCGGCGCGGGTGGAGGTACTGCGGTCGAAGGCGAAACGTGACCTTCCCGCCGTAGCGTAGAAACCGTGACTGCAGGGGAAGTTGGGAGCCATGGCAGGCAAGAGACGGAAGTTCGACGCGGAGTTCCGGGCGGGGGCTGTGCGGATCTTCAGCGAGACCGGCAAGCCGATCGCGCAGGTCGCGAATGACCTTGGGATCAACGAGACCACGTTGGCCAGCTGGGCGTCCCGGGCCCGCAGGGCGGGCATGGCCGAGACGAGAGCGAGGAGCTCGCGCGGCTGCGGCGGGAGAACGCGCTGCTGAAGAAAGACAACAAGGAGCTGGCCATGGAGCGTGATGTGCTCAAACGCTGCATGGTCTTGTGGGTGAAGTAGCTGCGGCGGACCCGGCCGCCGTGGTCGGGGCGATCAGCGACTGCAAGACCGAGGAGAACATTCCGCATCGCATCGCCTGCCGGGCGCTCGGTGTATCGGAGGCGTGGTTCTACAAGTGGCGCCGACCGCCCGGCCGAGCCGACGAAGCGCGAGGCCAGAAGGACTGCCCTGGCCGAGCGGATCCGCTACTTCTTCGACCTGTCCGGCAAAACGTACGGCTCGCCGAGGATCACGCTGGATCTGTGGGAGGAGGGCTGGCAGGTGTCGCAGAACACCGTCGCCGAGATCATGGCCGAACTCGGCCTGCAGGGCCGCAAGCCGCCCCGACGACGACGCTCGGTGACCCGCCCCGGCAAGCGGAATGCCGCCCCCGACCTGGTACGACGCAAGTTCGACGCGATCGCACTCGAGCTGCTGTGGTGGGGCGACATGACGGAGATCGACACCGGCGAGGGCACGCTCTACCTTGCCTCCGGCCACGACGCCTTCTCCCGCCGCGCCCTGGGCTACGCGATGGGCGAGCGGCACGACACCGCGCTGATCAGCGCCGCCCTGCAGATGGCGATCGCCACCAGAAGGCGGCCAGGTCGACGGCGTCATCTTCCACACGGACCGCGGCAGCGGAATACACCTCCCAGGCGTTCCAGCAGCTCTGCGGCCGCTGGGGCGTGGTGCAGTCGATGGGGCGAGTCGGGTCGGCGCTGGACAACGCCACCGCGGAGTCGTTCTACTCGGTCCTCAAGTTCGCGACGTGGATCGCGGACTTCTACAACACGAAGCGGCGTCACAGCGCGGCTGGCGGAATCCGCCCGTCGAGTTCGAACGGATCATCCAGGAAGCGCGAGCCCGGACCGATCAGGAAGGCCGGGCCGCATAACCAACGTCTCTACGAAAACAGGGGATTGACAGTCTCGACCTCGCCATCGCCGAGAAGTCCTCAGCCCGACGAAGAAGACGACCCCGGCCCCATCGGAGAGATGGGGCCGGGGTCGCATCTCCGCCTACCTGAGCGCTACACCACCCGAGTTGTGATAGGCGATCGTCTTTCTGATCACGTTTCCGCCGTCGGTCTCGATCGATGTCTGTTCCTGCTGCCCTGCACCGAACAACAGCGCGGCGACATGCGCGTCCGCTACCTGATTCATGTGCGCGAAGAACCAATCCACCTTGTCGTCCTTGTAATGGTTGAGGGTGTTGTTCTGCGCCATGTTGCCGACAGGGATCTGCCACAAGACCACCGGCTTGCCCACGGACTCGGCCATCGTCTTGTAGAACCCCAGCGCGGCAGCGGCCTTCTTGTCAGTCCAGAAGTTGTCATGGCCGCCGTGGGCCGGCTGTGCGTACCAGCCCGCGTCACGGTCCGACACATCGGCGACCAGGAAGTCGGCGTCCCGTGCCCCGAGGTTCGCGTAATCCTTGGCGCATCCCTGTGTGTTGCTCTGCCAGTCCCAGCAGGAAAGGTGGAATCCCACGGTCGTGTTCGGCGCATATGTGTGCGCCATCGCAATCAGGCAGCGGGAGAGTCCGGCGGCGCTGTTCTCCTGCGATCCGCAATCCTTCGGATTCGCGCCCGAGACCTTCGCGGGAACCTGGTGCGGATCGCCGAGCGACCGAACATAGCCCCAGAAGTCCGGCTCAAGGTCGATCATGTCATGCGAGTTGCCGATCTTCTGGAGGAAGAAACGGTAGTCGTTCATATACCGGGTGAGCAGGTCAACCCTGTTGATGGCCTCGACCTCGCCCGGACCGTCGCCATGGCCGGCCAGATCCCCGAGGTCGCGCAATGAGTACCAGGTCCAGAAGAACTTCTGCGGGCGCGGGCTGCCCTTGTAAGTCGCCTTGGCCGCCTGGGCGTCCGACCAGGTCACGTAACTGCCGGGCGCCGTGGTGCTGCCGCCCCAGCAGCCCCACCAGCTCTTCCACGCATCCTGGCATTTCGATGCCGAATAGTAGTCCGACGAGGGCGTGGGCTGGCTGTGCACATAGGCGTATCGCACATCGAACGGCGCGGCGTTAGCCGACTCGTCAGACATCGAGCCGCCGATGAGCACCTTGTTACTGCCCATGAAACTTGTCGTCGAGCTGCCGCCTCCGGCCGCGGGAGACCACGCCGACGAAGCACTGCCGTCCTTCGCCGTGGGCGTGTCGGCGCTGCCGACGCTCCCGGCCGGCACGAGTTGCCACTGCTGATTGGCGCCGCCCCGGTCGCGATCCTGGACGACGTCGCCTCCGTCAGCCTTGGAGGCGTTGTCGACCTCGACGGCCATGCCGCTGAAGCGATTGATCAAACGCACGTAGCCGTCCGACGACTCCGCCAACTTGAACTGCTGGTTGCTGCCGTTCCGGTCGCTCCACTGCACGATGTCGGAGCCGGCGGTCTTCGACCAGTTGTGGTCGTCCAGCACCTTGCCGGAGTTCCGGTTCAGCAGCCGGTAGTACCCGTCACCCGCGTCGATGAACCGCCACTGCTGGTTGGCCCCTCCGTGACGACCCCACTGCACCACCGCCGCGCCGTCCTTCGTGGCGAAGGCGCGGCCATCCAGCACCTTGCCGCTGTTGCGGTTGACCAGCACGTACCAGGCCTTCGGATCCACCGTGCCCGCTGAGGCCGTGTTGACCACAACAACGGAGCCGGCCACGACAGCCAGGACGATGGCCGCCCAGACACTTCGACGCGCGAACAACCGACGGGCACGATGCACCACTTTTCGTCTCCCCGTGACGGCTGAGCGGGACGACCGGCGACGACCGCGGGCGTGGCCGCGCGGCACGGCGGCCGCCAGCGCGGTACGCCACCGATGACGTGGGTGGGCGAGGGACATGTCTGGGCTCTCTTTCAGCCGTTGCATCTGACCGGACCACCTGGCCGGACAGCACTGAGTGGTCCGGGGAGGCCGAAAGGTTGCCGCGCACGCGAAGATCCACAGATTTTTTCCGCCTTGATCGCTTCCCGTTCGCCGCGGACCGCGGCACGGCGAACGCCGGCGGTGGCGAACGCCTGATATCGACACGACGCCGTTGGACGTGTTGTTGTCCTGGAGGACGGGCGGATCGAGGGGTGGGCGGCGGCTACCCGGTCGACCAGGTGGGTGCCGGCGACGGAGTTCTCAAACACACTTCGACTCAAGGATCCGTATGATGCCCACTCCCCGCATGCAGCTCGTCCTGAGCGAGAACTGGACCATGACCGGCGGCCGCGCGGATCTACCGACCGTGATCCGCTGGGCCCGCGAGGCCGAGGACGCCGGATTCGACTCCGTCATGATCAGCGAGCACATCGTGCTCGGCCCCGACGCCGGCGCCAACGGCGTCATGGGCAACCCCCGCGACTACGCCCTGCCGGCAACCAGGATCCCCACACCCCATGGCCCAACTCGCTCATGCTGCTCAGCGCGATCGCTGCTGTCTCCGAGCGCATACGCCTCGCCGCGTCGGCGGTCATCGCTCCCCGGCGCCACCCCTTGCTCCTGGCCCGCGAGCTCCCTTCTCTCCGAGGGCCGTCTGATGGTGCTGCCCAACGTCAGCTGGAGCCGAGACGGGTACGCGGCACTCGGTGTCCCGTTCTCCCGGCGTGGCAAGCTCCTCGACGAGCACCTGGAGATCTGGGCGAAGCTGGGGGCCCCTCCCCGTGACTCACGAGAGCGAGTACTACACCTTCCAGGACGTCTACTTCGAGCCCAAGGCACACCGCCCGGATGGCCCCCGACTGTGCTTCGGCCGCGCGGGCATGCACGACGCGATGGTCCGCAGGATCGTCCGGTACGGCCACGCCTTCAACCCACTGGGCAAGGTGCAGCCCGAGGAAGTGCAGACGCTGAAGACCGCGATGGCCGCCGCGGGCCGCGACATCGCCGACCTGGAGATGATCGGCAGCACCCGCGCCATGTTCCCCGACGACGACTCCAGCGCCGACCTCGCCAAGGCCCTCGAGCCCATCCCCGAGCAGATGGCCCAGGGCTTCACCACCTTCTGCGTCAAGCCCTCGCAGTTCACCGACGACCCCAATGGAGTGGGCGTGTTCTGCCGTGAGGTGACGCGCCGCGTGGAGTCCCTGACAACCTGACGACCGCCACGGACACGCCCCCACGGCCGGAGCAGCCCGCCGACGACGAACACACGGGCCACGGAAGAACGAACCGAACGAGCCAAGGACCATGCGATCCGATCGCTGAGTAGGGACTCGCCGCGCGGTCGTCTGTGGTGCAGGTAAGCAAGCGACCCGTGGAGAGCGCGTGACGGCGATCTGGGCCGGCATCCGGCTGCTGTAGCGGCGAGTGGCCAACGACGAGAAGGAGTTGCTGAATCTCCTGGCCGACGTGCTTGCCCTGGGCGCTGAGGACACCTGGGGCATCGACGTGGCCGACGGCGACGCCGCCCTGTCGATCGATCTGCTGCTCAACCACGGACAGCACACGCTCATCCCCGGCCGAGCCGTCAGCCGCGCCTCCGAGGGCTACGGGGTGAAGGCAAGACCGACGCCAGGGACGCCGCGATCATCGCCGACCAGGCCCGCATCCGCCGGGACCTGCAACCCCTGCGGCCCGGTGACGAACTGGTCGCCGTGATCAAGGTCCACACCGACTATCGCCGCGACCTCGCCGAGGACCGCACCCGGGTGATCAACCGGCTCCACAACACCTCATGCACAACACCTTCCTCGTCAGCGCCGTGCGGGACGCGCGACGGCTGCAGCGCCAGTCCAGCGCCATCGGAATCCATGACAGGCTCGGCGAGAACACCGCGGCGGCCGTCGAGGAACACGAGGCGATCTACCGGGCCATCCGCGACGGCCGCCCCGATGAGGCGGCGCAGGCCACCGCGGCACATCTCGACAGGACCCTTGAGGACTACCGGCGCGAGATCCAGCGGCGCCTGTTCGGGTAGCGCCGCGCACGAGGGCGCCGTACTCGCCCGGGGCCTGACGGGGCATCGAGGCGGGCACGCCGGACTGGGGACGTCGTCCGGGTGATTCGGCACTCCCCCTCGGTGGCGGACGCACTCGATTGCAGGCATGGCTCTTCGCTTCGTGCACCGCCTGAGTGCGCGGCGGATGAACAGCGCTGTCAGGTCTGTGTCCTGGCCTGTGACGCCGTGGGGCCGCCACGAGGACTCCTCCGGCGCCCGCACCAGGGTCGGCACCGGTGGCGCATGGCTCGGGTGCCGTCGGGCCAACTGTCGTGCCGCTTGCCGGGATAGCTCGTGCGACCCCGGTGGGTGAACGTCGAGCGGATGCTGGACGGCATCGTGGCCTGCCCGCCCGATGCCGCGGCTACTGTTCCAGGACCTGGGAACCGCTGTTGATGAGCGTCACCAGGTAGAAGGTGACATCCTCGATCGGTTCACGCTCGTCCTTCGCGAGCCATGCGCCGAGCACACCGGTGATCGCGTGGGTCGCGTACGCCGACAGGTACTCGGGCGGACAGTACGCGGCATCGGTCCTCGCACCGATCCGGCGCAGGTCCCCGTCGAACAGGACGGCCAGCTCGGCCCGGAAGCGGTCGCGGAAGGCGGTGCCCGCGTTTCCCTCCCACATCAGGCGGAACAGATCCACGTCGTGCGCCGCGACCAGCAGCACGGCTCGGGCGCGGCAGGCCAGTACGTCATAGGTTCCGGGCTTCGTGCCGGGGTCGAGTCCGATGTCGAGGAAGGCGCTTCGGAGCTCGGCGATCAGCCCCGCGCGCAACGAGTCGACGAAGGCCTGGACGCTTTCGTGATGCCGGTAGAAGGTCGCCCGGCCGATCCCCGCCCTTCCGGCCAGTTCCTTCGCGGTGACGGCCGCCGACCCGCTCTCGGCCGCAAGGTCGACGAGCGCCCGGCGCAGTGCCCGTTCGGTGCGCCACGAGCGGGGATCATGGCCGGCTCGGCGACCGTCCCCCGAGGCCCCTGAGGTGTCCACACGAGCGAGCGTAGCTGTTGGGCGAGGGCTGAGGGTCGTGCGACAAGGCAGTGCGGAACGAAGACGCCCGTCACCCCGGCGGCATGGGCCGCACTCCGTGTTCCGAGACACCCGGCAGCTCCGTGTCCCACACCGCGGCTGCCGTCGCTTCACCTTCCGTCGGGCCTGCCGGAGGGTGAACGGAGACAGAATTCGTCCTCGACGGTGAGGTGTGCAACGTGACGATCGCACGGGTACTGGTGGTGGGCGGCGGCCTCGCAGGGATGGCGACCGCGATCGGGATACGGCACCGGTCCTCCGGGTCCGTGGCGGTCGACGTGGCGGAGGTGTCGTACGAGCCGAACGGCACCGCGATGGGCATGTTCCACCGCGCCGCCGACGCGCTGCGGGAACTCGGCGTGTACGAGGAACTCGCGGGGATCAACACCGAGGCCCGCGCCTCGCACATGCGGCTCTACGGCCCCGATGGAAGCGCCCTGCCCGGCAGCTTCGCGGGCCCGGACGCAGCCGACGCGCCGGACACTCCCATCGGTCTGATCGTCTACCGCCCGGATCTGGCGCGAGTGCTGGCGAACGCGGCAGAGAAGGAAGGCGCACGGCTGCTCCCGGTCGGCCTCACCGTCGCCGCCCTGGCCAACTCGCCGTCCGGGGTGGACGTGACCCTCACCGACGGCAGCCGGGCGCACTACGACCTGGTCGTCGGAGCCGACGGCATCCGCTCCTCGGTGCGGCAGCAGGTGTTCGGGGACCGCTGTCAGCCGCGGTTCGTCGGTGAGCTCAGCGTGCGCTGGATCATGGAGAGCGAGGGGATCGACCTCGCGCCGGGCGTCCACATATCCCCCAGCGGAACCTTCCTCCACAACCGGCCCAAGCCCGGGATGGGCTACGTCAACTGCACGTTCCCGGCCTCGGAGAAGAAGACTCTCGATCCCGACCGGGCCAGGACGCACCTGGAGGAGGTCTTCGCCGGGTTCACCGATCCGGCCGTCGGGGCGCTGCGAGGGCGTCTGGGGCCGGACTCGGACGTGGTCTGCAAGGCCTTCGAGAGTGTGTGGCTCGACGAACCCTGGTACCGCGACCGGGTCGTCGTCATCGGCGACGCCGCCCACGCCACCAGCGCCCATCTCGGCTCGGGCGGCGCCATGGCCCTGGAGGACGGCGTGGTGCTGGCCGCCGAACTGAGCGGTTCCGGTTCCGTCGAGGAGCGGCTGGACCGCTTCTACCGGCGCCGTCGCGACCGGGCGGAACTCGTGGTGCGGACGTCGCTGAGGCTGCTGGAGCTGGAGGCGGCCGGGCAATGGGCCGGCCCGGAGAGCGCCCGGCTGACGAACGAGGCCCTGGGACACCTGATCCAGCCGTACTGAACAACTCGTCGCCGGCACGAGCCTTCCCGTGGACGTCCGCGAGGACGTCCACGAAGGCACCCGCGTACAAGGAGGGATCGATGTCCGAACGCATCCTCACCGCACAACAGACAGGCCATCTACGGCACTTCGACAACCTGTCGCGCCAACTGCCCAACGACTGGTCGCTGATGCAGGCCCGGACGCACGGTCAGGACGGTTTCAACGCCTACCGCTACCAACTCGCCTACATGGCCTACGCGCTGGCTCTGACCCATGTCCACCGCCTGCCGGCCGCACCCGGCCTCTTTCAGCCCGCGATACAGCGGCTGATCGACAAACTCCTGCTGCCCGAGGCCTGGATGTACTGGCGTGACACGGGCCGGGGCGGCGGCCTGCTGAACCCTCGCATGACGGACGCCACCGACCAGGACTGGGATCCCGTGGTGCGCGACAACATCATGTACAGCGCCTACGTCCAGTCGATGGCGCTGCTGCACGACTATCTCTTCGACACCGACCGTTACGCCGAGCCGGGCTCGTTGACCTTCCGGTTCTGGACGATGCACTGGGGCGGCGACGAGAAACGCTTCCCCTACGACCGGGACTCCCTCAACGACCACATCTACTGGCAGCTGGTGCAGAACGGCTATCTCGGCGTGGCCTGCGAGCCCAACTGCGTGTTCCAGATCTGCATCCAGCCCGCCATCCTCGGATTCCGGCTCCACGACCTGATCACCGGCGGCAAACGCGCCGAGGAGACGGTCGCCGCGTACGAGCGGGCATGGGCCGATTTCGGCCGGCTCGGTGAGAACGGCCACTACAACGTCATGGTCCTCAAGGACTCCAAGGTTCTCATAGGGAACGACGGGCCCGCGGCGCAGATGGACGGCTGGTGCGGCAGCCTGATGAACATGTGGAACCGCGAGTTCGTGCACGAGCACTACCCGCGCCAGATCGCGGACTACCTCGTGCACGGCCCGGACGGCACCCTCTCGGTGCCCCCGGCGTCGCCCGCGGACATGAACGGCCAAGAGGTGGCCCGTGACAGCGACGGCAACTTCGGCTGGCTGGCCGTCTGGGCGTCCGAGATGGGCGACGAACGCACCCGGGACGGTCTGCTCGCCCACGCCGACCGGTTCATGAACCCCACCCGACGCGACGGCGGCCTGTACTACCCCCGCAACGACACCACCACCGACCCCGACGGGAACCTCGTCGCGATGGGGCCCATGACCGGCAACGTGCTGCTGGGGTACGCGCGACTCAACGTGCCCGACGGGCTGTGGAAGCTGTACAACCGCCCGTTGCCGCGATCGCGCTTCACGGAGCCGGCGCTGACCGCCGTCGACCGTGACGTCGACGTCAGCCGGGCCGAGGTCGTCGACGGCGCGCTGCACACGCGGCTGCGCTGCACCCGGGAGGTGTCCGGCGACGGCACCGTCACGATCAGCGGGATCGCCGGCCGCGGGCGGTGGACCGTCACCGTCGACGGGCAACCAGCCGCCCGCATCGACGGCACCACGGTGCGGCCGGAACCCGGGCCGTACGCCGACGCCGTCCACGTCCACCACGGCCAGGTGATCCTGCACTGTCCCGACACTCCGCACACCTTCACGTTCGGGCAGGACCGATGACCACACCAGGAACAGGGCTGGGCGCGCCCTCCTTCGCACTCGTCGACCACGACGGCACCCCGGTGACCGAACAGACGTACCGGGGCCGCTGGACACTGGTCTTCTTCGGGTTCACACACTGCAAGGTCGTCTGCCCGCGGGCGCTGAGGAAACTGTCCGCCGTACTGGACGAACTCGGCGAGACAGCCGGCGAACTGCGTCCCCTCTACATCACGGTCGACCCCGACCGTGACACTCCGCCGGCACTTCGGGACTTCCTCCACGCCTACCCCCGGTTCACGGGGCTCACCGGCTCGCCCGACGCCGTCGAGCAGGTCAAACGCGAGTTCCGGGTGTTCGCCCGGCGCAAGAGCGATCCCGACGACCCGGACGGGTACGCCGTACCGCACACCGCGATCACGTACCTGATCTCACCGGAGGGCGAGTACGTCCACCACTTCCCCGACGCCCTCACGGCGGCCGAGATCACCGCCGGGGTACGAGCGTTCGTCGCCGGAGGGAGCGTTTCCGAAGACAACCGCTGAGCTCTGCGGTCCCCGAGCGAGAGGGTGCGGTTTTTTCGGAGAAGTACACGAGGGCGACGTGCCGTTCGAGGCGAGGACGAGCCGGAACGCGTCGCCGGGGCCGGTGAGAGGTTCTGCGATCCGGGCGATGACGTGAGCGAGCGCCGGCACGGCACGTCCGAGCGGGCGTGCCGTGCCGGTTCGACTTGACGCCGCTGCGGCAACTCTGGCGGTGCTCCGTTTCGCCCTCGGTCGAGCTGCGGCGGGGACGTCTGTCCTCGTTCGGGACCGGGCAGATAGGGCCTTCAGGAGGGGCCGCCCCGGGACCTCCGTCGGCGCCGCCGACGGAGGTCGGTTTCGGGTGCCTCATCGGCCGCTACGCACCGGTGGCCACGGTCGACTCGCCTTCAACAGCCGGGTCCTCTCGCCTTCAACAGCCGGTTCCTGCCGCTGCGTCCAGACCGCTGCGGCACGGCGAGGACGGCCACCGGATCACCGCGGCCGTCGCCTGCCACCCGGCCGCGATGACAGCACCGACCAGTTCGCCCGACCACCACCGCACCCCCGCACGAGGACGGCCGGCACGCCCGGCACATCGCGCCGCGATCCGGGCAGAGGCGCGCCCTGAACCGCATCCGCCGCGTAGCGCCTCCAAGACGGCCAGGGCGCCGGAGCGTCGAGTCGCGACACGACGCGTGCGCTGCCCCGCGGGCCCGCATCGTGAACTCGCCCTGCAATGGGCAGCGGAGGCGGACGGCGCTGCGGGCGCCACCTGCATTCCGCCGGGATCGCCGGCGGTCCCTGGGGCGCGTCGGCGGACCCTTCCCCCACGAATTTGCGGGGCGTCAGCGAGACCGTCCTGAAGCCGCACCTCGGACTGCTCCGCCTGCGAGGGGGCCACGACCGCGACGGCTCCACCGGGTACTTCGACCACGCAAGCGCTCCCGGCCAGGGGCTCTCCTGCTCCGTTGACCCGTTTCCGCCCGCACGAAGGAGACGTGGTCCCAGTCTGAGTGGCTCACGCGCACTATTTTCTGCTCTGCAAGCGGATAGGTGGGATGGATCGGGGATGCAGGCGTCACGTGCGGCACCTCCCCGCGGGGGAGATCTCCGCAGCGGATCCCCTTGGCGACCAACCGTCACCTGATGCGTCATAAGCATTGACCTTGAACAGATTCGCACAATACCTTCAGCGTCGACCGGGCGAAAGTCGGACGGACAGTGAGCGGGCCGCCACTCGCCTGGGCAACGTCTTCGCAGGTGAGTACCTTTTGAGCGTTAGACCAGCCGCCGGTCCATCAGTCTCCTTCCTCAACGAAACCCGTCACCATCGAACATGTCAGGGAGAACGGAATGTTGACCCCCTCGCATCCGCCCATCAGGCGCGACAGCCGCCGCAGGTCCTCGGCACCCCTACGCGACTCCACAGTCAAACATCGGATGCTTGCGATGGTGAGCGCACTCATCATCGCCATGATGGGATCGGTGCTCGCCGCCGTCCCGGCCCAGGCGGCGACCTCGATCACGCTCGACGGCACCTCGGCCGGCCGCACCTTCGACGGCATCGGCGCCATCAGTGGTGGCGGGGGCAACAGCAGACTGCTGATCGACTACCCGGAGCCGCAGCGCAGCCAGATCCTGGACTACCTCTTCAAGCCCGGCTACGGCGCCAACCTGCAGATCCTCAAGACGGAGATCGGCGGTGACACCAACTCGACCAGCGGCGCCGAGAAGAGCATCGAGCACACCAGGGGCACGATCAACTGCAGCGCCGGCTACGAGTTCTGGCTGATGGAACAGGCGGTCGCCCGCAACCCCAACATCAAGCTGGCCGCCCTGTCCTGGGGTGCACCGGGCTGGATCGGCGGCGGCAACTTCTGGTCCACAGACATGATCAACTACCTGACCACCTGGCTGGGTTGCGCGAAGTCGCACGGGCTGAACATCAGCTACCTGGGCGGCTGGAACGAGCGCGGCTACCAGGTCGGCTGGTACAAGGACCTGCGTTCGGCGCTCAACCAGGCCGGCTACTCCTCGGTCAAGATCGTGGGTTCGGACGACCAGGGCTGGGCGATCGCCGACGACATGCTCAAGGACTCCACGTTCAACTCGGCCGTGGACGTCATCGGCTCCCACTACCCGTGCGGCTGGGGCACGCCCCAGACCTCCTGCCCCAGCTCCGCCAACGCCAAGGCCACCGGCAAGCCGCTGTGGGCCAGCGAGAACGGCTCGCAGGACTACAACAGCGGCGCCGCGGCCATGGCCCGCGCGAACAACCGGGACTACATCGACGGCAGGATGACCGCGACCATCAACTGGCCGGTCATCGCTGCCATGACGCCCAACCTGCCCTACTCGACGATGGGCCTGATGGTCGCCAACCAGCCCTGGTCCGGCTGGTACTCCACAGGCCAGAGCATGTGGGTCACCGCTCAGACCACCCAGTTCACCTCGCCGGGCTGGAAGTACCTCGACAGCTCCACCGGCTACATCGGCGGCAGCGCCACCAACGGCAGCTACGTGACGCTGAAGTCCACCAACAACACCGACTACAGCACCATCGTCGAGACCACGCAGGCCTCCGCGGCGCAGACGCTCAACTTCACGGTGACCGGCGGACTGTCCACCGGGACCGTCCACGTCTGGTCGACCAACGTCAACTCCACCGACCCGTCGACCGCGATGGTGCGCCTCAACGACATCACCCCCTCCGGGGGCGCCTACTCGCTCACCGTCCAGCCGGGGTACGTGTACACCATCACGACCACGACAGGGCAGGGCAAGGGCAGCGCCGTCAGTCCGGCGAAGGGCTCCCTGGCGCTTCCGTACGCCGACTCCTACGAGAGCTACGGCACCGGCACCGAGGCCAAGTACGTCCAGGACCAGCAGGGCGCCTACGAGGTCGCGGGCTGCGGTGGCGGGCGGGCCGGAAAGTGCGTCCGCCAGATGTCGGCACAGGCGCCCATCACCTGGGCCACCCTGTCGCACCCCTACGCGCTCTTCGGTGACCTGGGGTGGAAGGACTACCAGGTCTCCAGCGACGTACTGCTGGAGAAGGCGGGTTACACGGAGCTCATCGGCCGCGCCACCTGGCAGCACTCGTTCGGTCCGGAGGGCCTGAACGGCTACTACCTGCGGGTCAGTGACACCGGTGCCTGGTCCATCCTGCGCAACAACACCGACAACAACTTCGTGACGCTGGCCAGTGGTACGGCCACCGCGCTGGGCACCAACTCCTGGCACAACCTGAGGCTCGGCTTCTACGGCAACACCATCACCGCGTGGATCGACGGCGTGAAGGCGGGCTCGGTCAACGACAGCACCTACACCGCGGGGCAGGCCGGCTACGGCAACAGCCAGGGCGAGACGGGCCAGCTCGACAACCTGTCGATCGGGTCGACCACGAAGCTCGTCGGCGTCGGCTCCGGCCGCTGCATCGATGTGCCGGGCTACAACCAGACCAACGGCACCCTGCCGCAACTGTGGGACTGCCACGGGGGCGACAACCAGCAGTGGACCCTGACCCCGGCCAAGGAGCTGCGGGTGTTCGGGGACAAGTGCCTGGACGCGAAGGACCACGGCACCTCCAACGGCACGCCCGTGGAGATCTGGTCCTGCAACGGCGGCGGCAACCAGCAGTGGACCGTCAACTCCAACGGCACCGTCGTGGGGGTCGAGTCCGGCCTCTGTGTCGACGCGATCGACGGCGCGACCGCCAACAACACCAAGCTCCAGCTGTATTCGTGCCACGCCGGTACCAATCAGCAGTGGACCCGCAGCTGATCCGAGCCGACGCACCGGCTGCGGTCCGCCTCACGGCGCCCGCAGCCCCGGACACCCACCTTCCGGTGACGCGGCAGCCGCCGTGCCAGGAATGAACAAGTTCCCGCCGGGCCGGACTTCGGTCGGCCCGGCGGGAACGCACGGCGGCCGCGTCATCACCGTGGGACCGATGAGGAGAGGGACAACGTGGAAGAAGGGCTCATGAGAAGACGCGTGAACAGGACGGCCGCCACGGGAGCCGCGGCACTCGCCGTCCTTGGACTGTCGCTCGTCCCGGTCGCCCCGGCCGCTGCCGCCACCGGACCGCAGGACGGCCATGTGTACGCGCTGACGGTGGCGCACAGCGGCAAGAACGCACAGGTCGATTCGGGCTCGCAGGCCGACGCCGCGGACGTGGTGCAGAAGACCGCCTCCGGGGACCCGAGCCAGCTGTGGCAGGCCGTCGCGGGCGGAGACGGTTCGTTCTCGCTGGTGAACATCAACAGCGGCAAGTGCCTGGACGTGAAGGGCGCTTCCACCGCCGCGGAAGCGCACGTCATCCAGTGGCCGTGCACCGGCGGCTCCAACCAGCGCTGGACCTTCAGCGGCTCGGCGATCGTGTCGGCCGTCAGCGGGATGTGCCTCGATGTCCCCGGTGGCTCCACGGCCGACGGGACGTCGCTCATCCAGTGGCCGTGCAACGGCAACACCAACCAGCAGTGGAGCCTCACCGAACGCCCCCGGGCCGTCGCCTTCGGACCCGGTATGACCGCCGGCGGTGACTCCTTCTCCGAGCAGACCCTGCGCATGGTCGTCCACACCAGCGCCGCCGGTTCCGGGGTGCGGATCCGTCTGTCCAACCTGCACAGCACCACCGCTCTGTCCGTCGGCGCCGTCGACGTGGCCGTCCGCTCCAGCGGCGCCGCCGCGGTGCCCGGAACCCATCGCACGGTGACCTTCGGCAGATCCGGCAACCCCACCGTCGCCGCCGGGGCGGAACTCATCAGCGACGTCATCCCGATGTCGGTCACCGCAGGGCAGGACCTCCTGGTGAGCGTGTACCTGCGGGGCACGACGGGCGCCTCCACCTTCCACCGTGACGCCTTCCAGACCTCGTACCGTTCGGCGGCCGGCTCCGGCAACCACGCCGGCGAGGACGCCGCCGGCAACTTCACCACCTCGATGTGGAACTGGCACTACCTGTCGGGTGTGGACGTCGTGCCGGCCGCCGTGACCACCGGAACCGTGGTGGCCTTCGGCGACTCCATCACCGACGGGTACGACACCACGACCGACGCCAACCGGCGCTGGCCGGACCGGCTGGCCGCCCGGCTGCAGTCGGAGAGCGGTGGCCAGCGGCTCGCCGTCGCCGACGCGGGCATCTCGGGCAACATGGTCCTCCGCGCGACCGGCTGGGATCCCCAGGGCCCCGCGGGTGTGGACCGGTTCGCACACGACGCCCTCGGCCAGCCGGGCGTACGGGACGTGATCTTCATGGAGGGCATCAACGACGTCAACGGCACCCCCTCCCTCACCGCCGACCAGCTGATCAACGGGTACCGGAACATCATCACGCAGGCTCACGCCGCCGGCGTGAGGATCATCGGCGGCACCATGCTGCCCCACTCCACGCAGAGCAGCGCCCAGGCCGCGGTCCGGACCACGGTGAACAACTGGATCCGCACCAGCGGGGCGTTCGACGCGGTCGTCGACTTCGACGCGGTGGTCCGGGACCCGAACAACCCCGCGCAGATGCTCCCGGCCTACGACAGCGGTGACCATCTGCACCCCAACGACGCCGGAATGCAGGCCATGGCCAACGCCGTCGATCTGTCCGTGCTGCGCTAGACCCGCACGAGCCCCGACCGGCGGACGCGGTCGGGGCTGACCCTGGAGCGGAACCGGACACGGACCGGGGTGGGCGCCGAGTCAGTCGTCGATCGTCTGCATCGGCTCATCGGTCAGGCTGGCGGCCAGCCAACGCTCCACGGCCGTGATGTGCACGGTTGCCGCGGCGGCGGCGAGCAGGGCGTCACGTGACTGAAGCGCGCTGAGGATCTGCTCGTGGTCGTCGTGGGCATTGTTCAGGGCATCACTGGCCTGGCTGCCACGGACGATGCGGACCCGCTGGGTGCGGGTCGAGACCACCTGCAACAGCATCGACAGCACGGGGTTGCCCACCGCTTCGACGATCTTGAGGTGGAAGGCGGTGTCGTGGGCGACGAACTCCTCCACGGTGGCGACGGTCCGGGACCGTTCGAGGATGGTGCGCAGTTCCTTGAGGTCCTCCGGTTTTAGCAGCGTGGCGGCCAGCCCGGTCGCCTGCGGTTCGAGCAGGCGTCGTACCTGGAGCAACTGCAGAGCCGCACGCCCCTGGGACACGTCGGCGGCGAAGGAGAGGCTCTCCAGGAGCAGGTGGGGCTCCAGGCTGGACACGTAGGTGCCGTCGCCCTGACGGGTGATCAGGATGCGCATGGCGGTGAGCGCACGGACCGCCTCGCGCAACGAGTTGCGGGACAGGCCCAGTTGTGCGGCGAGCAGCTCCTCCTTGGGCAGTCGCGAGCCGGGCGCGAGTTCGCCGTCGACGATCATCGCCTTGATCTTGTCGATCGCCTCGTCCGTCAGTGCCACGAGCGTGCCTCTCTGCGTGGGGGGTGTGCCGGTCGGCGGCTCTGCCCGAGCTTGCTGAGGGGGCAGGCCGCCGACGGCCCGTGGTCATTCCTGCTTCTCGCCGGAGGCGAAGCGGGAGATGATCAGAGCGACGATGATGATGGCGCCATTGAGGAACTGGTTCCACAGCGGAGGTACGCCGGCCAGGGTCATGACGTTCACGACCAGCTGGAGGGTCAGCACGCCGGTGAGCGCGCCGAACACGGATCCCTTGCCGCCGTTGAGGCTGACGCCTCCGATGACGGTGGCGGCGAAGACCTGGAAGATCCAGCCGCTGCCCTGAGTGGCGGAGATGGAGCCGTAGTGGCCGCTGTAGAGGATGCCGGCGAACGCGGCGAGGACGCTGCCGAGGATGAGGACGATCCACACGATGCGGTCGACCCGGATACCCGCGGTGCGGGCCGCCTCCGCGTTGCCGCCGATCGCGTACAGCGCCCGGCCGTGCCGGAGCCAGGCCAGCGCACCGCCGCCGACGGCGAAGAGCAGCGCGCACACCCAGATGGCGGCGGGCACGCCCAGCCAGGACGTCTTGCCCAGGTAGGTGAAGGAGGAGGGCAGTTCGACGATGGACTGGCCCTGGGAGAGGGCGACCTGCAGACCGCGGAGCATGGTCAGGGCGCCGAGGGTGACGATGAAGCCGTTGAGACGCAGCTTGAGGATGAGGAAGCCGTTGACGGCGCCGATCAGCGCGCCGACCAGCAGACAGAGCGGGACCGCGGTCCACTCGGGGAGCAGGCCGAGCCCGTTGAACCGGCCGCCGCTGGTCGGCAGGACGAGCCATACGGCGATGACCGGGGCCACGCCGATGGTGGATTCGAGGGAGAGGTCCATCCGCCCCGAGATCAGGATGAAGGTCGTGGCGAGCACCAGCAGGCTCAGCTCTGTGGACTGCTGAGCCACACCGATCAGGTTGTCGGCGGTGAGGAAGGCCGGCGAGACGATGAACCCGATCAGGCCCAGGACGAGGATCGCCGGGACCAGGGACAGTTCACGGAACCGCCCGAGGTCGACCCGGCGGCGGGTGGCGTCCGCGGCGGCCGGTTCGGCCGTGCTCACTGCGGGCTCGGTGAGATCTGTGGTGGCGGACATGACTACCTTCCGTGCTCGTCTGCGCCGGATGAGGCGGATACGGCGGTTACGGGGAACGTGGTGGCGAGGGGAGTGTCGTCGGCGATTCCCTCGATGGCGGCGACGAGGTCCTCGTCCTTCCAGCCGCGGTCGAACTCGGCGACCACGCGCCCGTGGAACATGACGACGACGCGGTCGCAGACCTTGAGGTCGTCCAGTTCGTCGGAGACGATCAGCGCGGCCTTGCCGTCGTCCGCGATCTGCCGGATGCGGCCCAGGAGGAACTCCTTGGATTTGACGTCCACGCCGTTGGTGGGGCGGATGGCCACCAGTACGTGAGGGTCGGTGGCCAGGGCGCGGGCGACGACGACCTTCTGCTGGTTGCCGCCGGAGAGCGCGGAGACCGGGGTGGCGGCTCCGGGTGTCTTGATGTCGAGGTCCCGGATCATGCGCCCGGCGAACGCCCTGGTGCGGGCGGGCAGCACGGTGCCGAACGGGCCGAGCTGGTCGGTGACGGTCAGCGTGGCGTTCTCCGCGACGCTGCGGTTGTTGACCAGTCCCTGGAGGTGGCGGTCCTCGGGGACCAGCCCGACTCCGGCGGTGAGCGCGGACGGCACGCTGCCGGTGCGCACGGTCCTGCCGCCGACCGAGATGTGGCCGGTCCTGGCGCGGTGCAGACCGGCGATGGCCTCACCCACCTGCACATTGCCACTGGCGGTGGCGCCGGCGAGCCCCACGACCTCACCGGAGCGGACCGAAAGGGACATGCCCTCGCAGACGCCGGGCAGCGTCAGGTCGTCGATCGTCAGCAGTTCCGTGGCGTCGGACCGCGCGGTCCGGGGGCCGCCCGCGGTGGCGGCGACCTTGGAGGCGGACTCACCGGTCATGGCCTCCACCAGTGCCTGGTGGCCGAGATCGGCGACGGGCGCGGTGAGGATGTGGCTCGCGTCGCGGTAGACCGTGACCGTGGTGCAGAGGTCGTAGACCTCTTGCAGGTGGTGGGAGATGAAGAGGAAGGCGACGCCCTGGCGCTGGAGGTCGCGGAGCTTTTCGAAGAGCCGGTCGATGCCGCGGGCGTCGAGTTTGGCGGTCGGCTCGTCGAGGATGATGAAGCGCGCGCCGAACGACAGGGCCCGTGCAATCTCCACGAACTGCCGCTGCTCGACGGTGAGTTCCTTGGCCCGGACGGCGGGGTCGACGGCGACGCCGTACTCGCCGAGCAGTTCCTCGGCACGTCGGCGCAGCTGCTTCCAGCGGATGGGCTGCGCCGCTTTGCCGCTCTGACGGTTCAGGAAGAGGTTCTCGGCGACGGTCAGGTCGCCTATGACGGTGGAGCGCTGGTAGACGCAGGCGACGCGGGAGCGCCAGGCGTCGATGTCGCCGACGGCGGGCGCGGCCTCACCGGAGAAGCGCAGGGTTCCGGTGTCGGGCTGCTGGAGACCGGTGAGGACGGACACCAGCGTCGACTTGCCTGCGCCGTTGCGTCCGACCAGGGCGTGCGACTCGCCATGGGCGACGGTGATACGGGCGTCGCGCAGTGCGACTGTCGCGCCGAATCTCTTACTGATGCCGGTCGCCTCGGCCACCGGGGCCTGGGTGCCGGGGCCTGTCGCCGGGGCGGTCGCGGTGTCCGCCATGGTGGATTCCGTCCTTCGTGTCGGAGGCTGGGGCTTCGCAGGCCCGGGCGGACACCCGGGCCTGCGGGGTGGGGCGGGTCGGGCGTGGGGGGCTGGGTCGCGCTCCCCCCGACGCGGCGGCCGGGAACGGACGGTCGTCAGCCGACGTTGTTGCCCCACAGGGTCTTGTCGTCGACGTTGTCCTTGGTGACCAGCGGCGCGGGCAGCTGGTCCTCCAGGCCGTTGGGCAGCTTGATGATGGTGGAGTCGTGGTCGGTGGTACCCGGCTTGAAGGTCTTGCCCTCGGCCGCGGCCTTGGCGTAGTACAGCGCGTACTTGGCGTAGAGGTCGGCGGGCTGGGAGATCGTGGCGTCGATCTGGCCCTTGCGGATGGCGTCGAACTCCTGAGGGATGCCGTCGTTGGAGACGATGCTGATGTGGCCCTTCTGCCCGGCTGGCTTGAGCAGGTTCTTCTGCTCCAGCAGGGCGAGGGTCGGCTGCAGGAACACGCCGCCGGCCTGCATGTAGATGCCGTTCAGGTCCCCGTTCTGGGCGAGGAGCGACTGGAGCTTGGCGGAGGCCACGTCGCCCTTCCAGTCGGTGGGCAGCTCGAACACCTTGATCTTCGGGAACTTCGTCTTCATGCACTCGGCGAAGGCCTCGGAGCGGTCACGTCCGTTGATCGAGTCCAGCGCGCCCTGCAGCTCGGCGACCTTGCCCTTGCCGCCCAGCTGCTTGCCGAGGAACTCGCAGGCCTTGGTGCCGTAGGCCCGGTTGTCGGCGCGGACCACCATGTAGACCTCGCCCTTGTCGGGTCTGGTGTCGACGCTGACCACGGGGATCTTCTTCGACGCGAGGGTGTCGAGGGTGGAGGCGATCGCGCCGGTGTCCTGCGGGGCCATGACGACGGCCTTGGCGCCGGTGTTCTGGAACACCTGCACGTTGGCGACCAGCTTGGTGACGTCGTTCTGGGAGTTGCTCAGCGGCAGGGCGTTGATGCCGTCGGTCTTGACGTCCTTCTTCACGTACTCGGCGTAGGAGTTCCAGAAGTCGGAGTCGGAGCGCGGCAGGTCGATGCCGATGGTGGACTTGTCGCCGCCCGAGGCGACCGAGGTGGTGCTCTCGCGGTTGCAGGCGGTGGCGAGGGTCAGCACCGCGAGGACGGTGGCGGCTGCGGCGGTGGAGCGGGTGTGAGCGAGCTTCATGGCCGGGTTCTCTCCTTAGCCAGGGGCACGGGGCCGCAGGGCGACGGTGGGAGGGGTTTGTACCTGCCTGGGGAAGGGGCGAGGTCGCAGGATGGGCAGGTGCCGATCCGGCGCGGAGGACGCGCAGTTCGGCCCTGAGAGGGGCGGGTGTGAGGGTCAGCCGGGGACCGAGATGCGGAGGCGAAGCGACCGGCCGGGTGCGGGCCGAGACGGACGCACTGACGTTGCAGCCATTCCTCCGATGTATCTCGGACGACCAGGACGTTACGACGACGTTGCCGCCGTTGACAAGACTTCGCCGCCAGACATTTTCCGGACATCGCGCCCCGGGCGCCGCGGTGCCGCTCCGGCCTCCCGGTGCCGCGTCGGCTCCCACCTGGCCTGCACCTTCACTGAATCTGGGGGTGAGAGGCGACGCGCCGCGGGTCGCTCACGATGCGACACCGGAGGCACATCCCGGTGCCGCATCCCCGTAGAGCAGCTCGTCCATATGCCCACTCGTCCCCAGTTGACCCTGCTCTGACCAGCGGAGGCGAGGCCGTGGGCCGTCTCTGGATTCATCGGATGGCGTGTCATGCACCCACCGTCCGGTCGTGTGCGACCACGGAAGATCGGCACGTCGAGGACGCTTGACCCGCAAGGCCGAACAAATACATCCGAGGAATCCATTGCCCAGACACGATCTCTGGTTCTAAGGTCACCGTGCCGCCATTCATCCGATGACTGGCGAAGCGCGGGATCGACGCCCTCCCGGGGCTCCTGTCCGGCGCATCGCAGGCGGCCCGGCCGACGGCCGACCACCTCCGAGACGACACTCGCACGACAAGGGAGCTCCCCCAGTGAAACTGCTACGCCTCGGCGCCCCCGGTGAGGAGCGGCCGGCGGTCCGCACCGACGAGGGCCGACTGCTGGATCTGTCCTCCGTGACCCCGGACGTCGACGGCGTCTTCCTCGCGAGCGGCGGAGTCGACCGGGCCCGCGCGGCCGTGGCCGCGGGGCAGCTCCCCGAGCTCGACGCGGACGGCCTCAGAGTCGGCGCCCCCGTCACGCGGCCCGGCAAGGTCATCTGCGTCGGGCTCAACTACCGCGACCACGCCGCCGAGACCGGCGCGGCCATACCCCCGCGCCCCGTGGTGTTCATGAAGGACCCTGGGACGGTCGTCGGCCCCTACGACGAGGTGCTGATCCCGCGAGGGTCGGTGAAGACCGACTGGGAGGTCGAACTCGCCGTCGTCATCGGACAGCGGGCCCGCTACCTCGACGGCCCCGAGGCCGCGCGCGACGTGATCGCGGGATACGCGATCAGCCATGACGTCTCGGAGCGGGAGTTCCAGCTGGAGTACTCCTCGCAGTGGGACCTGGGCAAGTCCTGCGAGACCTTCAACCCGCTCGGTCCCTGGCTGGTCACCGCGGACGAGGTCGGCGACCCGCAGAACCTCGGCCTGCACCTGAGCGTCAACGGTGAGAAGCGGCAGAACGGCCACACCGGCGACATGATCTTCCCGGTCGACCACCTCGTGGCGTACCTGAGTCAGTACATGGTCCTGGAGCCCGGCGACGTGATCAACACCGGTACGCCCGCGGGCGTGGCCCTGGGCCTTCCCGGCAACCCCTTCCTGCGCCCCGGCGACACCGTCGAGCTCTCCGTCGACGGCCTCGGCGGCCAGCGCCAGACCTTCGCCCAAGCGTGAAAGGCAGCACCACCTTGACTGCAACCTCCGCCCGGGTCACCGGTGTCGACACCTACGACGTCCGCTTCCCCACCTCGCGGGAACTGGACGGCTCCGACGCGATGAACCCGGATCCCGACTACTCCGCCGCCTACGTCGTGCTGCGCACCGACGCCCGCGACGGACACGAAGGCCACGGCTTCACCTTCACCATCGGACGCGGCAACGACGTCCAGGTCGCCGCGATCGACGCGCTGCGGCCCCATCTCATGGGCCGTGACGTCCAGGAGCTGTGCGCCGACCCCGGCTCAGTCAGCCGCGACCTCATCGGTGACAGCCAGCTGCGCTGGCTCGGACCCGAGAAGGGCGTGATGCACATGGCGATCGGCGCCGTGGTCAACGCCGTGTGGGACCTCGCCGCAAAGCGGGACGGCAAGCCGCTGTGGCAGCTGCTCGCCCACGCCTCCCCGGAGTGGCTGGTCTCCCAGGTCGACTTCCGCTACATCGCCGACGCCCTCACCCCCGAGGACGCCCTCACCCTCCTGCGCGAGGGCCGGACCGGCCTCGCCGAGCGTGAGGCGGTCCTGCTGAAGCGCGGCTACCCCGGTTACACGACCTCCCCGGGCTGGCTCGGCTACTCCGACGACAAGCTCACCCGGCTGGCCAAGCAGGCCGTGGCCGACGGGTTCACCCAGATCAAGCTGAAGGTCGGCGCCGACCTGAGCGACGACATCCGCCGGCTGCGCACCGCCCGTGCCGCCGTCGGCGACGACATCCGCATCGCCATCGACGCCAACCAGCGCTGGAACGTGGACGAGGCGATCGAGTGGACCAAGGCGCTCGCCGAGTTCGCCCCGTACTGGATCGAGGAGCCCACCAGCCCCGACGACATCCTGGGCCACGCCGCCGTACGGCAGGCGGTCGGCCCGGTGAAGGTCGCCACCGGCGAGCACGTGCAGAACCGCATCGTCTTCAAGCAGCTGCTGCAGGCCGGCGCCATCGACGTCCTGCAGATCGACGCGGCCCGGGTCGGCGGGGTCAACGAGAACCTCGCCATCCTCCTGCTCGCCGCCAAGTTCGCGGTGCCGGTCTGCCCGCACGCCGGCGGAGTGGGGCTGTGCGAGCTGGTGCAGCACCTGTCGATGTTCGACTACCTGGCGCTGTCCGGCACCACCGAGAACCGCGTGATCGAGTACGTCGACCATCTCCACCAGCACTTCATCGCACCGGTGGTGATCCGCGACGGCCACTACACGGCGCCGCTGACCCCCGGCTTCTCCGCCACCATGCGGCAGGAGTCCATCACCGAGTACAGCTACCCGGACGGGACGTTCTGGGTGGCCGACCGCACCGTACAGAAGGACGTGGCATGACCGGTCTGGCAGGCCTCAGAGCCGTCGTCACCGGAGGCGCGTCCGGTATCGGGCTGGCCACGGCCCGCGCACTGGCGGCGCAGGGCGCGGCGGTGGCCGTGGTCGACCTCGATCCGGGCAGCGTCGCCGAACCGCTGCTCGGACTCCAGGCCGACGTCGGCGACGACGCCTCCGTGCGCGCCGCCGTGGAGACGGCGGCCCTGCGGCTCGGTGGCATCGACATCCTCGTCAACAACGCGGGCATCGGCGCGGTGGGCACCGTCGAGGACAACCCCGACGAGCAGTGGCACCGCGTTCTCGACGTCAACGTCCTCGGCATGGTCCGCACCACCCGCGCGGCCCTGCCCCATCTGCGTCGGTCCGCGCACGCGTCCGTGGTCAACACCTGTTCCATCGCGGCCACCGCGGGACTGCCGCAGCGTGCCCTGTACTCCGCCAGCAAGGGTGCCGTGCTGGCGCTCACCCTGGCCATGGCCGCCGACCACGTCCGCGAGGGCATCCGCGTCAACTGCGTGAATCCCGGCACCGCCGACACCCCCTGGGTGGCCCGGCTGCTGGACGCCGCCGAGGACCCGGAGGCCGAGCGCGCCGCTCTCAACGCCCGCCAGCCCATGGGCCGCCTGGTGACCGCCGACGAGGTGGCGGCCGCCATCGTCTACCTGGCGAGTCCGGCCGCGGCGTCCGTCACTGGCACCGCGCTCGCGGTGGACGGCGGCATGCAGGGATTGCGGCTGCGCCCGGTGGACCGGCCGTGAGGACCACCAGGCTGGGCGGCACCGCGGTACCGGTCTCGGAACTGGCGCTGGGCTGTGCCGCCCTCGGCAACCTGTTCCACCCGGTCAGCGACGAGGCCGCCCGCGCCACGCTGGACGCGGCCTGGGACGCCGGCATCCGCACCTTCGACACCGCGCCCCACTACGGTCTCGGCCTGTCGGAACGGCGGCTCGGCGCCGCGCTCAGCGACCGCCCCCGCGACACCTACACCCTCTCCACCAAAGTGGGCCGGCTCCTCGTGCCGAACCCGGACGGCGGCGCGGGCGACGACCTCGCCAACGGCTTCGCCGTCCCCGCCATCCACCGCAGGGTCTGGGACTTCAGCGCCGACGGAGTACTGCGCTCCCTGGAGGCCAGCCTGCAACGCCTCGGCGTCGACCGCGTCGATGTGGCCCTGCTGCACGACCCGGACGACCACGCCGAGCAGGCCTTGCGCGAGGCGTATCCGGCGCTGGAGCGGCTGCGTGCCGAAGGTGTGATCGGAGCGATCGGCGTCGGGATGAACCAGTCCGCGCTGCCGGCCCGGTTCGTGCGCGAGACCGACATCGACGTCGTGCTGCTGGCCGGCCGCTACACCCTCCTGGAGCAGGACGGGCTCACCGAACTGCTGCCGGAGGCGGCCGCACGCGGCCGGAGCGTCGTCACCGGCGGGGTGTTCAACTCCGGGCTGCTGACGGCGCCCCGGCCCGGCGCCACCTACGACTACGCGCCCGCTCCGCAGCCGGTTCTCGACCGGGCGCTGCGGCTGCTGGCGGTCTGTGAACGCCACGGCGTGCCGCTGCGTGCCGCCGCGCTGCGCCTTCCTTTCGGTCATCCCGCGGTCGCGAGCGTGCTGACCGGCGCGCGGTCTCCGCACGAGGTGCACGACACGGTGGAACAGCTCACTCGCCCGATCCCCGACGCCCTGTGGGACGAACTGCGAGCCGAGGGTCTGCTGGCCCCGCACGTCCCCGTTCCCGCGGCCGCGGCCGCGCCGATCGGGAAGGCCGCGCCCGTCGGGGAGGCCGTGGCGCCGAAGGATCCGTCATGAAGCTCGCCCCGTTCACCAAGGTCCGGGCCCGCCGAACCGAGGAGTACGACGCCGTGCACCGGGAGGTGCCCGAGGAGCTCACCGCCGCCGACCGGGGCGGGGCGATGATCACCGAACCCGGCACACTGCCCGGGAACCTCGCCCGGCGGGCCCGGACGGCCACCCTGCTCGACGTCGTGCACGGCTACGGCGACCCGGACGCGGACGCCTCACTGCCGGTGGTGTGGGAACTGTGACCGGAGCGGAGGCCGGGCCCGGCATCGTGGACGCCCGTCACCAGGTGCGGGACCTGTCCGTCCGCGACCAGGACCGGCTCAGCGGAGCGGAACTCGCCGCGCCGCGGTGCGACTTCGCCCGCGCCGACCTGGCACCTCGGGCCCGCGCGGCCGGCATCCGTCCCCTTCCCCGACACCGGGTGCGAACTCTCCGGCATGGGCACCGAAGCCGGCCGCCGCTCCTGGTCCGTCGGGGTCCTCACGCCGTACGCCTGCACCGTGCTGGACGCCTTCGGACTCGGGCGGTCACCGTTCGGCTCCGACTGCCCTGTCCGCCGGCCGGCCGTCACGTACCCCGAGGTGATCGCCACCGGCATGGCCGTGCGGACCTGTCACCTGTCCGTCACCACCCGTCCGGCCCCGCACCAGGAAGCCCCATGCGCATAGCTCTCTTCATCACCTGTTTCAACGACACCATGTTCCCCCGCACCGGTAAGGCCGTGACCGCGCTATTGGAGCGCCTCGGCCACAGCGTGGAGTTTCCGCAGGGCCAGACGTGCTGCGGCCAGATGCACTTCAACACCGGCTACCGTCCCGAGACCCTGCCCATGGTCCGCCGCTTCGCCGAGGTCTTCGCGGGCTACGACGCCGTCGTCGCCCCCTCGGGGTCCTGCGCGGGCATGGTGCGCGACCACCATCGTGTGGTGGCGGCCCAGTACGGCGACGCCGCCCTCACCGAGGCGGTCGAGCAGGTGGCGCCGACGGTGTACGAGCTGTCGGAGCTCCTCGTGGACGTCCTCGGCGTCACCGACGTCGGCGCGTACTTCCCGCACCGCGTCACCTACCACCCGACCTGCCACTCGCTGCGCATGCTGCGCGTCGGCGACCGACCGCTCAGGCTGCTGCGCGCCGTGCGGGGCATCGACCTCGTCGAGCTGCCCGCGGCGGAGTCCTGCTGCGGCTTCGGCGGCACCTTCGCGCTGAAGAACGCCGATGTCTCCAACGCGATGCTCGCCGACAAGATGCGCCATGTGCAGGACACCGGGGCCGAGTTCCTGTGCGCGGGCGACAACTCCTGCCTGACGCACATCGGCGGCGGACTGTCCCGCCTCCGTACCGGCGTCGGCACGATGCACCTGGCCGAGATCCTGGCCGCCACGGAAGGGGACGCACGGTGAGCGGTGCCGACAACGTCGTATGGCTGGGCACTCCGGCCTTCCCCGAGGCGGCACGCACCGCACTCGCCGACACCCGGCTGCGGGCGAATCTGCGCCGGGCGACCGGGACCATCCGGGACAAGCGGCTGGCGGTCGCCGCCGAACTGGAGGACTGGGAGGACCTGCGGGAGACGGCCGCGCAGGTCAAGCGTCGCACCCTCCGCCATCTCGACCACCACCTCCTGCGCCTGGAGAAGTCGGTGAGCGCCGCGGGCGGAGTCGTCCACTGGGCGGCCGACGCCGCCGAGGCCAACCGCATCGTGACCGCCCTGGTGCGGGCGACGGGCGAGGAGGAGGTCGTCAAGGTCAAGTCGATGGCCACCCAGGAGATCGGCCTCAACGAAGCCCTCGCGGACGCCGGCATCCGCGCCTATGAGACCGATCTGGCCGAACTCATCGTGCAGTTGGGCGGCGACCGCCCCTCCCACATCCTGGTGCCGGCCATCCACCGGGGCCGCTCCGAGATCCGGGAGATCTTCCGGCGGGAGATGGGAGAGTGGGGCAGGCCGGCCCCGGAGGGACTCACCGACGAGCCCCGCGACCTCGCCGAGGCGGCCCGGCTCCACCTGCGGGAGAAGTTCCTGCGGGCCAAGGTCGCCGTCTCGGGTGCCAACTTCGCGGCGGCCGACACCGGCACGGTGGTGGTCGTGGAGTCGGAGGGCAACGGGCGGATGTGCCTGACCCTGCCCGAGACCCTGATCACCGTCATGGGCATCGAGAAGGTGCTGCCCTCCTTCGCGGACCTGGAGGTCTTCCTTCAGCTGCTGCCCCGCTCGTCGACCGGTGAGCGGATGAACCCCTACACCTCGCTGTGGACCGGTGTCACCGAGGGCGACGGTCCCCGCAACTTCCACCTGGTCCTGCTCGACAACGGACGCAGTGCGACCCTGGCCGACGAGGTAGGCCGCCAGGCCCTCGCCTGCATCCGCTGCTCGGCGTGTCTGAACGTCTGTCCGGTGTACGAGCGCACCGGCGGCCACGCCTACGGTTCGGTCTACCCCGGCCCGATCGGCGCCGTCCTGACCCCGCAGCTCGTCGGCGTCGAGAACGCGGCCTCCCTGCCCTTCGCCTCGACGCTGTGCGGTGCCTGCTACGACGCCTGCCCCGTGAAGATCAACATTCCCGAGGTGCTGGTCCACCTGCGCGCCGAGGCCGTCGAGGCCAAACGCCGGGACCGGCTGCTGCCCACCCCCGAGGCGCTCGCCATGAAGGCGGCGGGCGCTGTGCTGTCCTCACCGCGACGGCTGGCCGCCGTACAACGGCTCGCCGCCTTCGGGGGCCGGCTGATCGCCCGCGACGGCAGGATCGGCGCCCTGCCCCCTCCGTTCGCCCGCTGGTCCGGCACCCGGGACACTCCGGCACCTGCCCGCGAGTCGCTGCGCGCCTGGTGGCGCCGTACGAGAACACCCACGAGCGAGGACCGTCGCACGACGACGGAGGGGAAGGTACGACGATGAGCGGCCGCGAGAGCGTCCTGAGCGCTGTTCGGGGGGCGCTGTCCGGCGTACCCGGTTCCGAGGACCCCGACGCCGTACCCGTTTCGTCCGGTCGCCGTGCCGACCATGCGGGACCGGACGTCGTCGGGCTGTTCGCCGAGCGTGCCGCAGAGTACCGCGTCACGGTGGTCCGTGTCCCGGCGAGCGCCGCCGCGGCCGCCGTCGCCCGAGCACTGGCCCGCACCGGAGCACGGTCCGTGGTGGTGCCGCCCGGGCTGCCCGAGGGGCTGGTCCCGGAGGGAGGGTGGTCGCTGCTGACGGATGTCCCGCCGCTGTCCGTCGGACAACTCGACGCGGCGGACGCCGTGGTCACCACCGTCGCCGTCGCCATCGCCGTCACCGGCACCGTGACCCTGGACCACGGTCCGGGCCAGGGACGGCGGGTTCTGACCCTGCTGCCGGACCAGCACATCTGCGTGGTCCGGGCGGACCAGATCGCTCCCGACGTGCCCGAGGCGATGGGCCTGCTCGATCCGGACCGGCCGCTGACCCTGATTTCCGGCCCGTCGGCCACCAGCGACATCGAGCTGGACCGGGTCGAGGGCGTGCACGGGCCGAGGACGCTGGACATCGTCGTGCTGGAGGATGCGTAGCAGCGGCACGGAAACGGTACGGCTCCGCAGCGCGGCCCGATGGCGGCGCTGCGGAGCCGTGCTCATATCCGCCCTCTGATCAGACCTCGACTTTCATCCGATGTATTTGGTCGACGGCTCTCCATTCCGGTACCCCAAAGCGGGACTTCGCCAGTTCTTCGTCTTAGCTCTAGACAAGAGGGGGAGGAGTGCCTGTTAATACATCCGATGTCCCTGGGAGTCGGCTTGAGCCCACCGGACACGAGCCGCCGCACTCCGCCGTCTGCGCGGGGAGCGGACCAGCAGTCACCGACACCCTGTGTCCTTCACCCTCCAGGAGCCGCACGATGTCTTCCGCCTCCCTCAGCAGACGCTCCCTCATCAAGGCCGCCGCCCTCGCCGGGGGTACCGTGGCGTTCGGTCTGCCGCAGGCCTTGTGGGCCTCCCCCGCCGAGGCCTACTCCGTCGCGTCGAAGATGGACTGGTGGTACCAGGCCCGGTTCGGGATGTTCATCCACTTCGGGTCCTACTCCCACCTCGGCCGTGGCGAGTGGGCGTTCAGCGTCGAGAACTGGACCAAGGCCAACTACCAGAATCAGGTGACCAAGGGGTTCAACCCGACCAGTTTCAACGCGAACACCATCGCCGACCTGGCCAAGAACGCCGGCATGAAGTACGTCGTGATCACGGCCAAGCACCACGAGGGTTACGCGATGTGGGACTCCAACGTCGCGGGCTTCACCGACACCACCGGCTCCAAGCTGTACAACCTGCACGACTACAACGGCTTCCAGGCCGACCTGCTGGCCCAGCTGAAGACCGCGTGCGAGAGCCGGGGCATCAAGTTCGGGCTCTACTACTCGATCCTCGACTGGACCCACCCCTCCCAGACGTGCGACAGCGCCAGGGGCTTCTCCAACATGTCGTCCCTGACCGCCCGCACCGGCTACATCAACGACATGAAGGCCCAGCTCCAGGAACTGCTGGACCGCTACGACCCGGCCCTGCTGTGGTTCGACGGCGACTGGTGCGGCAACCCCTCCTCGCCCACGCTCGCCGACTGGTGGACCAAGCCCGACGGCGAGGACCTCTACGCCTGGCTGATGGCCCGCAAGCCGGGCCTCGTCGTCAACGAGCGCGTCAAGCGGGACTTCGGCCTCGGCGACTACTCGGTCGCGGAGTTCGGTATCCCCGCCGCGCCGCAGGACCGGCCCTGGGAGGTCTGCGCCACCATGAACGGCGCCTGGGGCTACAACGCGGGCAAGGAGAACCAGTACCGCTCTGCCCAGACCATCATCCAGGAGATGGTGACCGTCGTCTCCCGGGACGGCAACTACCTGCTGAACATAGGCCCCGACGGCGGCTTCAACAGCGACGGCAGCGCCAACGACGGCCACGTCACCCCCGGGGCGACGAACGTCCTGAACGGCCTGGCCTCGTGGATGGGCACCTACTCCGACAGCATCCACGGCACCAGCGGCAGCCCCTTCGCGACCGAGCCGTCCTGGGGCAAGGTCACCAAGAAGAGCGGCAAGCTCTTCGCCCACGTCCTCAACTGGCCCACCGGCGGCACCCTGCAGATCCCGGCGGTGTACAACACGATCAACCGCGTCTACCTGATGAACAACCCCACCGTCTCGCTCAACTACTGGGTCAGCGGCGGGCAGATCAACGTCAGCGTGCCGACCACGGCGCCCAGCGCGATCGACTCCGTGGTCTGCGTGGAGGTCAACGGCATGCCGGCAGTCCTTGCCAACGGCATCTACAAGCTGGTCTGCGCCCAGAGCGGCAAGGCTCTCGACAACGCCAACTCCGGCGGCGAGGGCACCGACATCATCCAGTGGATCCCCAACGGCGGTACGCCGCAGCAGTGGACGGTGACCGACCTGGGCCACGGCTACTACAAGCTGGTCTGCGTCCGCAGCGGTAAGGCCCTCGACGACAACAACAGCACCTCCGACAACACGGTGATGGTGCAGAAGACCGACAACGGCAGCTACCAGCAGCAGTGGGCCATCAGCGCGCTGGGCGGCGGCGCGTTCCGGCTCATCAACCGGCACAGCGGAAAGGCGCTGGACAACTCCAACAACACCGCTGACCTGACCAAGATCATCCAGTGGACCCCCAACAGCGGTACGCCGCAGCAGTGGAACATGACCAAGGTCGGCTGAGCGGGCCCGGGGTGGCGTGCCGCGGGGCCGCCACCCCGGCGCACCCGGTATGGCCACCCCGCAGAGGCAGTGGGCGCGTCCGAGGCAGTCCGTGCTCCCACCCGAGGTCCGAGGGCGGGAGCACGGAGACCGCGAGTACCGTGCCCGGCAGCTCCGTTCGGCCACTGGTGTCCCCGTCTGCGAACCGGTCCGAAATCGGCGGCAACCTTTTCCCGTCCGGCGGCCACTGAGTGGTCCATCACCGACTCGCTCTTCCGAACGGATGGACATGCACGAGACAACACGTCAGGCCGCGCGGCAGCGCAGGCGCAGACGCCGGCTGACGATCGGCACCACCACCGGCCTGGCCGTCACGGCACTTCTCGTCGGCCTGGTCGTGGCGATGCAACCCGACCGCAAGGAGGACACCGCGTCGGCCGCGGCCACAGCCGTCACCGACTCCCGGCAGACCCCGTCCCCGACCACCCCCGGGCACAAGTCGTCCTCGCCGTCCCCCTCGGCGACCTCGGCGAGCCCGAAGGCCTCCGCGGCCACACCCAAATCCGCCCGCTCCCCCTCCGCGGCACCGTCGCCCTCCTCGGCCGCCCCGCGCACGGCCCCCGTCACGACCTCCCTGGCCAGACGCATCCGGCCCCAGATCACCTACCCCGGGGTCGCCACCGTCTACAAGGCCGGAGTCGGGGACGGCGCCTGCTCCTACGGCCCCAGCAGCGACATGATGATCGCCGCGATGAACACCACCGACTACCAGACGTCCAGGGCCTGCGGGGCCTACGTTCGCGTCCACGCGGCCAACGGCAACTCCGTCATGGTCCGGATCACCAACGAATGCCCTCTGCCCTGTGCACCGGGGCAACTCGACCTCAGCGAACAGGCCTTCGCCAAATTGGCCCCCATCACGACGGGCAGGATCGCGATCACCTGGAGCCTGCTGAGCCCCCAGACTTCGGGCACGATCTCGATCCGCTACAAGAACGGGTCCAGCCCCTACTGGTGCGGCATTCAGGCGATCGGCCACCGCAACCCGCTCGCTCGGCTCGAGGTCCGAGCCGGCGGCGCCTGGCGCCAACTGGCCCGCACCGACTACAACTACTTCCTCTCCCCGGACGGCAGCGGGTGCGGCGGCCCCATCAGACTCACCGACATCTATGGAGAACGACTGACCCTCAACGGGATCGCTCTGCGGCCGGATGCGGTGCAGCCGACGGGGGTCCAGTTCGCCCGCCACTGATGCCTCCGCCAACAGTGAGCCCTCTCCGAACCGGCCATGGACCGGGGCAGCCCGACGAGCCGTGTCGTCGGCCCGCATGCGCGCCGACACGGTCGCGGAGCGCTCCTCTCCGGCGGAGAGGGGGGCGCAGCACTGTGGTGCCAGGGGCGCTGTGCGGCCTCCGGAACCCTGCGGGTCGGTGGGGAAGGACCCCAGGCGGGGCCCCGGAGGGTGAGCGTGTGTCACACGGTTGTGCAGGCAGTGTCGTTCAGGGTGAAGGCGGAGGGCTTGGCGAAGGTTCCGCTGGAGGTGCCCTGGAACCCGAAGGTGGCCTGGCCGCCGACCGCCACCTCTCCGTTGTGGGCCACGTTGCTCGCTGTGACAGCTCCTGACGACCCGGACAGGTTCGCGTCCCAGGCGTTGGTGATCCGTTGCCCGGAGGGGAGGGTGAACGCGAGCTTCCAGCCGCTGAGGGGAGAGGAGCCGGTGTTGGTGATGGTGACGTCGGCGGTGAAGCCGCCTTGCCAGACGTTCGTCGCGTACGCCACCTTGCAGGCCGTGGAGCCGCCGGGGCCGGGGCCGGGGTCACCGGAGGGGCCTGTGTTGACGGTGGAGGAGAACGAGGTCACGGCAAGGCCCGCGCCGTTCTGCCAGGGCTCGAACCCGGCCTGAACACTCGTCAGGTACCAGTTATTCTGCGCGAGTCCCCGGGAGACGGCCTGCCGGGCGAAGTCTGTGACGTCGAAGGACCAGCTGCTGAGCGCCGACGGCGTGACGAACGACAGCACGTCGTTCGAGCCGTTGCTGCCGGACCACACCTGCCAGTCGCGCCCGCCCACGTTGGCGTTGCCGACCGGAGAGCCGATGGGCTGGACGGGGCCGACTTTGTTGAACCAGATCATGATCTCGGTCCGGTTCACGCCGTCGGTGCGGGGAGTGGGGTCGAGCCAGATGTCGTACGCGGCGTCGTAGGTCGCGTCGCCCGCATAGCTGAACGAGATGCTGGAGGGCGCGGATGAGATGTTGCTGAGCTGAGCGGGAAGCTTCGTGCCGGGCGAGCAGTTGGTGTAGTGGCAGCCGTTGTAGATGGAGGGGTACGACTTCGGAGCGCCGTTCGTGGGGACGGATCCGTCGGCCTGGATGATCCTTAACCCCGAGTCGGTGACGGCGATGCACGTCTCCTACGCCCTGGACAAGCTGGGCGCCATCCCGAACGTGTACAACTACATCGACGCCGGCCACCACGGCTGGCTCGGCTGGGACAGCAACCTCGGCCCCGCGGTGCAGGAGTTCGCCAAGGTCGCGACGACGAACGGCGCGAGCGTGAACGACGTGGCGGGCTTCATCGTCAACACCGCGAACTACAGCCCCGCCAAGGAGCCGTACCTCAAGGTCACCGACACGGTGAACGGCCAGACCGTGCGCCAGTCGAAGTGGGTGGACTGGAACCAGTACGTGGACGAGCAGTCCTTCGCCCAGGGGCTGCGCGACAAGCTCGTCGCGGCCGGATTCGACTCCGGCCTCGGCATGCTGATCGACACCTCCCGCAACGGCTGGGGCGGCTCCGCCCGGCCCACCGGCCCCGGACCGCAGACCACCGTGGACGGCTACGTCGACGGCAGCCGCATCGACCGGCGCATCCACGCCGGCAACTGGTGCAACCAGAGCGGCGCAGGCATCGGCGAACGGCCGACCGCGGCTCCGGCCGCCAACATCGACGCCTACGTGTGGGTCAAGCCGCCGGGGGAGTCGGACGGCAACAGCGCCGCCATCCCCAACGACGAGGGCAAGGGCTTCGACCGGATGTGCGACCCGACGTACGGCGGTAACCCCCGCAACGGCAACAACCCCACGGGCGCGCTGCCGAACGCGCCGCTGGCCGGACACTGGTTCTCCGCCCAGTTCCGGCAGCTGATGCAGAACGCCTACCCTACCCGGACCGTCCGTCCGGGCGCCCGACCGCGGAGCGCGGTATCCGCCGGGATCCGTTCCCTCGGCCCTGCCGAGCGGGAACCGACCCCGGCGGTCGCGCACCGCGTCAGCAGGTCGCGCCAGCGGCTACATCAGCGGCTCCAGCTTCGTCTTCGAGAACCTCCACGGGGTCTCCTCGACGACGTACTCCCTCATCTTTGCCGCCAACGCCGTCGGCATGCTCATCGCCGGGGGCGGTCTTGTCCCGACTCGCGGGGCGGGGCGTACGCCTGAACACGCTCCTCACGGTCGGAGTCGGCCTCTCCTCGCTCGGCGCACTGGCGCAGGTCCTGCTGGTCGTGGTTGTGGGCGAGAGCCTCGCGGGCACCTGGATCACGCTGTTCGTGACGGTCAGCGGCATCGGCCTTGTCTTCCCGGGAGTCATGAGCATCGGCCAGGCGTTGGGCCGGGTGGCTCCGGGTGCGGCGTCCGCGCTCCTGGGCGGCCTGCAGTTCCTCTGCGGGGCTCTTGCCTCACCGCTGGTGGGACTCTTCGGCGAGGGCAGCTCCCTGCCGATGGCGCTGATCATGCTGATCGCCGTGGCCGCGGCAGGGCTCGCCCTCATCGGGCTCGCCCGGCCCTGGCAGGGGCATGGTGAATCGGATGATTCGAAGCAGGGCGCGCGCCCAAACGATCCGCAGGGCGGATGAACGCGAACGAGACAGCGACCGCGCGGGGGCTAGGTTCTGTCTCTTTGGCCAGCGTCGGGTCCAGATGAGGATGCCCGCGAGGTGGAGTGCGGCCTGGTAGGCGATCGCGAGTTTGTCGGTTCGTGTGGCCAGGCCGCGCCATTGCTTGAGGCGGTTGATGCACCGCTCGACGGTGTTCCGCTGCTTGTATGCCTCGCTGTCGAAGCCGGGCGGACGGCCACCGAGTCGGCCTCGCCGCAGGCGGTGGCCGACTTGGTCGGACGGCTGCGGGATGACCGCACGGATGCCCCGGCGTCGCAGGTGGGCGCGGATGGCACGTGAGGAATACGCGCGGTCGGCCAGAACGGCCAGGGGCCGGGTCCGGGGCCTTCCCGGACCAGGGCGGGGCACGCGGATGCGGGACATCACCGTCTCGAAGGCGGGTGCGTCACCTGCCTGGCCTGCGGTGACGGTGAAGGCGAGGGGCCCCACGGCCGTCTGCGGCCAGGTGAACCTTGGTACTCAGCCCGCCGCGGGAGCGTCCGAGCGCGTGATCGGCAGGCTCACCGCAGCGAGCCGCCCCCTTTTGAGTGCTCCGGCAGCGTGCTGGTGGGCCCGGACCACCGTGGAGTCCACCGACACCGTCCAGTCGATGTCATCGTCGGCGTCCGCCGCAGCCAGGACGGCGGCGAGGATCATCTCCCAGGTGCCGTCGACAGCCCATCTGATCAGCCGCTTGTGAGCGGTCTGGAATGAGCCGAGCTCGTGGGGAAGGTCCCGCCAGGGCGAGTTGGTGCGGTACTTCCACGCAATGGCCTCAAGCGTGCGGCGGTGGTCGGCCCACCGCCGTCCGCGAACTGGATCGGCCGGCATCAGCGGCTCGATCCGGTGCCACATCGCATCACTGATCACTAATCGGACAGACACATCCGATCAACTGACCAACCCATCAAGGAGACACGCGCTAGGTGTATTGATCACGAGCGTTGTTAACGCTGGTTCGCAATCTGGAAGCAGATCACCGGCGTCGCCGGCCTCTCCACCGCGGCCTGAGCACAGCCCGGCACCGAGCTCCAGCACGCCGCGACGCCATCAGCCACCTACCCACCCAACCAGGTGACAGCGCCAGCGCATCTCCTTCGAAGTCGTGCAGGGCGAGAAGGGCCCGCAGGCCGAGAAGGTACAGAGCCCGGGCTAGGAATGCCTTTCGTTCGACGTGCGACCGCAGGCCAAGCAGGTACGCGCGGGCCGCAGCCCTGGGTTCCACCCGCAGGAACCGGCCCGCCATCCGGGCCATGACCGGCCGAGCATCGCCCACCAGCGGACAGTGTCTACGCTACGGCCTGCGGCTACCGCACGATCTTCAGGAGTCCACACAACCCCCGATGATCACGCGGTGGCCATACTCGTTCCCAGCTGGGTTCGCGACAAGATCGCGAAGTGAGACTGGAGTACGAACCCGTTCGGCCCTGGTCCGCCGGGGCCGCACGGCCGGGGTCAGATGGCGGGCCGAAGAGGGATGACGTTGTCAGGGACCGACCGCGGGGGAGTGGGCGCCGCAACGCCATGGACCAGCTCCTGGCTGGGAAGGTCACCGCCTCGGACAGCGGTCGAGAGACTGCTCTCCCCACACCAGTGGGTACCCGCGCTGAGGAGGTCGGCAGGCAGCCGGTCGGCGTGGCGTTAATGCCGCAGGAAGCGCTACGGTGAGTGACGATCTTCGGTACCTGTCATCAAGCCCCACAGCCAGTCAGATCGAGCACGGCCGTGTCTCCTACTGAGCACGAGATTTCCCGGTGCTGGTTTGGTGCTGACTTCGGAGGGTCAATGGCGGCAAAATCGCAGGTCGTAGGTCTGATCGGATAAGTTGTCGTACCACTCGATGGTGGTGCCGATGAGGCTGGCGGCGACGATGCGCTTCAGGTTGTTCGGCGTCGGGGGAGCGGATGCTGCGGAGGCCATGTGCGCCACTTCCTCGTGTGCGGTGGGGACGGGTAGGTGTCCGCACACCGTAGGAATGCGCATCGCAAGGGCACATGTGGCGGGGCAACATAGTTCGGGCATTGGCTATGCGTCAGACCGCCATGCCGGGTCGTGAGAGGGCGTTCAGCCTTGGCGCAGGGGTGATGTCCGACATAGCCTCTGATGTCCCTCGGTCAGCATGTGCCACAGCAGCAATTCCCAATTCCCTAACGAATCAAGGGTTGTTACGATCATCCGGCTCGCGCGGCGAGGAAAATGGCGCCGCTCCAATCGTGTATGACCAACACGGGAGATATGCCATGCGTTTGAGCCGGACGTTCGCGTCCCTCGGTGTGACCGCCACCGCTACGGCGGGTCTGGTGCTCGGAGTGGCCCCGCAGTCGAATGCCGACGCGGGACTCACTTGTCCTGATTCCCAGACCTACTGCATGCGGTTCCACTACAACACCGGCTTTGCCGGTTCCCGTACCGTGTTCCGCGGCTTCGACCATTACAGCCTGAACGGCTACACGTTCCTCGGCGACGGCGCCGGAAAGGGCCAGCCCGTCAAGAACAACGCCGCCTCTGCGGTCAACATGGCCCCGTACAACCTGGTGATCTACTTCAACAGCAACCTCCAGGGCGCGTGCGACTCGCTCCCCGAGTTCGGGACGGCGTACCAGCTCAAGAACACGTACAACAACAACGCCTCCTTCGGGTACGGCCGCGCCGACAACACCTGCTACAAGTTCTGACCCGCGTGCGACGCCTGGCACCCATGTGCCTGGCCCTGGCCGCCGCCCTGCTCGGCTGCTCCTCCGGGAGCGGTCCGAGCGAGGGCGGCGCCCCGGCCGGGCCCTCCAAGACGCCCGTCACATCCAGCGGTTCGACAGAAAAGTCGCAGCTCACCTTCGGTGAGCGGCTGCCCATTGCCCGCTACAGCTACACCGCTGACGAGTCCGCCGTCATCGAGTCCGCGCAGCAGGTTCTGACCAAGCGCTGTCTGCGCACCTACGGGATCACGTACGAGCCTGCAAAGCGGGAGGCCGAGAACTCCACATCCGCCGACCGCCGCTACGGGCTCTCCAGCGCGAGTGAGGCGGCTCGCCTCGGATACCACCCCGACCTCGGACCGCTGCCCGCGGGCCCCGACCTTACCGAGGACGCCCTGCGGGTGTTCTACGGAAACCGGGGTGCAGAACCGGGCACTGCGGAAAAGGTCGTCTACAAAGGAAGGGAAGTGCCGAGGAACGGCTGCTTCGGCCAGTCGGTGGCGCAACTCGCCAAGAAGTACGACGCGCCTGAAGCGGCGGAGACCGCCCGCGGCATCTCCACGCAGAGTTATAAGGATTCGCTGACCGAACCGAAAGTGAAGGAGGCATTCCGGAACTGGTCCGCCTGTATGCGGAGTTCAGGATTCCGATATGCGACACCGCTCGAACCGGCGAACAACAAGGAATTCCAGCACGAGGACATCTCCGCGAAGGAGAAAGAAACCGCGCGCGCGGATGTGCGCTGCAAGGAGAAGACCGACCTGCTCGACATCTGGTTCAAGGCCGAATCAGCCTTGCAGAAGGCGGAAATCGACAAGAACTCGGAGTCTCTGAAGGAGCTCCTCAGGGCCCACCGAAAGAAGACGGAGGCAGCACGCAGGATCGTCGCGGAGGGCTAGGAGCCTTCCTTGGGATCACAGGGCTGACGGTCTGCGGCCCGGGATGAGGAGGACGAGCCTGCGGACGTCAGATGCAACGGCTTGATGGGCCCGGGAGCCCGAAGTCGTTGAAGGACTGGATGTGCCCGCTGCTGCGCCCTGCTGGTCTTCGGCGCATGAGGTGGAGCAGTTCTCCTGGTGTCTTGCCGGAGAGGGTACGGAAGTCGCGGTGCATGTGTGGCTGGTCGTGGTAACCCGCCCGGTCGGCCAGGTCGACGAGTGAGGCCGGGCCTGTCGATGCCACTGCCAGGGCGCGGTGGAATCTGACGATGCGGGAGAGGGTTTGAGGGGGCAGTCCGATGTGTTCCCGCAGCAACTGTTGGATACGGCGCTGACCGAGGCCGGTGGCCCGGATCAGCTCTCGCAAGGGGACGGCCCCGCCCCGCTCCCGCAGCAGGCTCCACGCCTGAACAGCGGCAGGCGAGGGGAGAGTTCCGGCCCTGAGGCGCCGGGCGAGCAGAGCGTCGAGAATCTGCCAGCGGCGGGGCCAGGACGGCGCTGCGGCCAGTTGTTCGGTGGTGTTCGCAGCCCAGCCCGGTCCCATGATGTGGTCTGGAGCGATGACCGTTCTGGCCAGGTGGTGCAGCGGGAGGTTCAGGAGCTGGTACGCGCCGAGCGGCGTGAGGTCGATCTCGACGGCATACCCGGCTCCATCGAAACCCGCGACCATGGGCGCGGTTTGCAGGCCTGCGATCATCGCAGGCCACGAAGCCGGTGCCACTCCTTGCGCCGGCCCGCTCCGGATGGTCAGCGGCTGCTCCCATCCCAGAAGAAGAGTGACGCTCGCCGAGGGCAGGGTGACCCTCGCGGGCCTTGCCCCCGCCATGTGGTGGCCGCGATAGCCGATGACGATGCCGCGTAAGGACACGGCCGGCCGGCCGATGTACTCGCCGGGCTGGTCGATCGGTTCGGCCACTGCTGATGTTCCTCCGCTGCGATTGCGTCTTCGTACAAGACTCCCGGCGCTCGGCCCTGAAGGCTAGGAGCTGCTCGGTCACCCGGGCGACCACTCGTGAGTGCACGGAGAGATCACCGCGTCTTTCCTGCCAACTCGAAGCTCTGCCTGCGGCGACGCAGGCCACCCACCAGGGGGAAACATGCGCAAGGTGATGAGTGCCGTGGCCGCGTTCGCGACCGCTGCCACGGCAGTGGTGGCGATGAGCGGCGCCGCTCAGGCCGGCGACGACACGGTGTACGGATGCAGGTCCGGCAACGTGTGCATCTGGGCCCAGGGTGTCGAACCCTTCGACGACCCGCACCCGACGGTCCAGTACTCCAGCTACGGCTACCACAACCTGAGGAACCAGTACGGGGAGCACGCGGTCCTCAACAACCAGTACGGCGGCGCCACCGCCCACCTCTGCTACAACTACGGCGGCACCAACTGCCCTGAGATCCTCTTGCAGGACGATTGGTCGTACGAGAACCTCACGCCGATCAACTCCATCACCCTCGACCGGCCGTAGCGCACCCTTCGCCGCGGAGGAGCGACCGCTGGGCCGGACCACACCGGTCCCGGCGGTCCGGTTCTCGCCACCTACCGGGCCGCGTCCGTACGCGCTCCCGGTGCGCGTCCCCGGGATCCGTCCATGCACCTCAGTGCGAGGAACGGCAGGTGTTGTGGTGGGCGATGTCGAGGACGAAGCGTTCGGGGCGGTGCAGTTGCTTCGTCGTGTAGGAGGGCTTGCTGTTGAACGCGGCCCCGAAGGTGACGACGCCCTCGAAGTCGCCGGTCAGTGCGAAGCCCTTGAGTTTCGGCAGATTCAGCTTGATGAGACGCGGGCCTTTGTAGACGTTCCTGCCCGCGTCGTCGTGGGCTGCGGCGGGGGAGAGCTTGATCTCCAGGAAGTACTTCCCGGCCAGCGGGACCTTCTTCCCCGAGCTGTCGTAGCGGAGTTCCTTGACACGCTTGACGGTGGCCGGCGGCAGTTTGCCCTTCACGTCGATGACGACCCTGTCGAAGGAGCAGTGACCGGCGATCCTGGCGTTGACCACGAGACTCGTGGCCGGTGCCGAGGACGTGGCGGCGGCAGAGGCCGACGCCGCGGTGCCGGCCAGCAGGAGTGCGCTCGCGGTGATGGCCATGAGGCGATGGCGGGTATGCATGACGCCCCCCTATGAGACGTCGGGGACTGGTGGTCACAGTATGAGACATATGTGAGGGTCATACGGTTGCACGCTTCGGTGAGACTCTCTCGTCCCCGAGCTCAGCGGCGGCCTCCCTGGGGAGGCGTGGTCGGGATGGCAGGGGAAGCCGGGGCCTGAGGCGCGGGAGAGCTCGGTGAAGACGAGGGGGTGCCGGCGGGATGGACCGGGCGCGGTCCGGCGAGAGGGAAGGAGAGACCAGCTGGGCCCGGCGGGGAAGGCTGCCGGCCGCAGGTCTTTCATGTCGACGCTGTTGGCGCGGGCTCCAGGGCGTCGCGCAGTCGTTGTTCGATCGCCTCGCTCGGCTGGGACGCGTGCCCGGTCATCGAGGGATCTCCAGTTGTCTGCCGAGAGCGTCCAGGGCCCGGCCGGCGGTCCTGGTGCTCGCGGGAACTCGGCGCGAACTCAGTGCACCGGGATGATGTCGGGGGCGCCCAGCCGTACCGCGTCGGCGGTCTGGTCGTCCGGCTGCTGCTGGGCCTCGCGTTCGGCGGCCACTCGCTTCAGGTAGTGGTTGACCTCACGGTCCCGGTGCGCCTGGTCCCAGCCCAGGTGAGGTGCCATCAGATCCGCCACGGTCAGCGCCGCGTCCACACCTCGGTCCCAGGACTCGATGGAGATCCGGGTACGCCGGGCGAGCACGTCCTCCAGGTGGCGGGCCCCCTCATGGGTCACCGCGTACACCGCCTCGACCCGGAGGTAGTCGTCGGAGCTCGGCAAGGGCTCGCCGAGCGAGGAGTCGGCCGCGACCAGGGCGAGCAGCTCGTGCACCAGGGAGCCGTAGCGGTTCAACAGGTGCTCGATACGGGCGACATGCAGCCCGGAGCGCTCGGCGAGGATGTGGCGGGAGTTCCAGAGGGCCGGATAGCCGTCGGCGCCGAGCAGCGGAACGCGTTGCGTGACGCAGTCGGGCACCTTCTCGTCCAGGCCGCGGGCCGCCTCGTCGACCGCGTCCTTGGCCATCACCCGATAGGTCGTGTACTTGCCGCCGGCCACCACGACAAGACCGGGTACCGGGTGTGCGACCAGGTGCTCCCGGGACAGTTTGCTGGTTTCCGCTGCCTCGCCGGACAGGAGGGGACGCAGACCGGCGTAGACGCCCTCGACGTCCTCCGGAGCCAGCGGCGTGGCCAGGACGCTGTTGACGTGGTCCAAAAGGTAGGTGACGTCCTTGGAACTGAGGGCGGGATGGGCCTTGTCGAGTGTCCAGTCGGTGTCGGTGGTCCCGATGATCCAGTGCCGTCCCCAGGGGATGACGAACAGCACGCTCTTCTCGGTGCGGAGGATGAGGCCGGTGCGGGAGTTGATCCGGTCACGGGGGACCAGCAGGTGTACGCCCTTGGAGGCGCGGACATGGAACTGGCCCCGAGTACCGGCGAGGGACTGGGTGTCGTCGGTCCACACGCCGGTCGCGTTGATGACCTGCTTGGCCCGAACCTCGGTCTCGTCGCCCGTCTCCAGATCCGTGACCACGGCTCCCACCACCCGCTCGCCCTGCCGCAGGAAGCGGCTGACCCGGGTGCGGTTGGCGGCCAGCGCTCCGTAGGCGACGGCAGTTCGGACGAGGAACAGGGTGTGCCGGGCGTCGTCGACCTGGGCGTCCCAGTACTGGATCGCGCCGACCAGGGAGTCGGAGCGCAGCGCGGGCGCCTCACGCAGGGCTCGGCGCTTGAGCAGATGGCGGTGGTGGGGCAGACCTCTGGAGGTACCGGAGGCCGTGGCCATGGTGTCGTACAGCAGCACGCCGGCGCCCACGTAAGGACGCTCCCGGATCCGGTGTTGCAGCGGGTAGAGGAACGGCACCGGACGCACCAGATGCGGAGCCAGGACCTGAAGCAGGAGTCCGCGTTCCTTCAGCGCCTCGGCGACGAGCCGGAAGTCCAGCATCTCCAGGTAGCGCAGGCCGCCGTGGATGAGCTTGCTGGAGCGGCTGGACGTGCCCGAGGCCCAGTCCCGGGCTTCGACGAGGCCGACTCGCAGGCCACGGGTGGCCGCGTCCAGGGCCGCGCCGGCGCCGACCACGCCGCCCCCGACGACGAGGACGTCGAGCTCCTTCTCTCCCAGTCGGCGGAGAGCCTCCGCGCGTGCGTCGGACGAGAGGGCCACCGGGTTCGCCATGGTCTTCTCCTCGTGCAGCCAGTGCAGCCAGTGCAGCCAGTGCAGCCAATGCAGCAGTGCAGCCAGTTCGGCAGTGCAGCCGGTGACGGCAGTGCATCCGGTGCATCCGATGCAGGCACCGAACGTGGCCCGGGCGGCCGTGACCCGGGCCGGCCCATTCGGTCACTCCCGGCCGGAACCGGGGGCTGCGGCCCCTATTCGACCTTGGCCCAGTCGAGCGTGCGCTCCACCGCCTTCTTCCAGCCCGCGTATCCCTCCGCACGCTGTTCCTCGGACCACTGGGGCTCCCAGCGCTTGGACTCCTGCCAGTGGGTGCGCAGTTCATCCGTGTCCTGCCAGAAACCGGTGGCCAGACCGGCGGCGTAGGCGGCACCGAGCGCGGTGGTCTCGGCGACGACCGGGCGGCTGACCGGGACGCCGAGGACGTCGGCCTGGATCTGCATGCACAGGTCGTTGGCCGTCACGCCGCCGTCGACCTTGAGGACGTCGAGGTGGACGCCGGAGTCCTGCTCCATGGCCTCCACCACGTCGCGGCTCTGGTAGCAGATGGCTTCCAGGGCGGCCCGCGCCAGGTGGCCGTTGTCGTTGTACCGGGCGAGGCCGACGATCGCGCCGCGGGCGTCGGAACGCCAGTACGGGGCGAACAGGCCGGAGAAGGCGGGCACGAAGTAGATCCCGCCGTTGTCCTCGACGGTGAGCGCCAGGCGTTCGCTCTCCGCGGCGTCGTTGATGATCTTCAGCTGGTCGCGAAGCCACTGGATTGCGGAGCCGGTGACGGCGATGGAGCCTTCGAGCGCGTAGATCGCCGGGCTGTCGCCGAACTGGTACGCCACGGTCGTCAGCAGGCCGTGCTGGGACCGCACCAGTTCCGTGCCGGTGTTGAGCACCAGGAAGTTGCCGGTGCCGTAGGTGTTCTTCGCTTCGCCGGGCGCATAGCAGACCTGCCCGACCGTCGCTGCCTGCTGGTCGCCGAGCACACCGGTGATGGGGATGGCCGCCCGTAGTGGGCGGGACGTACGGGTCTGCCCGAACGCCTCCCGGTGGGAGGACGGGTTGATGGTCGGCAGCATCGCCCGGGGAACGCCGAAGAAGCCCAGCAGCTCGTCGTCCCAGTCGAGGGTCTCCAGATCCATCAGCATGGTGCGGCTGGCATTGGTCACGTCGGTGGCGTGGACGCCGCCGTCGGGGCCGCCGGTGAGGTTCCACAGCACCCAGGCGTCGGTGTTGCCGAAGAGGGCATGGCCCTGCTCGGCTGCCTCGCGCACTCCGTCGACGTTCTCGAGGATCCACTGGATCTTGCCGCCCGAGAAGTACGTGGCGGGCGGCAGCCCTGCCTTGCGGCGGATCACGTCGCCCTGGCCGGAGCGGTCCAGCGCGGCCGCGATGGAGTCGGTACGGGTGTCCTGCCAGACGATGGCGTTGTAGTACGGGCGGCCGTTGCGCGGGTCCCAGACGACGGTGGTCTCCCGCTGGTTGGTGATGCCGATGGCCGCCAGGTCCTCCGGGGCGAGGTTTCCGTTCCGGAGCGCGGTCTGGATCACCGAGTTGGTGCGCTCCCAGATCTCCACCGGGTCGTGTTCGACCCACCCCGAGCGCGGGAGGATCTGTGAGTGCTCCAGCTGGTGCCGCGCCACCTCGGTGCCGGCATGGTCGAAGATCATGAAACGGGTGCTGGTGGTCCCTTGGTCCACCGCGCCGACGAAGTCCGCCATGGGATGCCGCCTCTCCTTGGGCTCTCCCGGGGCAGCCGGATGAACGACAACCCCGGGAGCCGGTCAGCTCAGTTCTCGTCCGGGGCCGGGATCCGTCCGGGGGGCTCCGGCTCAGCGGTCGGCAGGAACCGGCCGATGAAGACCTTGTACAGGCCCGCTCCCAGCAGGCCTCCGATCACCGGACCGACGATCGGCACCCAGAAGTAGAAGTTCCCGTACTGATCTCGCCACGCTCCGCCGTACCCGGTGAGGAAGCTGGCCAGCCGGGGACCGAAGTCGCGTGCCGGGTTGATCGCGTAACCCGCGTTGGTACCCCAGGCCATACCGATGGCCACGACGATCAGACCGACGATGAACGGTGCCAGGTTGGCGCCGGGGGGCGTGTTGAGCAGGTCCGTGACCGCCAGGATCAGCAGCAGCAGGATCGCGGTGCCGATGACCTGGTCGCGGAACGCGCCCCATTCGTGGACCGGCAGGTTCGGGTTGCCGTTCGCGGGCAGCGTGGAGAATACGCCCTGCGTCTTGATCGTGTGGGTGGGATCCGCCTTCGCCAGCGCCTCGGTGTAGTTCCACCGGACGATCAGGGCTGCCACGAAGGCGCCGGCTGTCTGGGCCAGCGCGTAGGGAGCCACTTTGCTCCACGGGAACCCCTTGAACGCCGCCAGCGCGAGGGTCACCGCGGGATTGAGATGCGCACCGCTCAGCCTCGCCGCGACGTACACACCGAGGGTGACGCCGAGGCCCCAGGCCCAGGCGATGCTGTCGTGGTTTCCGAGGCCGCCCGCGGGATTCGTGAGGGCCCCGCCGGCGACCACCTGAGCCACCACGCCACAACCGAAGAGGATGAGGATCATCGTGCCGGCGAATTCCGCTGAAAGCTCGCCGACCAGTCCTGATCTCTTGAGTCGCTCAGCCATGGGTGCCCGCTTCCCGCCGGCCCGAAGGTCGGCTGTCGACTGCCCCGAGCCTTCAAAAATCATTGTATGACCGGCCACGGGTATGCGCGTGCGGGGCGTGAGAGACAGCGCCCTGACCGCCCGAACCGGCCTGGTCGCCCGCCCGAACCGGCCGCAACCCCGTGCTGGCCGGCGGGCGACCGCGCACACGCGTCGCGGTTGTCCACGGGGTGGCGGCACACTGGTCGTGGGGCGTGCGATCGCGAACGCGTCCGCCCGTCCGGCGATGCCCGAGCTCCGTGAGGACCCTCAGCTCTGTGAGGACTTCGGACTCCGTGAGGACAGTGGGCAGAGGCTCGGCCGCCGGTTCCACCCGGGAGGTGCCATGAAGATGCTGATCAACAGTCCGGAGACCGTGGTCGCCGATGCCCTGTCCGGGTTGGCCGCCGCCCACCCGGACCTGGACGTGGACGTGGAGCGGCGGGTGGTCGTACGGCGGGACGCGCGGGAGAACGGCCGGGTCGGGCTGGTGTCCGGCGGCGGTTCCGGGCACGAGCCGCTGCACGCCGGGTTCGTCGGGTACGGGATGCTGTCGGCGGCGTGTCCCGGGGAGGTGTTCACCTCGCCCGTCCCGGAGCAGATGCTGCGCGCGGCGAGCGCCGTGGAGGCCGGGCAGGGCGTGCTGTTCGTCGTCAAGAACTACACCGGGGACGTGCTGAACTTCCAGATGGCCGCCGAGCTCGCCGAGGAGGACGGCGTCCGGGTCGAGCGGGTCCTGGTCGACGACGACGTCGCCGTCACCGACAGCACGTACACGGCCGGGCGGCGGGGCACCGGAGCGACCCTGTTCGTGGAGAAGATCGCCGGGGCGGCCGCCGAGGAGGGCGCACCGCTGGAGCAGGTCGCCACGATCGCCCGCCGCGTCAACGAGTGCTCGCGCAGCTTCGGCGTGGCGCTCAGCGCTTGCAGCACTCCCGCGAGCGGAGGCCCGACCTTCGACCTGCCGGACGGGGAGATGGAGCTCGGCGTCGGGATCCACGGCGAGCCGGGCCGGGAGCGGCGCGCGATGATGCCGTCCCGGGAGATCGCGGAGGTCGCGGTGGGCGCCGTACTCGAGGAACTGCGGGAGCTGCCCCCGGCCGACGGGCCGGTACTGGCCCTGGTCAACGGGATGGGAGCGACGCCGCTGCTGGAGCTGTACGGGTTCCACGCCGAGGTGGCCCGGCTGCTGGAGGGCCGGGGCGTGCCGGTGGCGCGGGCGCTCGTCGGCAACTACGTCACGTCGTTGGACATGGCGGGCTGCTCGGTGACCCTCTGCCGGGCCGACGAGGAGATGCTGCGGCTGTGGGACGCACCCGTGCAGACGGCCGCGCTGCGCTGGGGCCGCTGAGCCTGTTGTGGAGCTGGGGCCGCTGAGCCTGCGGCGGAGGGCGGAGGTGGAAGCAGCCCGAGCGACCCCGCTGCTGCGGGAGCGCCCCGAGCGACCCCGCTGCTGCGGAGGCCATGCGCGCCGCTTCCTCCGGTGTGCGGACAGGTGCGGACACCGGAGGAAGCGGAGGAACGCTCACGTCAACGCTGCTGCGGAGGCCACGCGCGCCACTTCTTCCGGTGCCCGGACACGTGCTGACACCGCACACCGGAGGAACGCTCAAGTCAGCGACGCTGCGGTGAGCGGAGCACCAGCAGGGTGATCTCGCTCGGCGCGAAGACCCGGAACGGCGGGCCCCAGAAGCCGGTGCCGCGGCTGGTGTAGAGCAGGGTGCGGACACCGTGCCGGCTGAGGCCGGCCAGGGCCGGCTGGTCGAGGCGGACCAGGTGGTGGAAGGGCCAGATCTGCCCACCGTGAGTGTGGCCGGAGAGCTGGAGGTCGATACCGGCGGCCGCCGCCCGGTCGACGAACTTGGGCTGGTGCGCCAGGAGCAGCACGGGCAGCTCGGGGTCTGCACCGTCCAGGGCGCCGGCGAGGTGGGCGCGGTGACCCACCAGGCCGGAGGACTCGGCGGTGACGTCGTCCACGCCGGCGACCACGAGGGTGTCGCCGCCGCGTTCGAGCAGCAGATGGCGGTTGCGCAGCGGCTCCCAGCCCAGCTCGTCCATCAGGTCGACCCACCCCTGGGCCTCGCTGTAGTACTCGTGGTTGCCGGTGACGTAGACCCGGCCCTCCGTGGCGCGCACGGTCGCCAGCGGGGCGGCCTGGGCACGGCGGCGTTCGGCCGTGCCGTCCGCGATGTCCCCGGTGTGGCAGACCAGGTCGGCTTCCAGGGTGTTCACCGTCTCGCACACCCGGGCCGACCAGCGGACACGATCGAGGGGGCCGTAGTGGGTGTCGGTGATGAGCACGACACGCAGACCGTCCAGCCCGGCTCCCAGTCGCGGGAGCGGTACGTCGAGCCGGCGCACCCGGGGCACACGGCGAGCCTCGACGTACCCCCAGGCGAGCAACGCGGCGGACACGCCGAGGACGGCCCAGGTGACGATCCGGGCCCGGTCCTCGCTCTCGCCGACACCGGCCACGGTCAGGGCTAGCCGCAACAGGACTCCGAGCAGGACGGACCAGGTGAACAACACCCAACTGCCGCCCAGCAGGGTGTCACCGATGATCGCCGCCCGGTCCTGCTGGCGCCGTCCGTGACCGCGCATCATCGCGAGCGGCATGGCGGCGAGCCCGAGGACGAACAGGGCGGTGCCGGCCACCGTGACGGGCAGCGGCCAGTGCTGGCCGGTGTACAGGAGCACCCAGCAGGGCACGGCCCACAGCAGGACGGGGGCGATCAGGGGGAGGTAGCGCATCAGGCGGAGCAGCCGGCTCTGCCTCGGTGCTTGCGCCTCACCCTCGGCGGGCCGGGCGTTGCTGGTGTCGGTCACGCTGTTCCTCCCTGACCGGGCTGCCGTCTCGCGCACTGTAACCGGTCGCCTGGTGGCGGCCGCACGGACGTTGGCGACAGCGCCCTTCGGGGCAACGCGGGCAGCGGCCCTTCGGGGCAACGCCGGCAGCGCCCCTTCGGGGCAACGCCGACAGTCCTTCTGGCGTTCCCGACAACGCGGGGTACCGAGCGGGCAGCCGCGGATACCCTCGCCCCGTGATGGAGCGCTGGAAAGGACACGTAACCCGTCATCCGGTCTGCGGCGCCGTGGAGTTGACGTTCGCCTGGCATGGTGTGCTCCTGCTCTTCGCCAAGGTGCTCCTGCCCCCACTGGCCCCGGCATGGTTCCCCGGCCTCGGCGCCACCGTGATCAACGCGATCTGCCTCGCCGGCGTCTGGTGCGTGCTGTGGCGGTGGGGATGGCTGCGGGTGTCCGGCACCACCACGTTCGGCCGCCGGCGGCGCTGGTGGCTGGTGCTGCCGATGCTGCTGATCGCCGGTTCGTACGCGCTCGCCGGGCTCGACGGCCGTACGACGGTGGTCGTCAGCTCCCTGGTGTCGCTGCTCTGGGTCGGTATCGACGAGGAGGTCTACAGCCGTGGCCTCGTCCAGCAGACCCTCACCCCGCTCGGCCCGCTGCGTGCGGCCACCGGTGTCGCCGTCCTCTTCGGCCTCGGGCACGTCCAGAACCACCTGTTCTTCGGCGCCGCGTGGGACGACACCCTGTGGCAGATGCTGTCCGCCGCGCTGTTCGGCTTCACCTGCGCCGGACTGCGCTTCGCGATCGGTTCCGTCTGGCCGATGGTGGTCGTCCACGCGCTCGACGACTTCTTCCAGATCCGCTCCCCGGGCGCGGCCCCGGACTGGTGGCAGGTGGGCGTGTACGTCTTTCAGGCCGCGTACGGCTGGTGGCTGCTGCGTCGTTACGCCGACCGGGACCGGCTTGCGTCGCGGAACGCCGCCGGGGACGACGACCCGCGCCCCGAGGCAGCCGGGGCAATGGACTGACCGGCGGTGGAGCACCTGGTCTCCGGTTGATGCGTTTCAATCCATCACGGGTGGGAGATTCGCACGCCCCGGTCGGGCCGTCAAGACCAGCCGCGCCGATCGCCCAGTTCAACCGACCGCGGGCGGGTCCCGGTCGAGTCGCTCCGGCGCGGGCCGAACCCGCAGGCGCCCGTGCACGGTCGGGGCAAGGTCGGGCACCGCACGGCCCTCGGCTCCCGGGTGACCAGCCGATATTGCTCGATCTCCGCCCCGGCGCGGGCACCGCCCGATCGCCGCTCTTGGAGCGTTTCAACACGCGTCATGTATCCTGCGCCTTGTCGGCGACAGCCTGGTCACTGTGGGTGCCGTGCGGTCCCGGGTTGGAACGAGACCGGAGGTCGAGGAGCGCTGTGGCAACCGCCCGTCCGCGAGCAGTTCAGGGGCATGCCAGTCCGAGCATGCAGGACGTCGCCGACGCCGCCGGCGTCTCGGTGGGCACGGTTTCCAACGTGCTGAACCACCCGGCCAAGGTGAGCCCCGCGACGGCGGAGCGCGTCCGTGAGGCCATCGGCCGGCTGGGCTTCGTGCGCAACGACGCCGCCCGGTCGCTGGTGTCCGGCTCGACCAAGAGCATCGGCATGGTCCTCGCCGACATCGAGAACTCCCTGTTCATCGACATGGCGCACGGCGCTCAGGACGCCGCCCGGGCGATCGGGCAGAACCTCCTGCTGGCCAACACCGCGTGCGACATGAAGCTCCAGGACGACTACCTGGACCTGTTCGACGAGTCCCGGGTGACCGGCGTGCTGCTGGCGCCGATGGAGGACTCCACGGCCGGCATCGCCCGCATCCGCTCGCACGGCCGCCAGGTCGTGCTGCTCAACTACGCTCCGCGGCCCGGCACTTGCTGTTCGGTGCTGGTCAACAACGAGCACGTGGGATATCTGGCGGCCCGCCATCTCATCGACACCGGGCGCACCCGGCTGGCGTACGTGGTCGCGCACGACGACTACCAGCCGGTGCGCGACCGGCGCAGGGGAGTGCGCGCGGCGGTCGAGGAGGCCGGCCCCGGCGTCACTCTGGAGGAGATCGACAGCGTCGGTCTGACCACGTCCCACGGGCATGTGGTGGGGGCCGAACTCGCCCGCCGGGCGCCCGAGGAGCTGCCCGACGGCCTGGTCGTCGTCACGGACGAGCTGGCCAACGCCATCATCCACGAGCTCCACACGGTGGCGGGTATCCGGGTGCCCGACCAGGTGGCGGTGGTCGGCTGCGAGAACAACCGTGGGGCGGGCGCCGCGGCGGTGCCGCTGACCGCGGTGGACATGCCGGGCCGGATGATGGGCCAGGAGGCGATCCGGCTGCTGATGGACGAGGTCGCCTCGGGCAAGCAGCACCGGCACGCCACCGTGGTGCTGGAGCCGGAGCTGATCGTGCGGTCCAGCGCACCGAACTGAGAACTGACGGGCTCGCTGCGCCGATCCGGGTGCCCGAGCTCATCGTGCTGTCCAGCGCACAGAACTGAGCGTCGTCGGAGTCGCCGCGCCCCATGGGGACGCGAGCTGATCGTGCCGAGTCGGCACACAGAACCGACGGTCCGGGAGCTGCCGAGCCGAACCGGGTTCCGGAGCCCCCAACCACCTGACCAGCCCTTTCCGCACCCCCGTCGCCCATGACCCCCACCGCCGACGGCACCCACCCCCGTAGCGCGCGGTTCAGAAACGTCCCCGACAAATCCTTGACACACGTCGAACCGGGTCATAGGTTCCCGGCATCTCCCAATTGAAGCGTTTCAACGCCCTGTGTGCCGAGGAGCACCCGTGCACAACACCCTCAGAACCACCTTCAGGACCCGCCGTATCACCCTCGTCGCCACGGCTGCCACCTCGGCCCTGCTGCTGAGCGCCTGCGGGGGCGGAAGCGGCGCGGGCAGCGCCGCCAAGGAGTTCAGCCTCACCATCAACGACGACAACCACATCGTCCAGCAGGAGCTCACCACCCTGGGCAAGGGCGCCTGCGCGGCGCAGAACAAGGCCCTGCCGCTGAAGACCCAGACGCTCCCGATAGGCAACGTCGACCAGAAGGTCCAGCTGCTCGCCGGCCAGAACGCGCTGCCGGTGCAGTTCGCGGCGGGCGGCACGCCTCAGCTCACCAAGACGCTGGACAAGGCGGGCCAGGTCCTCGACCTGGAGAAGACGCTCAAGGACCTCGGTGTGTGGGACGACCTCCAGCCCGCCGCGATCAAGACCGTCGAGAACCTGTACGGCAAGTTCAACGTCATGCCCTACCAGTTCAACATCGAGGGCATCTGGTACAACAAGAAGCTCTTCGCGGACCAGCACGTGGCGACCCCGACCACGTACGACCAACTGGTCGCGGCCGCCGCGAAGTTCAAGGGCGCCGGTGTCACTCCCTTCGCCGCCGACGGCAAGGACGGCTGGCCCCTCACCCGGCTCATCAGCGGCTACCTCTACCGCGAACTCGGCCCGGACGCCCTCCAGGCGGTCGCGGACGGCAAGGCCAAGCTGACCGACCCGGCCTACGTGAAGGCCGCCCAGGCCGTCGCGGACCTCGGCAAGGCCGGCTACTTCGGCCAGGGCGTCGGATCGATCGACTACGACACCGCCACCCAGCAGTTCCTCACCGGCAAGGCCGCCATGTTCTACATGGGCAGCTGGGCGCTCGGCGACTTCAACGACAAGACCAAGAACAAGATCGGCGCGGACAACGTCGGCTTCATGCCGTTCCCGACCGTCGCCGGCGGCAAGGGCAGCGCGGACCAGATCCCGGCCAACGTCGGCCTCCCCGTCGCCGTCTCCGCGAAGTCCTACGACGCCAAGGTGGGCGACTGGCTCACCTGCATCACCAAGAACTACGGCGCCGCCTCCCTGAAGGACCAGGGCACCGTCTCCGGGTTCAAGCCCAACGGCGACACCGGCACGCTCCCGCCGCTCACCCAGACCGTGCAGGACACCATCTCGAAGACCACGACCAGCACCCTGTGGTTCGAGGCCCTGTTCAACACGAAGGCGACGGAGACGAGCCAGACCAACGCCGCGCCGCTCGTCACCGGCTCCCTGTCGGCCAGGGACTTCATGCAGAAGGTCCAGACCGACCTCGACAACGGCTGACCCCGCCGCACCACCGCCGTCCGCACCGAACCCTTCGTGAGAGAGCCGTCATGCGTTCAGTTCTGGGAGACCGCCGCGCCATCGCCGTCCTGCTCGGCCCGGCGCTGCTGGTCTACACCCTGGTGATGCTGGTGCCGATGGGCTGGTCCCTCGGGTACACCTTCTTCAAGGGCAACGTCATCGAGGGCTTCACCTTCGGCGGGCTCGGCAACTTCGAGAAGCTGTGGCACGACCCGCAGGCCCACTCGGCGCTGTGGTTCACCTTCAAGTACGCGCTCGCCGTCAGCGCCGGGCAGGTCCTCTGCGGGTACCTGCTCGCGCTGCTCTACGTGTTCGTGCTGCGCAGGTCGTCCGCGGTCGTGCGCACCCTGGTGTTCTTCCCGGTGATCCTGCCGACCGTCGCCGTGGCCCTGATGTTCCAGAAGCTCTTCGCCGTCGCCCCGCAGAACGGCCTGGCCAACCTCGCCCTCGAAGGACTGGGGGTGCACCACGGCGACTGGTTCGCGAGCGCCGGCGGCTCCTTCGTCGTCCTCGTCGTCATGGACGTGTGGCGCTCCATGGGCTTCTACGGCGTCCTCATCTTCGCCGGGCTCCTCGACATCCCCGAGGAGACGCTCGAGTCGGCGCGGCTGGACGGCGCCACCGGCTGGCGGCTCATCCGGCACATCGTCCTGCCGCTGTCCGCGCCCGTGCTGCTGTCCTCGGTGGTGTTCAGCATCAACGGCACCCTCAAGGTCTTCGACTCGGTCCTCGCCCTGACCAACGGCGGCCCGGGCAGCGGCACGACCCCCCTGACCCTCTACATGTTCCGCACCGCCTTCTCCTACGGCGACTACGGCTACGGCAGCACCATCGCCTCCCTGCTCACCGTCGTCTGCCTCGGCGTCACCCTCGTCGTCTTCCGCTTCTCGCGCCGCGACCTGACCAAGGGCTGAACCCCCATGACCGACACCCTCACGGCCCCGCCGCGGGAACTCCTGCCCACCCCACGGCCGGCCGCCGTCCGCAAGCGCGGGTACGCCCGGCGCCTGACCCGCAACCTCCTCGTCGCCCTGCTGGTGCTCGTCGAGGTGACGCCCCTGCTGTGGCTGCTGCTCAGCTCGTTCAAGACCCAGGCGGAGTTCGTCAACGACCCGGCCTGGTCGCTGCCCGGCAAGTGGGACTTCCAGAACTACGCCGACGCGTGGACGACCGGCCATGTCGCCCTGTACCTCCGCAACAGCCTTCTGGCCACCGTGCCCTCGCTGGCGCTCATCATCCTGCTCGGCACCGCCGCCGGATTCGCTCTGGAGGTCATGATCTGGCGCGGCCGCCACCAGGTGCTCCTCGTCTTCCTGGTGGGCATCATGGTGCCGAGCCAGATGATCCTGCTCCCGTTGTTCCGGGTGTACTTCCAGAGCGGTCTGTCCGGCACCCTGTGGCCGCTGACCATCACCTACACAGCGGTAGGCCTCCCGCTCACCGTCTTCATGATGGCCACCTACTTCCGGGCGGTCCCGCGCGAGATGTTCGAGGCCGCCACCCTCGACGGGGCCGGCATGCTCACGGCCTTCTGGCGGATCGGGTTCCCTGTCGTGCGCAACGCCGTCTTCACCGTCGCGCTCGTGCAGTTCTTCTTCATCTGGAACGACCTTCTGGTGTCCCTCACCTTCACCACCGACGACGACCTTCGCACCGTCCAGGTGGGTCTGCTCAACTTCACCGGCCAGTACGGCGAGACGTCCTTCGGCCCGCTGTTCGCGGCGATCAGCATCAACGTCGTCGGCGCCCTGGTCCTCTACCTGCTCATCAACCAGCGCATCATCAAGGGCCTGACGGCCGGGGCGGTGAAGGGATGACCCCCGACCCCATACCCGCGACGGCCGCGCCGACCGCGGAGCACCACCGGGAGCCGTTCGGCATCGGCGAGTCCTCGCCCCGGCTCTCCTGGAAGACCACCGCGCCGACCGGCTGGACCCAGCACGCCTACCAGATCGAGGCGACGCGCGCCGACGGGACGTACCGCACGGACTGGGTGACCTCTCCCGACTCCGTGCTGATCCCCTGGCCGCTGCCGCCCCTGAGCTCCCGGGAGGCCTGCGCGATCCGGGTGCGGGTCCGGGGCGCCGACCAGGTGGCCGGTGACTGGAGCCCGCCCCTGCACATCGAAACGGGCCTGCTGGCTCCCGCCGACTGGACGGCCCGGGCGGTCTCACCGCGGGGGAGCGACAGCGACCGGCGTCCGCCTCTGCTGCGCAAGGAGTTCACCGCCGCCGCGGACATCGAGCGCGCCCGGCTGTACGTCACCGCACACGGCCTCTACGAGATCGAGATCAACGGCCGACGGGTGGGCGACCACGCCCTCGCACCCGGCTGGACCAGCTACCACCACCGGCTGCGCTACCAGACCCACGACGTCACCGAGCATCTGCGCGCCGGTGCCAACGCCATCGGCGCCTGGCTGTCCGACGGCTGGTACCGGGGCCGTCTCGGCTTCGGCGGCGGCCACGCCGACCTCTACGGCGACAGGGTCGCGCTCCTCGCCCAGCTGGAGATCGTCCACCGCGACGGAAGCGTCACCGTCATCGGCACCGACCCCTCCTGGCGGGCCGGCCAGGGCCCGATCCTGTCGGCGGGGCTGCTCGACGGTGAGACGTACGACGCCCGGCAGGAGCTGCCCGGCTGGTCGAGCCCCGGGTTCGACGACGGCGACTGGTCGCCGGTGGACGTGGTCCCCCGGGACCCGGCGACCCTGGTCGCGCCCACCGGCCCACCCGTGCGCTGCACCGAGGAGATCCGCCCGGTGCTGGTGACGGCGCTGGACGACGACCGGCTGCTGGTGGACTTCGGGCAGAACCTCGTCGGCCGGGTCCGCATCACGGTCTCCGGACCGGCCGGGCACACGGTCGTCATCCGCCACGCCGAAGTGCTCCAGGACGGCGAACTGTGCGTCCGCCCCCTGCGCGGAGCCACGTCCACGGACCGCTACACCCTGCGCGGCGGCGGCCCCGAGACCTGGGAGCCGCGCTTCACCCTGCACGGATTCCGGTACGCCGAGATCACCGGCTGGCGCGGCGGCGGCTTCCCCGGGCGCGACATCGTCGCCCGCGTGCACCACACCGACATGGCGCGCACCGGCTGGTTCGCCTGCTCCAACGACCAGGTCAACCGCCTGCACCAGAACGTGGTGTGGAGCCTGCGCGGCAACTTCGTCGACCTCCCCACCGACTGCCCGCAGCGTGACGAGCGGCTCGGCTGGACCGGCGACATCCAGATCTTCGCGCCCACCGCCGCCTTCCTGTACGACTGCCACGGCATGCTCGGCTCCTGGCTGCGGGACGTCGCCGTGGAACAGCACGACGACGGGACCGTGCCCTGGTACGTCCCCGAGATCCCCGGAGGCGAGCAGTGGACCCCCGCCAGACCGGGCGCCGGCTGGGGTGACGTCGTGGCGCTGACCCCCTGGGACCTGTACCGGGCCTCCGGTGACACCGGACTGCTCGCCGCCCAGTACGACAGCGCGCGGCGCTGGGTCGACCTCGTCACCCGGCTCGCCGACCCGTCAGGGCTGTGGAACCGGGGCTATCAACTCGGCGACTGGCTCGACCCGTTCGCACCCCCGGACGACCCCGGTGCCGGCCGCACCGACCGCCACCTCATCGCCACGGCGTACTACGCGTGGTCCGCGCGCCATGTGGCGTGGACGGCCGGTGTCCTCGGCCGCCCCGACGAAGGGGACCGCTACGGGGACCTCGCGGACCGGGTCCGGCGGGCGTTCGTCGACGCGTACGTGCTGCCCGGCGGCCGGATGACCAGCGACACCCAGACCGCCTACGCGGTCGCCCTCCAGTTCGACCTCCTTCCGGACGCGGAGGCCCGGGCCGCCGCCGGACGCCGGCTGGCCGAACTGGTCGCCGAGGGCGGCCACACCATCCAGACCGGCTTCATCGGCACTCCGCTGGTGGCGCCCGCGCTGAGCGCCACCCGCCACGTCGACACCGCGTACGCCCTGCTCCTCCAGCAGGAGTGCCCGTCCTGGCTCTATGCGCTCAAGCACGACGCCACCACCGTCTGGGAACGCTGGGACAGCATGCTGCCCGACGGCAGCGTCAACCCGGGCGAGATGACCTCGTTCAACCACTACGCCCTCGGCGCGGTGGCCGAGTGGCTGCACGGCACGGTCGCCGGACTGGGCGCGAGCGAACCCGGCTACCGCGGCATCGTCTTCCGGCCCCGGCCGGGCGGCGGCATCACCTGGGCGCACGCCGCCCACGAGTCGCCGTACGGGCGCGTCGAGATCCGCTGGGAGCTCGACGAGAGCGGACTCACCGTGGGGGTGATCGTGCCGACCGGCACCACGGCACGCGTCGAGTGGCCCGACGGAGGCGTGACCGTCCTGCCGACCGGCACCACGACCGTCCGGCGGGCGAACCACGGTTCCGACGCCGGCTGACACACCCACCCCCCTGGCCAACCACGCAGCGGCACAAAGGAGTTTCGCATGCACAGACCCCCGACATCCGGCGAGAGGCGCACCCGCGCGGGGCGTTCCGTCCTCGCCGCGCTCATGGTCGCCCTGATGGCCGTCCTCGGCCTGGTGACCGCCGGTCCGGCCCAGGCGCTCAGCGGCGACCTGCGGATGCACGACCCGAGTGTCATCAAGGTCGGCAGCTGCTACTACGGCTTCTCCACCGGGTTCGAGAACGACCCGCTCAACCCCAGTGGCTCCATCACGATCCGCAAGACCTGCGGCGGCACCGCGGCCTCCGGCTGGACCAAGGTCGGCAACGTGTGGTCGTCCACCCCGTCCTGGATCACCGCCAAGCTGGGCTCGACCCCGCCGAACATCTGGGCCCCGGACATCAAGTACTTCAACGGCAGCTACCACCTGTACTACGCCGGTTCGCTCTGGGGCTCGAACTACGCGGTGATGGGCGTCGCCACGGCGACGAACATCGAGGGCCCGTGGACCGACCAGGGCATGGTCACGGACGTCAACTACCCGATCGACCCGAACGTCGACTGGGGCCCCGACGGCCGGCTCTACATCTCCTGGGGCTCCTGGACCGGTAGCGGCACCTACATGCACGTCCTGGACCAGACCACCGGCAAGCTCTCCACCACCGACAACAACCTCTGGCACATCGCCGTCGGCATCGAGAACCCGACGATCATCCTCAACGGCGGCTACTACTACCTCTTCGGCTCCAAGGGCCTGTGCTGCAACGGCGTCAACAGCACCTACTACACGGTGGTCGGCCGCTCCACCAGCATCACCGGCCCCTATCTCGACCAGAACGGCACGGACATGGCCTCGGGCGGCGGCACCACCGTCCTCACCGGCGCCTATCCCCGGGTGGCCGCGGGCGGTGCCGACGCCTACGACGACGGCACGTCCAAGTTCCTCGCCTACCACTACTACGACGGTGACAATTCCGGTCAGGAGACCCTGGACATCCGCCAGGTGACCTTCGCGGGCGGATGGCCGGTCCTCGCCGCTCCGCTCGGCACCGCGAACAACCACCTGCTCAACCGCAACAGCGGCAAGTGCGCGGACGTGTGGTATCTGAGCACGGCGGATGGGGCCTCGGTGAACTCCGGCAACTGCAACTCCGGTGCCAACCAGCAGTGGGTCCCGACCGCGGTGGGCTCCAACTACGAGCTCGTGAACGTCAACAGCGGCAAGTGCCTCCAGATCTCCGGCGCCTCGACGGCCGACGGGGCGGTGGCCGTCCAGTCGACGTGCACCGGCGCCCCCCACCAGCTGTGGACCAGGACAGCCGTGATCGGCGGCTACGTCACCTTCGCCAACGTCAACAGCGGCAAGTGCCTGGAGGTCGCCGGGGCGTCCACCGCCAACGGGGCCGCCCTCGACCAGGCGAGCTGCACCGCGAACGCCAACCAGCAGTGGATGGTCGTCTGACGCCGCAAGGCCCCCTGATGGCGAGCCCTGTTCCCCCCTGAACGGAGAGCAGGGCTCGCGCGCGTCAGGGAACGACCCGTGTGTCCCCGTCGCCGCCGCGCAATGAGTGGATCATGCCCTTCAGGGCCCCGAACGCGGCCGCCTGCTCGGCTCCGGTCAGCCCGGACAGCATTCTCGCCTCGACGGACCGGACGGCCGCGCTCGCCTTCTCGAGACTGCGCCGGCCGCTCGGCGTGAGCCGGGTGGGCAGCACCTTCCCCACCGGCGCCTCGGCGGGCCTGGTCACGTAGCCGTCCCGTTCCAGGGCCTGGAGCAGCACGTTCATCGTCTGCCGGGTCACGAACGCGCCCCGCGCGAGCTCGGAGTTCGACAAGCCGGGTCGCTGCGCCAGCAGTTCAAGGCAGGAGTAGTGCGTCACGCTCATCCCGAGCGGCCGCAGCACCTCCTCCATCGCCGTGCGCAGGGCGCTCGACGCCTCCTTGAGCAGATAGCCCAGTGACGTCTCCAGGTCGATGCCGACACCTTCTTGACTCATGTCAGGATTCTGACATAGCTTGCCGCGTGTCAGAAAACTGACACGAAAGAAGGAGTTCACCATGCCCGTCACCGGCCCCGACTTCATCTCGCTGCAAGTGCGCGACCTCGACGCCTCGCAGGCGTTCTACGAGCGCTACCTCGGCCTCGTCCGCTCGCCGGCCGGGCCTCCGCACGCCGTCGTCTTCGAGACGAAGCCGATCGCGTTCGCGCTGCGCGACCTCCTTCCCGGCACCGACCTCGACTCCGTCGACCAACCCGGCATCGGCGTCGCCCTGTGGCTCCACGCCACCGACGTCCAGGGCATCCACGACGCACTGGTCGCCGACGGACGCATCATCGTCTCCGCTCCGGTCGACGGCCCCTTCGGCCGCACCTTCACCTTGGCCGACCCCGACGGCTACCAGGTCACGCTCCATGATCGCGCGTGATCGACCGCGCGTGATCGATCGCGCGTGAGCGACCGCGCGTGATCGAGCACCTGGGCGACCGGGCGTGCCGGGGCGCACGCAGGCCCGTGCGGGTGATCAGTCCTCCCGTGCCCCGCCGCGGGCGCGCTGTCCGCCCCGGGCGAAGAAGTCGGCCAGCGGCAGACTCGCGGCGCCGACCGTCACGGCGTCCGGGCCGAGTTCGCCCAGGTCGATGGAGACCCGCTCGGCGGGATGGCGCAGGGCGTGCGCGTCGGCGTACCGGCGTACGGCGGGCAGGAGGCGTGGCCCGAGCTGGAGGCCCGCCCAGCCGCCGATGAGGATGCGTTCGGGCTGGAAGAGGTTGATCAGGTCGGACAGTCCGGCGCCGACGTACTCGGCGGTCTCCTCCAGTACGGCGAGCGCCACCGGGTCGGCCGCCAGGCCCCCCTCGTCCCCGTCATCCGCGTCCGGGTACGCGGCCCGCAGCATCGCCGTCAGCGCGCTCTCCTCGTCCACGTCCCGCGGCGGGCGTCCCCCTTCCTCCCGCCACCGCTCGAGCATCGACTCGGCGCCCGCGTACGCCTCCAGACAGCCCCGTGCTCCGCAACGGCAGCGGCGCCCCCCGACCCGGACGGTCAGGTGCCCCCACTCCAGCGGGCGGCCGTACTCCATGTCCTCGGTGACGAGGCAGGCGCCGACGCCCGAGCCGAAGAGGACCACGACCGCGTTGCGACAGCCCCGGCCCGCTCCGAACCACAGCTCGGCCTGGCCGAGGGTGCGGGCCCCGTTGTCGATGAAGTACGCGACGGAGTCCGGGAGTTCGCCGCTCGAACGCAGCAGGGCCTCCAGCGGCACGGCGTCCCAGCCGATGGTCTGGCCATGGACCACGGCGCCCTGCCCGGGAGCGCGGGCCACGATGCCGGGGACCCCGATCCCGACGCCCAGCAGCTGCTGCGGGGCGATGCCGGTGGCGGCGAGGACCTCGGCGACACCGGCACGGATGTGCCCGACCACGACCTCGACGTCGTAGCCGTGATGCTCCAAGGGTCGTTCCGTGCGGGCCAGTTCGGTCAGGGTGAGGTCGAAGAGCTCCACGCGCACGCGGGTCTCGCCGACGTCGACGCCGATCATGTGCCCGCCACCGGGCGCGACGCGCAGCAGGGTGCGGGGGCGGCCGCCGTCGGACTCGACGGTGCCGGCCTCCTCGACCAGGTCGTCCGCGATCAGATCCGCGACCACGTTGCTGATGGAGCCGGCGCTGAGTCCGGTGGCCGGGGCCAGCGCGAAGCGGCTCATGGGGCCGTCGAAATACAACCGTTGTAGTACGGCGGTGCGGTTGCCCCGTCGCAGGTCGCGCACCGTCCGCCCGTTCCGCACCGCCATGTGAACCCTTCCGGATCGGCCCCGACCTGCAAGATACCCCGGCCCGAGCCCTTGACGCGCGTTTCCTTCGCGTCTTAAATCACGCCATAAATTAACTCCTGGGTGGCGTTCGGGAAGTGAACGCCCCCAAGGGTCTCCTCTGGAAGGGACGCCAGATGCGCAGAACCAGGGTCGCGGCCGCCGGAGCCGTCACCGCCTCGCTGCTGACGCTCGTGACCGCCTGCGGCGGCGGATCGTCGACGAGCGACGGGTCCAACGACTCGCCGAAGACCCTCACCTACTGGGCCTCCAACCAGGGCGCCAGCATCGAGGTCGACAAGAAGGTCCTCCAGCCCGAGCTCGACAAATTCGAGAAGCAGACCGGCATCAAGGTCAAGGTGGAGGTCGTCCCCTGGTCCGACCTGCTCAACCGCATCCTCACCGCGACCACCTCGGGTCAGGGCCCCGACGTCCTCAACATCGGCAACACCTGGAGCGCCTCCCTCCAGGCCACCGGCGCCCTGCTGCCCTGGAACGCCAAGAACTACGCGGCGATCGGCGGCAAGGACCGATTCGTGGACTCCGCGCTCGGCTCCACCGGCGCCCAGGGCAAGGACCCGGCCGCCGTCCCGCTCTACTCCATGGCCTACGCCCTCTACTACAACAAGCAGCTCTTCGCCGACGCCGGCATCGGCAAGCCCCCGGCCACCTGGGACGAGCTGATCGCCGACGGCAAGAAGATCCAGGCCAAGGGCAAGTCCGCGCTCGGCGCCGAGGGCGCGAACCTGTCGGAGAACATCCACCACGTCTTCGTCTTCGCCCAGCAGCACGGCGGCGCGTTCTTCACGCCGGACGGGAAGCCGGACTTCACCAACGACAAGGTCGTGGCCGCGGTCAAGCAGTACGTCGACCTCATGGCCAAGGACAAGGTCATCCCGACCGGCGACGCCGAGTACGCCCAGAACCAGTCCGTGAGCGACTTCGCCAAGGGCAACCAGGCCATGCTGCTGTGGCAGTCCGCCTCCGCCAACCTCGAGTCCCAGGGCATGAGCGCGGACAAGTACGGCATCGCACCGGTGCCCGTGCAGTCCGGCACGCCCGGCACCGGCACCCAGGTCAACTCGGCCGTCATGGGCATCAACCTGGCCGTCTTCAAGAACACCGACAATATCGACGGCGCCAAGAAGTTCGTGAAGTTCATGACCAGCGACGCCGAGCAGAAGATCCTCAACACCGCCTACAGCTCCATCCCGCCGGTGAAGTCCGTGCAGTCGGACAGCACCTTCAGCTCGGGCGCCAACAAGGTCCTCAAGGACACCCTCGCCACCAGCGCCGCCGCGCTCCCGCAGGTCGCCGACGAGTCACAGTTCGAGACCGCCGTAGGGACCGCTGTCAAGGACCTGTTCGCCGACGCGGCCGCCGGGCGCGCGGTCACCACCGACTCGGTGAAGGCGGCGCTGGAGAAGGCCCAGCAGCAGATGCCGACGAAGTGAGCACGATGACCACCACCGCTCCCGCGGAGCAGTCCGTGGGCACGACCCCTTCCGGGGCGGCGCATCCTCATCCCCGCCGCCGCCCCGGAAGGATCCGCCGCATCGGCCTGCCGTACCTGCTCCTGCTGCCGGCCCTGCTCCTGGAACTCCTGGTCCACCTGGTGCCGATGGTCATCGGCACCGTGATGAGCTTCAAGGAGCTCACGCAGTTCTACATCCGCGACTGGGGCGCCGCGCCCTGGACAGGACTCGACAACTACAAGGTGTCGGTGGACTTCGACGCCCCGGTCGGCGAGGCCCTGCTGCACTCGTTCCTCGTCACCGTCGCCTTCACGCTGCTGTCGGTCGGCCTGTGCTGGCTGATCGGCACGGCGGCGGCCGTCTTCATGCAGGACACCTTCCGCGGCCGGGGCCTGCTGCGCGCCCTGTTCCTGGTGCCGTACGCGCTGCCGGTCTACGCCGCCGTCATCACCTGGGTGTTCATGTTCCAGCACGACAACGGCCTGGTGAACCACGTCCTGCACGACCAGCTGCACCTCACCGACAAGCCGTCCTTCTGGCTCATCGGCGACAACAGCTTCTGGGCGCTGCTGACCGTGTCGGTGTGGAAGGGCTGGCCGTTCGCCTTCCTCATCGTGATGGCCGGACTCCAGAACATCCCCGGTGAGCTGTACGAGGCGGCCGCCCTGGACGGGGCAGGCCTGTGGCAGCAGATCCGCCGTATCACCCTGCCGTCCCTGCGCCCGGTCAACCAGGTCCTGCTCCTGGTGCTGTTCCTGTGGACCTTCAACGACTTCAACACGCCGTACGTCCTGTTCGGCAGGTCGGCACCGGAGGCCGCGGACCTCATCTCGGTCCACATCTACCAGGCGTCCTTCGTCACCTGGAACTTCGGCACCGGCTCGGCCATGTCCGTCCTCCTGCTGCTGTTCCTGCTCGTGGTGACCGGCGTGTACCTCCTGCTGACCACCCGGGGAAGGAAGCCGGCCGATGTCTAGCCCCCACTCGCCCATGGCGCCGCCGCGTTCCTTCCTGTGGTCCCGGCGGATCTTCCTCACCCTGCTCACCGGTTTCGTGCTGCTTCCGGTGTACGTCATGGTCTCCAGCTCGCTGAAGCCGCTCGCGGACGTCACCGGTCAATTCCACTGGCTGCCCAGCGAGTTGACGATCCGGCCGTACATCGACATCTGGTCGACGATCCCGCTCGCCCGCTACTTCGTGAACTCCCTGATCGTGGCGGGCGCGGCGACCGTCTGCTCGGTCGTCATCGCGGTCTTCGCCGCGTACGCGGTCAGCCGCTACGACTTCCGGGGCAAGCGCGTCTTCACCGTCACCGTGCTGTCCACGCAGATGTTCCCCGGCATCCTCTTCCTGCTGCCGCTGTTCCTGATCTACGTCAACATCGGCAACGCCACCGGGATCGCCCTGTTCGGCTCGCGCGGCGGACTGATCCTGACGTACCTCACCTTCTCGCTGCCGTTCTCCATCTGGATGCTGATCGGCTACCTCGACTCGGTGCCGCGCGACCTGGACGAGGCTGCGTTGGTCGACGGCTGCGGGCCGCTCGGGGCGCTGTTCCGGGTCGTCGTGCCCGCCGCGATCCCCGGGATCGTCGCTGTCGCCGTCTACGCCTTCATGACCGCGTGGGGAGAAGTGCTCTTCGCCTCCGTCATGACCAACGACACCACCCGCACCCTCGCCGTCGGCCTCCAGGGCTACTCCACGCTCAACAACGTCTACTGGAACCAGATCATGGCCGCCTCGCTGGTCGTCAGCGTCCCCGTGGTCGCCGGGTTCCTCCTGCTCCAGCGCTATCTCGTCGCCGGGCTGACGGCGGGCGCCGTCAAGTGACCCACGCCGAAAGGACTTTCGTGACCATCGACCTCGCCGCACTCCCGCACGACTTCCTGTGGGGCACGGCCACGGCCTCCTACCAGATCGAGGGAGCCGTCGCCGAGGACGGCCGCTCACCCTCGATCTGGGACACCTTCTCGCACACGCCCGGCAAGGTCGCGGGCGGCGACACCGGCGACGTCGCCTGCGACCACTACCACCGCTGGCGCGAGGACATCGACCTCATGCGCCGACTCGGCACCAACGCCTACCGGATGTCCGTCGCCTGGCCCAGGGTCCTGCCCGGCGGCGACGGCCCGGTCAACGCCAAGGGCCTGGACTTCTACGACGAGTTGATCGACGGGCTGCTCGCCGCCGGCATCACCCCGTCCGTCACCCTCTACCACTGGGACCTGCCCCAGGTCCTCCAGGACCGCGGCGGCTGGCCCTCCCGCGACACCGCCGAGCACTTCGCCGCGTACGCCTCGGTCGTGGCCGCGCGCCTGGGGGACCGGGTCAAGCACTGGACCACGCTCAACGAGCCCCTGTGCTCGGCGTGGATCGGGCACCTGGAGGGCAAGATGGCCCCCGGCCTGACCGACCTCACGGCCGCCGTCCGCGCCTCCTACCACCTGCTCCTCGGCCACGGCCTGGCCACCCGGGCGATCCGCGCGGCGGCCCCCGGCGCCCAGGTCGGCATCGTCAACAACCTCTCGACGGTCCACCCCGCCACCGACCGGCCCGAGGACGTCGAGGCCGCCCGCCGCATGGACGGCCACACCAACCGCTGGTGGCTCGACCCGATCCACGGCCGCGGCTTCCCCGAGGACATGCGCGAGGTCTACGGCGTCGAACTCCCGGAAAAGCCGGGCGACTCGGCGTCGATCGCCCAGCCCCTGGACTGGCTGGGCCTGAACTACTACATGCCGGCCACCGTCGCCGACGACCCCACCGGCCCGGCACCCCGGGTCCGCGAGATCGCCCGCCCGGGTGTCCCGCGCACCGGCATGGACTGGGAGATCGACGCGAGCGGCATCGAGACCCTGCTGCTCCGCCTGACGCACGAGTACGGCGCCCGCAGGCTCTACGTCACCGAGAACGGCTCCGCCTACCCCGACGTCGTACGCCCCGACGGCACGGTCGACGACCCGGAACGCCAGAAGTACCTGATCGACCACCTCGCCGCCTGCGCCTCCGCGGCCCGCAAGGGAGCCCCGCTGGCCGGGTACTTCGCCTGGTCCCTGCTGGACAACTTCGAGTGGGCGTACGGCTACGACAAGCGGTTCGGGCTCGTCCACGTCGACTACCGGACCCAGAAGCGCACCATCAAGGGGACCGGACACCGGTACGCCGATGTCATCCGCGCGCACGCGGAGAGCGGACGCAAGGCCGCCTGACCTGGCATCGAGCCACGAGTGACGATGTAACGGGTGCTACATTCCCCGGTGTGACGACTGCCGGGAACGCGGGCCGCTGGCTCGTCCTCGTGATCAAGCTGGACGCGGAGCCCTCCCGGCACCGCGTGGCGGTCTGGCGCGAGTTGCGGAAGATCGGTGCGCTCTCGCTCGGCCAGGGCATCTGGGCCGTACCGGACGTGCCGGTCTTCGGCGACGGCGTCGCACGGGCGCTCGCGCTGACCGAGAAGGCCGGCGGACAGGCGATGACCCTCACCGCGTCGGGGCGCGGGCCGCAGGACGCGGCCCGGCTCCGCGAACTGTTCGGCGCGGCCCGGTCGGCCGACTGGGCGGAGTTCCTGGCGGACTGCGGCAAGTTCGAGGAGGAGCTGGCCAGGGAGATCCGCATCGCCAAGTTCACCCTCGCCGAACTGGAGGAAGAGGAGCAGTCGCTGGAACGGCTGCGGCGCTGGCACCGCGACCTGACCGCCCGGGACGTCTTCGGCACCCCGGAGGCGGCCCGCGCCGGCGAACGCCTCAGGCAGTGCACGGCCGCCTGCGAGGACTACGCGGAACGGGTCTTCGCGGCCCTCCACGAGACCCCTGCCGACCACCGATGAACTCCACGGAGGCACCCCGACAGGCGGCCCCGGCCCGCGGGATGTGGCCCCTCTACGCGGCGGGCTTCACCACCGCCTTCGGCGCCCACGGCATCGCCGCGAACCTCGGCGGCTTCTCCGGCGACGCCGTCACCTCGCTCCTCGTGCTGGGCGGCCTCCTCGCCCTCTACGACGGCGCCGAGGTCGTCCTGAAGCCGCTGTTCGGTTCCCTGGCCGACCGGGTCGGTGCGCGCCCGGTGCTGCTCGGCGGCCTCGTCGCCTTCGCCGCCGCCTCCGCGCTGTACGTCGTCGCGGACAGCCCGGGCTGGCTGTGGGCGGCCCGCCTCGGCCAGGGTGCCGCGGCCTCGGCCTTCTCCCCGTCCGCATCCGCCCTCGTGGCCCGCCTCAACCCGGCCGCCGGGCACGGCCGCGCGTTCGGCAGCTACGGCTTCTGCAAGTCCGTCGGCTACACCCTCGGCCCGCTGCTCGGTGGCGTCCTGGTGTGGGCCGGGGGACTGCGGCTGCTGTTCGCGGTGCTGGCGGTGCTGGGCGCGGCCGTGGCGGTCTGGGCCGCCGTCGCCGTACCCGTCGTACCCCCGCTGCCCAAGGCCCGGCAGACCGTGCTGGACCTGGCGCGGCGCCTCGCCGACCCTGTCTTCCTCGCCCCGACCGCCGCTCTGGCCGGGGCGACCGCCGCCCTGTCCGTGGGCGTCGGCTTCCTGCCGGTCTCGGGCCGGGCCGCGGGCCTCGGCACGGTCGCCACCGGCGCCGCCGTGTCCGTGCTCGCCGCCTGCGCGGCCGTCGTGCAGCCCAGGGCCGGGCGCGCTCTCGACGAAGGGCGTCTGACGGCACGTTCCGGCCTGCTCGCGGGACTCCTCGTCACCGCGGCCGGCCTGGCCTGCGCGATGCTGCCGGGCCTGACCGGCGTCCTGTGCGCGGCCGCCCTGATCGGCGCCGGAGCCGGCCTGATCACCCCGCTCGGCTTCGCCACGCTGGCCTCCTCGACCCCGCCGGAACGTCTGGGCCAGGCCATGGGTTCGGCCGAACTCGGCCGCGAACTCGGTGACGCGGGCGGTCCGTTGCTCGTCGCCGCCGTCGCGACGGCCACGACCCTCACCTACGGCTACGCGGTCCTGGCCGTGCTCCTCGCGGCCGGGCCGCTCGTCGTGCTCGTGCGCCGCCCCGGGAAGCGGTGAGACCCGGCGTGGCCTGATTCGCACGGGTCCGGGTATGCGACGGCACTGACGGCGGCGGTCGCGGGGGAGTGGTCCCCGGGCCCCGCAGCGGTACCCGCTCCGCCGAGGACGGCTCGGCTGGGCGGCGATAGGGTGTTCGTACGAATGACCGAAGTGGGTGGTCGTGGTGGAGTGGCGGGAATTCGCCGAGTCGATGGCCCAGCTCGCGCGGAACCTGCTGGCGCAGGACTCGGTGCAGGGCACACTGGACGAGATCGCGGCCTCGGCGGTGCGACTGGTGGACGGCTGCGACGCGGCCGGGATCCTCGCAGTGCGCAAGGGCCGGGCGGTCACGCTGTCCTCCTGCGGGGACGTCGTCGAGGCGTCCGACCGGCTCCAGGGCGATCTGGCCGAGGGGCCCTGCTTCGATCTCGCGCAGCACCCGGACGGCGAGCGGGTGTACCGGATCGAGGACCTGCGCGAACCCCAGCCGAGCTGGCCCCGGTTCGCCGCGGCCGCGCGGGAGCTGGGCATCGGCAGCATGACCGGAGTACTGCTCTACACCCACGACGAGGACTTCGGCGCGCTGAACCTCTACTCCCGCCGCCCCGGAGCCTTCGGCAAGGACATCGAGACCGCCGGCTGGCTGCTCGCCTCGCACGCCGCCGTGGCCGTGGCCGACGCGCGCACCATCGACCAGCTCGAGGACGCCATGAAGTCCCGGCACGCCATCGGCGAGGCCATGGGCATGCTGATGGAGCGGCACGGGCTGAGCGAGGACGACGCGTTCAGCGTGCTCCGTCGTATCTCCCAGCACCACAACATCAAGCTGCGCGATGTGGCCCAGCGGGTGCGGAAGGACCGGCCCGACCAGACCTGACCCCCTGTTGAACATGTTCAAAAACGGCGGTTAGGCTTGTGGCGAGCCACGCTGAGGGGGATCTCATGAAGTTTGTGCTGCCCGGCGGCACCGGACAGGTGGGCACGGTCCTCGACCGCGCCCTGACGGCCGCCGGCCACGAGGTCACGGTGCTGACCCGACGACCCACCCGCCCGCACCACCTCGCCTGGGACGGCGTCACCCTCGGCCGCTGGGCCGAGGCGATCGACGGCAGCGATGTCGTGATCAACCTGGCCGGGCGCAGCGTGTCCTGCCGCTGCACCGCCGAGAACCTGCGGGCCATGATGGACTCCCGGGTGGACTCGGCACGCGTGGTCGGCGAGGCCGTCGCCGCAGCCGCACGGCCGCCGCACGTGTGGTTGCAGATGAGCACGGCGACGATCTACGCCCACCGCTTCGACGCCGCCCAGGACGAGACCACCGGCGTGATCGGCGGCTCCGAGGCCGGCGTGCCGGACTACTGGGCCCACAGCGTGGAGATCGCGAAGAACTGGGAGCGGGCGCAGACCGAGGCGCCGACACCGGCGACCCGCAAGGTCGCCCTGCGCGCGGCGATGGTCATGAGCCCGGACCGCGGCGGCGTGTTCGATGTCCTGTCGCGCCTGGTCCGCCTCGGACTCGGCGGCCCGGTGGCCGGCGGCGCGCAGTACGTCTCCTGGATCCACGCCGAGGACTTCGTACGCGCGGTGGACTTCCTGATCGCCCGCGACGACCTCTCGGGCCCGGTGAACCTCGCCTCGCCCGGCCCTCTGCCGCACCGCGACTTCATGCGGGCGCTCCGCACCGCCTGGGGCGTCCCGGCCGGGCTGCCCGCAACCCGCTGGATGGCCGAACTGGGCGCGTTCGCACTGCGCTCGGACACCGAACTGCTCCTCAAGAGCCGCCGGGTGACACCGGGCCGACTGAGGTCGGCGGGCTTCACCTTCGCACACCCGGAGTGGGACGCGGCCGCGAAGCACCTCGTACGCCGGTCCAGGCCACCCCGCGCGACCGGCAACCGCAACCGAACCCCGACCAGCCGCACCGCTTAGCCGGCCGCGGGGGAGACCGGTCGCACAGCCCCCGGGGTGGCCGAGGGGCTGTGCGACCGGTCCCACAGCGTCCCGGGACGCCCGACGGGCCGGTTCAGGATTCCAGTGCCCCCAGCACCACCGACCTGGCCTCCTCCTGGACCTGGCGGAGGTGGTCCTGGCCGAGGAAGGACTCACCGTAGATCTTGTAGACGTCCTCCGTGCCCGAGGGACGGGCCGCGAACCAGGCATTGGCGGTGGCGACCTTGATGCCGCCGAGGGCGGCGCCGTTGCCCGGAGCCTCCGTGAGGACCGTGGTCACCGGCTCCCCGGCGAGGGTGTCGGCGGTGACCTGGCGCGGGGACAGTTTGGCCAGCAGGGCCTTCTCCTCGCGGGAGGCCGGGGCGTCCACGCGGGCGTACGCGGGGGCGCCGAAGCGGTCGGTGAGCCCCGCGTAGTGCTGCGAGGGGGTCCTGCCGGTCACCGCCGTGATCTCGGAGGCGAGCAGCGCCAGGATGATCCCGTCCTTGTCGGTGGTCCACACCGAGCCGTCCCGGCGCAGGAAGGACGCGCCGGCCGACTCCTCACCGCCGAAGCCGAGCGTGCCGTCCGACAGACCGTCCACGAACCACTTGAATCCGACGGGGACTTCGACCAGTTGCCGGCCGACGTCGGCCGCGACCCGGTCGATCATGCTCGACGACACCAGCGTCTTGCCGATCCCGGCGCCCGCGGGCCACTGCTCCCGGTGCGAGAACAGGTAGGAGATGGCCACGGCCAGATAGTGGTTGGGGTTCATCAGACCCGCGTCCGGCGTGACGATGCCGTGCCGGTCGGCGTCCGCGTCGTTGCCGGTGGCGATGTCGAAGCGGTCGCGCTGCTCGATCAGCGAGGCCATGGCGTACGGCGACGAGCAGTCCATGCGGATCTTGCCGTCCCAGTCCAGCGTCATGAACCGCCAGGTGGGATCCGTGAGCGGGTTCACCACCGTGAGGTCGAGCCGGTGCTGTTCGGCGATCCGGCCCCAGTAGGCCACCGACGCGCCGCCCAGCGGATCGGCGCCGACGCGCACCCCGGCGGACCGGATCGCCTCCAGGTCCAGCACGGCCGGCAGGTCGGCGACATAGGCGCCGAGGAAGTCGTAGCGGCCGGTGCCGGGCGCGGCGAGGGCACGGCTGTAGGGGATGCGCCGTACGTCCTTCAGACCGCCGGTGATGATCTCGTTGGCGCGGTCCTGGATCCAGGAGGTCGCCTCCGAACCGGCCGGACCGCCACTCGGCGGATTGTACTTGAAACCGCCGTCGGCGGGCGGATTGTGCGAGGGCGTGACCACGACCCCGTCGGCGAGCCGGGAGGTGCGCCCGCGGTTGTGGGTCAGGATGGCGTGCGAGACCGCCGGGGTGGGCGTGTAGCCGTCGGCCTCGTCGATGAGCACGGTCACGTCGTTGGCCGCGAAGACCTCCAGCGCCGTGATCCGCGCCGGCTCCGACAGGGCGTGGGTGTCGGCGCCGAGGAACAGCGGACCGTCGGTGCCCTGGGCGGCACGGTACTCACAGATGGCCTGACTGGTGGCCGCGATGTGGTCCTCGTTGAACGCCACCGCGAGGGACGAACCGCGGTGCCCCGAGGTGCCGAACGCCACCCGCTGCCCCGGCTCGGCCGGGTCGGGGTGCAGTGCGTAGTACGCCGTGACCAGACGTGCCACATCGATGAGGTCTTCGGGTCCCGCGACCTGTCCCGCTCGCGCGTTCTGCATTTCCCCGCTCCTCAAGGGTCGACCGTTGGGTACGGCCCTCATTCTCCCCTGCCCGGCCCACCGGGACGCCCCCGACCTCAGGGGTCGACCAGGTGCCGACGGACTCGGGCCGAGCGGGGAGGGGCCGCCGCGACCTCCCCAGGTGTGGCGGCCCCTCCCCGCTCGGCATGACCCGGCTACCCCGAAGATCCGCACTCATGCACGGTCGGAACGCACCACTTCACGGCCGGTTCCGCGACTCGCGCAGGACCGCCACACCCCCCGGCGGGACGGTGACCCAACCGCTGACGTCCTTGCCCGTGAGCAGCTCGACGCCCTCGGCCGGGACCTCGGCGCCGCTCCCGGCGTGGTCGATCAGGAACAGGTACGCGGCGTCGGCGCCGGTGCGCCGGACCGCCTCCACACCTGTCGGCACACCGGCCAGAACCGGCTGCACCCCGGCCTCCTCGCAGATGCGGGCGAGCAGGGCGGCGAGGGTCGAGGGGTCGGGGCGCGTCGCCAGGTACCAGGCGACGCCCTCGCCGTAGGAGTGCCGGGTGACCGCCGGGACTCCGGTCAGGGGGCCCGAGGTGTACGAGGTGACGGTCTCCGCTCCGGCGAGCGCGACCCGCTCCGACCACAGGGACGCCGTGCCGCCGTCGCTGAGGGTGAGGGACTCGCCGGGCAGCAGCGGGAAGAGTTCGTCGGTGCGCACCCCGAGGGCCTCCCGGAAGGCGCCCGGATAACCACCGAGCCGCACATGGCAGTTGGCGTCCACGGCACCGCTGTGGAAGCCGACGGCCAGCGTGCCGCCGCGCTCGGCGAAGCCGGTCAGATTGGCCGCGCCCGCGTCGTCGACCAGGTAGAGACTCGGCGCGAGCACGAGCCGGTACCCGGACAGGTCGGCGTCGGGGCGTACGAAGTCCACGGCCACACCGGCCTGCCACAGCGGCCGGTACCAGTCCCGCACCAGGTCGACGAAGCGCAGTTCGCCACTGGGCTGGGACTCCGCCTCGACGGCCCAGTGCGCGTTCCAGTCCCACACGACCGCGACCCGGGCCTCCGTCGTGCTGCCCCGCACCTCGGCCAAGGCGCCCAGATCGGCACCGAGTTGAACGACGTCCCGCCAGATCTGGCTGTCGGTGCCGGCGTGCGGCAGCATCGCCGAGTGCCACTGCTCGGCGCCCGCCTTGGCGGCCCGCCACTGGAAGTAGGCGATGCCGTCGGCCCCGCGCGCGACATGGGCGAGCGCGTTGCGGCGCAACTCCCCTGGCGTCTTCGCCCGGTTGACGGGCTGCCAGTTCACGGCGCCCGTCGAGTGTTCCATCAGCAGCCACGGACCGCCGGACAGCGAGCGGACCAGGTCACCGCTGAGCGCGATGTCGATCTCCGATTCGGGATCGGTCGAGCGCAGGTAGTGGTCGTTGGAGACGATGTCCAACTCCGGTGCCCAGCGCCAGTAGTCCAGCGCCTCGAAGGAGAAGTTCACCATGAAGTTGGTGGTGGCGGGGATCTGCGGAGTCAGCTCGCGCAGCAGGTCCCGTTCCGCCGTGTAGAGCGACATCAGTTCGTCGGAGCAGAAGCGCCGCCAGTCCAGCCGGTGGGTGGGGTTGGGGACGGCTCCGGTGGTGCGGGGCGGGAGGATCTCGTCCCAGTCGTAGTACCACTGGCTCCAGAAGGTGGTGCCCCAGGCGTCGTTGAGGGTGTCCAGGTCGCCGTAGCGGTCCCGCAGCCAGCGGCGGAAGGCCTGGGCCGAGGTGTCGCAGTAGCACTCCGCGTTGTGGCAGCCGTACTCGTTGTGGATGTGCCACATGACCACGGCCGGGTGGTCGCCGTAGCGCTCGCCGAGGACGCGGGCGATCCGCAGGGCCGCCTCACGGTAGGCGGGGCTGGAGGGGCAGAAGGTCTGGCGGCTGCCGTACGACAGCTGACGGCCGTCCCGGTCGACGGGCAGGGCCTGGGGGTGCTTGCGGAAGAACCAGGCGGGCGGGGCGGCCGTCGGGGTGGCCAGGTCCGCGGCGATGCCGTGCTCGTGCAGCAGGGCGAGGATGCGGTCCAGGCGCGAGAAGTCGAACTCGCCCTCCCGGGGCTCCAGCAGGGCCCAGGAGAAGATGTTGACGCTGACCATGTTCACGCCCGCCTCACGCATGAGACGGGCGTCCTCGGCCCAGACCTCCTCGGGCCACTGCTCGGGGTTGTAGTCGCCGCCGTAGGCGATACCGGGAAGGCGGAGACGGCGTGGGGTAGTCAATGCAGGAGTCGCTTTCGAACGGGGTGGTGGTCAGCCCTTGTTGGCGCCGAGGGTCAGTCCGCTGACGAACTGGCGTTGGAGGACGAAGTAGACGATCAGGGTGGGGATCG
>NZ_JOGP01000029.1:0-94093 GCF_000719505.1 Streptomyces sp. NRRL B-3229 | reverse complement strand
AGATCAACGAGATCATCACCGGCCTGGTCGGTGTGGTCCTGATCGGCTGGTCCTTCTGGTCCTCCGTGCGCCGCAACAACGCGCTGGCGGCCGCCGAGGACAGGCAGGAGACGGACTCGGTCCCGGTGCCGTAGGCCGTTCCGGACGTCATGGCCGCGCGGGAGCGGGGCAACCGACGAGGTATGAAGCCCTTGCCCGTACGGCGTTCGACATCCCTCGTCGCCCTGCTCGCCCTGCTCCCCCTGGCCGGGGCCTGCGGCGGTCCCGACGGCGGCGGGGGAGCACACGCCCCGCGATCCCTCCGCGGGCCGGCGGCCGGCCAACAGGTGGTGATCGCCACCGACAACGGCCTGCGACTGCGCCCGGCCGACGGCGACCAGGTCACCGTGGACGACCGCGTCCACGATCACTGGTCCCACCACGAGGACGTCTGGACACTCGACCTGACCTGCGACGGCCGGACCGCGGACGACGGGGACTGCCCCCGGATGCCGTACGTGGAGATCCCCGACGGCGTGCGGGTCACGGCCACCGCCCGCAACGCCGGCGTCGACGTGGCGGGCGTCACCGCCACCTTGGACATCACCACCGTCAACGGCGATGTGACGCTGACCCGTTCGGGCCGCGAGGGCGCCGACGTACGGCTGTCCACCCGCAACGGCTCGGTGCGCGCGACGGGAGTGGCCGCACGTCGGCTGTACGCCGCGACCACCAACGGGGACGTGGTGCTCGGCTGTGCCGCGGTACCCACGGGCGTCACCGCCACGACCGTCAACGGCTCGGTCGACGTCACCGTCCCGCACGACAGCCCCGCCTACCGGGTCGCCGCGTCCACCGACAACGGCCGCGCCACGGTGGCCGTCCCGGGCCGGCGCCCCGACCGGAACCACGCCATGACCCTGACCACCGTCAACGGCGACGTCACCGCCCACCGCGACTGACCGCGGGGCGGCCTGCATAGGGTGCCGCCTCCGCCTGGTTTGGTCCTGCGAACCGGGGGCAGACGGCGGTCAGGTGCTTGGGATCACAGGCCCACCGCGGAAGCGGCCGTAAGCGGCTCCTTCTTGGTACGGCCTCCCAAGGCTCTTCCGTGGCTGACCGAACGAATTGGCGGGAGGAGTGGGTCTCCGACCCTCCCGCCGCCCTCACTTCGCAGCTGGAGGAGCACACCATGCTCATGGCCCACCCCGTCCTTCTCACCGATCTCCTCGAGCGCTACGAGGCGTTGCGGGTGCTCCACGCGGAGGACGGCAGCGTCGAGGCACGTCAGCGCCTCGAGGACGTGTCCTACACCCTGTGCATCGCCACGGGCACCCGTGACATCGACTCGGCGCTGACCGCGGCCCGCCGTCAGCTGGCCGGCGCGTCCGGTTCCCGGCCCTCGTCCGGTGTGTCCGGCGCCCGCCCCGACGACGACGCCCTGATGGCGGGCGCGTGACCCAGGGGGCCCGCACCCTCCCGGCGTGCGGGCCCACCCCGTCGTGGACGCCGAGCCCCCGCGCGTGAGTGGCGGGGGCCGACCGGGTACTCGGGTGCTCCGCCACCGGCCGGAGGCCGCCCCCGCACAGGGGCCCCGCCGCCGGCCACGAACCGAAGGAGCCCTCCCCCATGACGGATGTGTCCGGTACCGGTCCCGCTCCCGGCGACGACCGCGAGGTACTCACCAACCGCCAGGGCCACCCGGTCCACGACAACCAGAACCAGCGCACCGTCGGCGCCCGCGGCCCCGCCACGCTGGAGAACTACCAGTTCCTGGAGAAGATCAGCCACTTCGACCGGGAGCGCATCCCCGAGCGCGTGGTGCACGCCCGCGGTGTCACCGCGTACGGCTTCTTCGAGGCCTACGGCAGCTGGGGCGACGAGCCGATCAGCCGCTACACCCGCGCCAAGCTGTTCCAGGAGCAGGGCAAGCGCACCGACCTGGCCGTCCGCTTCTCCACCGTCATCGGCGGCCGGGACTCCTCCGAGGCCGCCCGCGACCCCCGCGGCTTCGCGGTGAAGTTCTACACCGAGGACGGCAACTGGGACCTGGTCGGCAACAACCTGGGCGTCTTCTTCATCCGGGACGCGATCAAGTTCCCGGACGTCATCCACGCCCTCAAACCCGACCCGGTCACCTTCGAGCAGCAGCCGCGCCGCATCTTCGACTTCATGTCCCAGACACCCGAGTCGATGCACATGCTGGTCAACCTGTTCAGCCCGCGCGGCATCCCCGCGGACTACCGCCACATGCAGGGCTTCGGCGTCAACACGTACAAGTGGGTCAACGCCGAGGGCCGGACCGTCCTCGTCAAGTACCACTGGATGCCCAAGCAGGGCGTGCGCAGCATGACCGAGGAGGACGCCGCCAACGTACAGGCCGACTCCCTGGGCCACGCCACCAAGGACCTGTACGAGGCCGTCGCCCGCGGTGACCACCCGGAGTGGGAGCTGCTGGTCCAGATGATGGACGACCACGACCACCCCGAGCTGGACTTCGACCCGCTCGACGACACCAAGACCTGGCCCGAGCAGGACTTCCCGCCGAAGCCGGTGGGCCGGATGGTCCTGGACCGGATGCCGGAGAACTTCTTCGCGGAGAACGAGCAGATCTCCTTCGGCACCGGAGTCCTCGTCGACGGCCTGGACTTCTCCGACGACAAGATGCTCGTCGGGCGGACCTTCTCCTACAGCGACACCCAGCGCTACCGGGTCGGCCCGAACTATCTCCAGCTCCCCGTCAACCAGGCCAAGAACGCCGAGGTGCGCACCAACCAGCGCGACGGCCAGATGACGTACCACGTGGACGGCGGGGGAGAGAACCCGATCGTCAACTACGAGCCGTCCGTCACCGGCGGCCTGCGTGAGGCGCAGTCCCCGACGCACGACGAGCAGGGACCCGAGATCCACGGGCGGCTCACCCGCAGGCGCATCCCCCGCACCAACGACTACCTCCAGGCCGGGCAGCGCTACGTGCTGCTGGAGGACTGGGAGCGCGACGACCTGGTGAAGAACTTCACCGACCTGCTCGCCCAGTGCGACCGGCCCGTGCAGGAGCGCATGGTGTGGCACTTCCTGCTGGTCGAGAACGACCTGGGCCTCAGGGTGGGCGAGGGGCTCGGCATCGGTCCGGAGGACGTCGCCGGCCTGGAACCGCTCGCGAGTCAGGACCTCACCGACGAGGACCGCAAGCGGCTGGCCAACCTCGGCAAGAACCCGCCGCGCGACGTCGAGGGCCTGACCATGACCCACTGCGTTCCGGACGAGCGGCATGTCGTGACCCGCTGAGGGCATCCGGGGTCCTGTGCCGGGAGCGCACCGCTGCCGCCCGGCCATGAGATCGTGGGGCCACCGTGCCGCACGGATCATGAGAGGGAGAGGCGGGGCAGGTTCCGGAGCGTGCGGACGAGAGAGTCACGCGCGCGGGACACACCCCGTACCGGACCGCCCGAGGGATCATGAAAGCGATGAGAGCGAACGACGAGGCCGTGCCCGACGGCTCCCGCTTCGAGGCGCAGAACCTCGCACGGCTCGCGCTGCTCTGTCTGGCGGGAGTGGTCGCGGCGGTGGTGGCGGCGGGCCACTGGCTCCTGCTGCTGCTCGGCCTCGTCGGCATCGCCGTGGCCGGAGCGGGTCTGTGGTGGGCGGTGGCGCACCGGGGCATCGCCCGGGTGTGCGGCGCCCTGCTGGCGTTGGCGGCGCCGATCGCCGTCCTGGTGCTGTACGCGGTCTCCGGCCTGTGGCCGTACGCCGCCGTGGCACTCGGACTGTGGGCGGCCGCGCTGGCCAGTGCCCGCAGCGCGCTGCGCCGGCTCCGCTCTCCGAGAGGCAGGCGGTCCCGGTCGGTCCGGCCCCCGCGCAGACCCGTACTGATCATGAATCCCCGGTCGGGCGGAGGCAAGGTCGGCGAGCACGGGCTGGTGGCGCGCGCCGAGGCGCTGGGCGCCAGGGTGATCGTGCTCGACCTCGACAGCGACCCCGATCCGGCGGCACTGGCCCGCCAGGCCGTCGCCGAGGGCGCGGACCTGCTCGGTGTGGCGGGCGGCGACGGCACCCAGGCCCTGGTGGCGGCGGTGGCCGTCGAGCACGGGCTGCCGTTCATGGTGCTGTCCGCCGGTACCCGCAACCACTTCGCGATGGACCTGGGCCTGGACCGCGACGACCCGGCCGCCGGCCTGGCCGCCCTCACGCACGGCGTGGAGATCCGGGTCGACCTGGGTGACGTGGCCGGGCGGCCGTTCGTCAACACGGTCTCCTTCGGGACGTACGCCGAGATCGTGCAGAGCCCCGAGTACCGGGACGCCAAAGCGGCCACCGCCCTCGAACGCCTGCCCGACCTGCTGGGTGGCGAGGCTGGGGCGCGGCTGACGGCCCGGGTGGAGGACCAGCAGCTGGAGGAGCCGCAGGCCCTGCTGGTGAGCAACAACCCCTACGCGCTGGCCGACCCCCTGGGCGCCGGGCGCAGGCCACGCCTCGACGGCGGCGAACTCGGTGTGGTCGCGATCCGGATAGGGAGCGCCGCACAGGCCGCCGAACTGGCGCTACGGGGTGAGAAGGCCAGCGGTATCACCACCCTGACCTCCCGGCGCGTGACCGTGGAGGCCGACGCCGAGTCGATCCCGGTGGCCGTGGACGGGGAGGCGCTGATGCTGCCCACGCCCGTCGTGTGCACCGTACGGCCGGGAGTCCTGCGGTTGCGGGTGCCCCGGCACCGCCCCGGAGCGCCGTACACCGCCCCCTCGGTGGACTGGCGCCGTGTCGTCCGGCTGGCCCTCGGCCGGACCTCTCTTCCGACCGACGAGAACCAGGAGCAGAGCCATGCTTGACCGACCCCAGTGGGACCAGCGAGTCGCCCGGGACCTGTTGCGCGATCTGGCCGCGCTCGACCGGGCGCTGTACGAGGCGGTGACCGTCACGCAGACGCCGGCCCTCGACCATGCCCTGCGCCGGCTGTCCGCGGCGGCGGACCACTCCAAGATCTCGTTCACGATCGCCGGACTGCTCGCGCTGTTCCCCGGCCGGCCCCGGCGCGCCGCCGGGCTCGGGGTCGCGGCCATCGGGGTCGCCTCCGCGAGCGCGAACCTGCTCGGCAAGCGCCTGGTGCGACGGCCGCGTCCGCACCGCGCCGTGGACTCGCCGTTCCCCGGTCGGCACGTGCCCATGCCGGAGTCCGCGTCCTTCCCGTCGGGGCACACCGCGTCCGCGGTCGCGTTCGCCGCGGCCGTGGGTCCCGCCCTGCCGGTCGTCACGGTGCCGCTCGGGCTGCTGGCCTGCGCGGTGGGGTACTCGCGGATCCACACCGGAGTGCACTATCCGGGCGATGTGGTCGCCGGCGCCGTCCTGGGCACCGGCGCGGCGGCGGTGGTCCTCGCCACCGTGGGCCGGCAGGGGCTCGGACGCCGCGGCTGACCGCCGCACGGCCCGCACCGGCGCGCATCCGAACCCCGCGTCCGGGAGGAAGGACAAGGGAGCAGCAGACACACCACCCCGACCCGCACGGCCAGGGACGGAGGAACCACCATGACGAAGAAGAAGGACGACAGGTCCCAGGGCAAGAGGCTCACCCGGGGCGACGAGGTCACCTGGAGCAGCCACGGCGGCACCGCCGAGGGCAAGGTCGAACGGAAGATCACCCGACGCACCGAAGCCGCCGGCCGCACCGTGGACGCCTCGCCCGACGACCCGCAGTACGAGGTGCGCAGCGCCAAGTCCGGCAGGACGGCGGTCCACAAGCCGTCCTCGCTGCGCAGGAAGTGAGCCGGGCCGGATGCAGACGTTCCTGCCCGCCCCGGACTTCCGGGAGTCGGCCCTGCTGCTGGACCCGCGCCGGCTGGGCAAGCAGCGGGTCGAGGCCCTCCAGGTCCTGCGCGGACTGACCGTCCCCGGATACGGCTGGCGCAACCACCCCGCCGTACGGATGTGGACCGGGTACGAGGAGGCCCTCGTGCGGTACGGCCTGGAGGTCTGCCGGGTCTGGCGCGAGCAGGGGCACCCGGACAGCTGCGCCGCCTCGCTGCTCGCCGGACTGCCCGCGCTCCGGCCCGGCACCGAGGTGCGCGACCAGATCCAGCTGACCGCCGACGGCGAAGTGCCGCCCTGGCTCGGCGACCGGGCCTTCCACGAGAGCCACCGCTCGGCACTCGTCCGCAAGGACCCGCAGACGTACGCCGAACGGTTCCCCGGAACACCCGACGACCTGCCCTATGTGTGGCCCGCCTCGGACCGGGATCCCCGGCGCGCGCCCGCCGAGCGGTAGGGCGGGGGAGGCCGAGCATGCTGATCGCAGTCCGGGAACAGCTGGGACACGCCCTGTTCAGCCGTGTCGCGGGCCCCGAAGGGCCGGCGAACCGCGCCCGCATCCACGACACCCCCGGACCGCGCTGGTTCGCACCGGACCGCCCAATCCGCACGGTCCACGGCGACGCCTCGATGTTCATCGGCGGGCTCGGGGCGCTTCTCCTCCAGTCCCTGCACCCGCTCGCCATGGCCGCGGTGGCCGGTCACTCCGGCTTCCGGGGCGACCCTTGGGGCCGCCTCCAGCGCACCAGCACCTTCCTGGCGGTGACGACCTACGGCACCGCCGAGGACGCGCAGCGGGCCGTCGACCAGGTCCGCGCCATCCACGAGCGGATCCGCGGGACCACGGCCGGGGGAGTGCCCTACCACGCGGCCGACCCGCATCTGCTCGGCTGGGTGCACGCCGCCGAGACGGACAGCTTCCTGCGCGCCCACGAACGCTACGGAGCCCGTCCGCTCGACACCACCGGCTACGACGCCTACGTCGCCGACACCGCGCGCGTCGCCGAGGCACTGGGCGTCGTGGACCCGCCCCGCGACCGCCGTGAACTGTCCGAACGGCTCACCGCCTACCTCCCAGAACTGCGCGCCACGCCCGAGGCCCGCTCCGCCGCCCGGTACCTGCTCCTGCGGCCCCCGCTGCCGCTCGCGGTCCGACCGTTCTACGGCGGCCTCGCCGCCAACGCTGTCACCCTGCTCCCCGCGTGGGCCCGTCCCATGCTGTGGCTGCCCCGGCTGCCCCTCGTCGAGACCGTGGCGGTGCACCCCACCGGCCAGGTGCTGACCCGGACCATCCGCTGGGCCATGACACGACCGGAGCGCCCCTCACCCAGCTCCTAGAACCGGGTGAGGGGCGCTGTCCCCGCTGTCGTGCCCTGCGACGGCTCAGTGCGTCGCGGTGCGCGTCCTGCGACGGCGCACGGTCAGCACCGTGGTCGTGGCGACAGCGGTCACCAGACCGGCCGCCAGGGAGATCGGCAGAGCCGGCGAGGTGCTGTCGGTGTCGGCGAGGTCCTGCGCCTTGAGGTCGGCGGCGTAGGGCGCGTACGGCTTCCCGCCGGACGGGGCCGAGACCGCCCGGGCGTAGTGCGGGATCCGCTGCACCGACCTGACCGAGCCGTCGGCGTTGAGCAGTACCTGCTTGTCGTTGGGGTGCCGGAAGTCGAACATGCCGGCCAGGCTGCCCGCTCGCTGGTCGAACGAGCCGTCACCGATCCTGCCGGTGTGCCAGTTGTCCTCGATGAACCGGGTGATCGACGCCTGCTCGGTGGCGGTGTGGTCGATGGCGTTCACCCTGCTGTAGGGGGAGACGACCAGCAGCGGCTGCCGGGTGCCCGGGCCGCAGCGGTCCGCGTAGCCCCGCGCGGCCGCGGGGCCCGACTGGCAGGCGGGGCTGTCGAGGGCCTTGCCGTTGGAACCGACGGTGGTGTCCTCGGAGCCGTTGAGGACCTTCGAGGTGACGTGGTCGTACCAGCCGTCGGAGTCGTCGTAGGCGATCACGACCGCGGTGGACTTCCACTCCGGGGACTTCTGGAGGGCGTTGATCTCCTTGACCAGGAAGTGCTGCTCGTCGATCGGGTCCGAGTAGCCGGCGTGGCCGTCCTGGTACTCACCGGCCTTCAGGAAGCTGACGGCGGGCAGGTTTCCTGTCTTGAGCGCGGCGTCGAAGTCGCTCAGGTCGTAGTTGTGGTTGGCGCGCCCCCTGTGGCCGATCTCGGCGAGGCTCTTCGGGGCGAGGTGGTGCGGGTTCGCCGTCGAGGCGTAGTAGGCGAACGGGTTGTGGTGCGGGCTGTAGTCGACGGCCGCCGCGCCGCCCACGTTGGTGTGGGAGGTGTCGCACTTGGCGTAGTCGCCCTGCTTGCCGTCCCAGGCGGTGCTGGGCCGGAAGCCGCCCTGGAACCAACCCCAGCTCACCCCCTTGGAGTTGAGCAGGTCACCGATGTTCCTGCCCTGCATGGAGGCGAGCGCGCCGGTGCTGGTGTGGTCCTTGCCGGCGCAGTCGTCGTAGGCCGGGTCGGGGTCGTTGACGAGCGTGCCGACGCCCTTGGCGTTCGGCGAGAGCACGGCGTACGGGTCGGGGGTGGCCGTCTGCTTGGGGTGCTCGGTGCCGGTGGACGGGTCCACGGAGATCACGCCGTGCGTCTGACCGGAGACCAGGTTGAGGGCGCCGGGCGTGGAAGGGCCGTAGACCGAGCTGAAGGAGCGGTCGTTGAGGGAGTAGTGCTGGGCGTAGTTCCACAGCGCGGTGACGGTGTTCCCGTCGTAGTAGTCCATCACCAGGCCGGGCTCGCCGAACAGCCCGGTGCACTTGTTGACCTCGGTGTTCTCGACGTACTTGTCGGCCTTGCCGCCGTCCGCCGCGTACTGCTCGGGACCGTAGGAGTGGTTCTGGTCGCAGGTCATCGCCTGCGAACTCGCCAGCCGCTTCGGGGCGTACAGGTTCGGGTTCTTCTTCAGCAGACCGGCGGTGAGAAGGTTGTTCGCCTTCGGGGTGTGCTTGGCCGCGGTGAACTTCGTGCCGTCGGTGTTCGCCGCCCCGGGGTAGGTGGCGAAGTAGTGGTCGAAGGAGATGTTCTCGTCGTAGATGACCACCATGTGTTTGATCGGCGTCGCGGTCCGCGCGGCCGGAGGGCGGTGGTGTGCGGAGGCCGCCGTGGCGGGCACGGCGCCCGCCGCCGCGAGGGCGGCCGCGCCGAGCAGGGCGCCCACGGTTCTTGCTGTGATCGAGCCGATCATGCTGTCTCGCCTTTCCGGGGAGCACGGGGAAGGGGCTGCTGCCGGAACCCTCCGGCACGGTGACGGCGGCTCAGGGGAGGGGCAATGACGTGTGAGCGAATGTTCGGTCAGGAATACTTCATGGGATTTTGAGCCGTTCTTGACGGTTATCGGCTGGTTCGTATCAGGCCATGAGTGAGCGTCCCAGCCAGTCGGACGCGTCGCGCACTCCGGGCAGCGCGAAGAAGTAGCCGCCCCCGAACGGCGTGACGTAGTCGACCAGCGGCTCACCGGCCAGCCGCTTCTGCACGGTCTCGAACTGCTGGGCCACATCCTGCTGGTAGCAGCAGAACAGCAGCCCCATGTCGAGGTTGCCGTTGCGGTCCGTGCCCCGGTCGTAGTTGTAGCCCCGGCGCAGGATGCGCTGCCCCTCGGTGGCGCTGGTGCGCGGGTTGGCGAGCCGGATGTGACTGTCCAGCGGGATCACGTCGCCCTGCGGATCCTGCGTGTACCGGGGTGCGTCGTTCTCGTGCCGGCCGTCCAGCGGAGCACCCGTGTCCCGGGCGCGGCCGAACATCCGTTCCTGCTCGGTGATCGAGACGCGGTCCCAGAACTCCACCAGCATCCGGATCAGCCGTACGACCTGGTAGCTGCCGCCGACCGCCCAGTCCGGCTCGCCGCCGTCCGCGCCCACCCACACCAGGCGGTCCATCGCCCGGCCGTCGGTCACCTCGGGGTTGGCGATGCCGTCCTTGAAGCCGAAGTGGTTGCGGGGCGCACCGGAGGGGCGGGAGGGGCTCACGAAGCCGTCCATGCGCCAGCGCACCTGCATGCCGCCGCGGGTGTGCCGGGCGAGGTCGCGCAGGGCGTGCAGCACGGTGTCGGTGTTGTCCGCGCACAGCTGCACGCCGATGTCGCCGTGGCACCAGTCGGCGTCGAGGTCGTCGTCGGGGAAGGACGGCATCGCGGTGAGCCGGTGCGGCCTGCGGGCGGCGAGACCGTAGCGCTCGTCGAAGAGCGAGGCACCGACGCCGACCGTGACGGTCAGCCGGTCGGCGGGGATCTCCGGCCCGAGGGTGCCCGAGTCGGCGGGCGGGGCGGTGATGCCGGGCGAGTCCGGGATGCCGCCGGTGGTGAGGAAGCGGGCCCGTTCCGTGATCGTGCGCAGCAGGTCGGTCAGTTCGGCGCGGCCGTCCGCGGTGGCGTCGAAGGAGACGAAGGCCGTGGCGCGCTGGGCCGGGGTGAGGATGCCGGCTTGGTGAACACCGTGGAAGGGCACGCTCGCCGGGGTGTCCGCACTGCTCTCGGCAGCGGCGTCCGCCACCGGGCCCGTGCCGGCCACCAACCCGGTGCCCGCCACGACGCCCGTGCCCGCCACCGCGGCCGCTCCCGCCAGGAATCCCCTGCGGCCCACCTGGTCTCCGCGGTTCACGCGGTCCTCCGTACGTCGGTGAGGGCGGCGACATCGGCCAGCCGCTCCACGAGTTCGCCCAGGTCGGCGTCGACCTTCTCCCGCTGGGCGCGGGTCAGTCGGGAGAGCGGGGTCCAGCGGCCGTCGTGGTCGAAGGCGTCGAGGGTGTGCCGGGCGCGGTTCATCCAGGTGTCGATCCCGGTCAGGCCGGTGGCGCGGGTCCGCAGCAGCGGGCGCAGATAGCCGAGCAGGGCCCGGGTCCCTTCGAGGTTGGCGCGGGCGGTGGCGAGGTTGGTGCCGCTGCCGTAGTCCGTTCGGCCGGTCAGTTCGAACTGCACGGTGTTCTCCAGGATCTCGTGCGCCCGCAGGCCGATGTCCGCCGGGTCCATCCGCCGGGCGGGCCAACTGTCCCGCAACGCGTGCACGGCCCCGGCGAGCCGGTCGGCCGGTCCGCGCAGGCTGCTCGCGGACTCACCGTGCCACAGCCCGTACTCGACCCGGTGGAACCCGGCGAAGCCCGGGTCACGCACCCCGCCGGACAGCCCCGCGGTGGTCCCGTTGATCGCCGCGTCGGCGTCCCCGAAGGTGCCGTAGGCGGCGCCCATCCGCTCGTACACCAGGTGCGCGGGCAGCCAGGCGGCACGCGCCGAGGCCAGGTCGCCGCGGTCGACGGCGGCCCGCAACACGTCGGTCCTGCGGGCCAGTTCGACCGTGCGGGCCCCGATCCACCTCTGGTAGGCGAGGGTGGGCGGGATCAGCTCCTGCTGGGTCACGGGCACGGCGGCCGGACCGCTCCTGACCTTCCCGCCACCGGTGATCCGCACGGGAGGTCCGGTGACGGCGTCGGCGTCGTCGGGCAGACAGGTGAAGGCGTAGGAGCCGTCTCCGAGGGTGACCTGGAGCGGCCGGGTGGTGCCGGGGCCGAGGCCCTCGACCTCGCCGAGGACGGCGCCGGTCCGGGCGTCGACGAGGTACGCCTCGGCCGCCGTGGCGGAGGTGTTGCGCAGGTCGAACACCTGGCGTCCCGCGGTGGGGCGGGTCCAGCCCCGACCGCAGCCGCTGGTGCCGATCTCGACCGTGGTGTGGCGCAGGCCGTCCGCGGCGACCGGCCGCGCGTCCCGGCCCGCACCGGCGTCCCTGGCGATCAGGACGCCCGCCGTCACCGCGCCCGCGGTGAGCAGGGCGCCGGCGGCGAGCAGGACGGGGCGTCGCCGGAAGGGCGGGGTGATCACGGCGCCGGGCTCGGGTGGGGGCACGCCGGGGCTCCATTGGGTCGTACGAGATGCGGGGGGTACGTGGGTCGCGCTGACGATGCTAAGCAGCCCGGACCCCCGTGCACCGCATCCCTGACCAGGTCCTGACCAGCGGGCAAGCCAGAATTCGTCGGCGGTTCATCGGAGAAGCGCGGAAGCCTTCGCAGGCCTGCCCAGGTCGTCGCGCCCTGAAGTCCCGGCCGGGTTCGGATGCTTCCGATGAGTAATGCCGCCGTCCCCGGTCTACAGCACAGTTGAACCGGTCTGGATCAACAAACCGCAGGAGGCCGAAGTGTCCACATCCGTGCTCGACATGTCGATGTCACTCGACGGGTACATCGCCGATCCACACGATTTTCTCGGCGGCGACGACGGCGAACGGCTCCACAAGTGGGCCGACCTGTCGTCGGGGCCGGTCGCGCAGTTCCAGGAAGAGTGGAACGCGGCCGGTGCGGTGCTCGCGGGACGACGCACCGCCGAGCTCATGGACCACTGGGGCGGTGATCACGGTGGTCTCCCGATCTTCGTGCCCAGTCACCGCCCGCCCGGCCCCGCCGCCCGCTGGGGCTATCCGCTGGTGACCTACGTGACCGACGGGATCGCGAGCGCGATGGCCCAGGCCAAGGCCGCCGCCGGGGACAAGGACGTGCAGGTGCGTGGCGCGTACACGGCGCAACGGGCGCTCGAGGCCGGGGTGCTGGACGAGGTGCAGATCCATCAGATCCCGGTGCTGCTCGGTGACGGCCGTCGCCTGTTCGACGTGTTGCCGTCGCAGATCGAGTTGGAGATCGTCCGGGTGATCGACACGCCGGAGGCCACGCACATCCGCTACCGCGTCCGTCGCTGAGCCGGCGGGCCTTCGGGCCGTGCGGTGGACCTCCTGGATCGGGGTACACGGCCCCGCATGACACACACTGACGACCCCGTGGCGGCTCGTGCCGCGAGGCAGCTGCGCCGCATGCGGAACTTCTACGCGGCCGGCGTCGCCCTGTGGGCGGCATCCTCGGCCTGGACGACGTGGGACGCCCCCGGCAGCCGGCCCATGTGGACCTCCGTGCTGCTCCTGGCCGTCTTCGCCGCACTGCTGGCCATGGCCTGGCGGTGGCTGCGGCAACTGGAACCCGCCGACGCGAGCCGGCCCTCCCACCGCGCCGCGTTCTCCGGCAGTCCCGGGCGCCACGCACTGTCCAAGCCCTGAGGCACGGGCTGGGTCGCGCCGCTCGGACGTCCGAACTCCCCGTCCTCCGTTTGCGGCACGTGCGGAGGGAGACCCGGCAGCCCATGAGCGCGCGACGACGTCATCCACGGACACGGGAGAACCGGCTCCTCAGGCTGCTGGCCCGTCTGGAGCGGGAGCCCCGACTCGACCCGGTGGCCGACACCCTCGGGGCGGGGATCCGGTCCCTGCCGCTGGGGCGGGCCCGGGACGTGTTGCACGGCACGTGGCTGGGGCATCCCGTCCACCCACTGCTGGTACAGGTGCCGATCGGCAGCTGGCTGTCCGCGGCGGTCCTGGACCTCCGCAAGGACCGCCCTCGTGAGGCGGGCCTGCTGGTGGGCCTGGGTCTGGCGGCGGCCGCCCCCGCGGCGCTGACGGGCGCCGTCGACTGGGCGGAACTGAACCCGCCGCAGAAACGCGTGGGACTGGTGCACGCCCTGTCCAACACGGCAGCCGTCACCCTCTACTCGGCCTCCCTCGGCTGCCGGGCCACCGGTCGGACCCGAGCGGGCCGCACCCTCGGCTTCCTGGGACTCACGGCGGTCGGGGCGGGCGGTCTGCTGGGCGGTCACCTGGCCTACCGACAGGCCGCCGGCGCCAACCACGCCGAGGCCGTACCCCACCTCGTCACGGAGGGCTGGCACCGGATCGGAGCGCTGGACGACCTCCCGCCCGGCCTGCCCGTGCGGCGCAGTGTGGACGACGTGCCCGTGATGGTGCTCCGCGGGACCGACGGGGCGATCCACGCGCTGGCAGACCAATGCAGTCACCTCGCGGGGCCGCTGTCCGAGGGGACGGTGTCCGACGGCTGCGTCCAGTGCCCCTGGCACGGCAGCGTCTTCCGTCTCTCGGACGGTCTGAACGTGCGCGGGCCGGCCGTCGCGCCCCAGCCCGCCTTCGAAGCACGGGTCGTCGACGGGCAGGTCGAGGTGCGCCTGCGCGCCCATGGCGCGGAAGAGGATGAGGCCGGGGAACCGAGTGAGGCAGGCCATGAGCACATCCACTGACCGCCGCCTCGGCCGACGGGCCCAGGCCTTCCCGGGCCGCAGCTGCGCGGGCAGGCACGACCGGCCGCTGCGCGGCTGTCTCGCGGCCATGACGGCGTTCGGCGCCTGCACAGCGAGCTGGGCCACCGTGGTACGGCCGCGCGGGCGCCCCCTGCCGGACCGGCCGCAGCCCTGGGACGTGCTCCTGACCTCGGTGGCCACCTTCCGGCTCAGTCGGCTGATCAGCAAGGCCTCGGTGACCAGTCCGCTGCGCGCCCCCTTCACGACGTACGTCGGTCCGCAGGGCCCCGCCGAACTGCACGAGGAAGCCCGGCCCGAGACCGGCAGGGACACCGTGGGCGAGCTGATGACCTGCCCCTTCTGCATGAGTGTGTGGGTGGCGTCCGCCTTGACCGCCGGTCAGCTGCTGTGGCCCCGCGCGACCCGTGTCGCGATGGGTGCGGCGACGGCTCTGGCAGGGGCGGACGCCTTGCAGCCGGCGTACGGAGCCCTGGTCTCCAGGGCCACCGACGACTGACCGACATGCCCGCTCATCTGAGGGCAAGCTTCTTCAAACGCGCAAAGCGGTGCTTACCGGTCGCTCTCGTGGGCACTTGGGGGTCACTCTGGACTGGCGGGACCTTCGGCGACACCCCAAGGAGCGAACGTGGCCATGCGCATCGGTGTAGAGGAGGAGTTCCACATCCTGGAAGTGGAAAGCGGACTGCTCGTGCCACGCGCCGACGCGGTCCTGCGCCGGCTTCCCCGGCGCACCTTCACCACGGAGCTGCACCAGTCCGCCGTGGAGTCGAACAGCGGAGTGCACGTGTCTTTGGCGGGCCTGTACTCCGACCTGGCGAGAACCAGACGGCGGCTCGACGCGGCCGCCGCCTCGCTGGGGCTCGCGGTGGCGGCCGCGGGCACGGCACCCCTCGCGCCGGCCGCCTCCGGGCACCCCACCGCGGACGCCCGCTATCACCACATGGTCGAGGAGTACCGCCGGGTGGCCGACGAACAGCTCATCTGCGGCGCCCAGGTCCATGTCGACATACCGGACCGGGACACGGCCGTGGGCGTGATGTGCACGCTCTCCCCCTGGCTGCCCCCGCTGCTGGCGCTGTCCGCCAGCTCACCGTTCTGGCAGGGGTCCGACACCGGCTATGCCAGCTGGCGCACCCTGCTCTGGCAGCGCTGGCCGACCGCGGGTCCCGTCGGCTGCTTCAAGAGCGCGGGCGACTACGACGCCGCTGTGGACGACCTCGTCCGGACCGGCGTCATCAGCGACCCTGGGATGATCTACTACGACGTCCGCCCCTCCTCGCACCTGCGGACCCTGGAGCTGCGTATCTGCGACGCCTGTCCGCGCGTGGAGACCGTCGTGCTCGTCGCCGGCCTGTTCCGCGCCCTGGTGACCGAGGCCCTCGAACTCCGCGCGGCGGGGGCGGCGGTGTGCGACGGCCGTCACGAATGGCTGCGCGGCGCGTCCTGGCGAGCCGCCAGGTCCGGCCTGGAGGGCGCCCTGGTGGATCCCAGGACACACCGGGAGGCGCCCGCCGCCGAGGTCGTGCGCGCACTGCTGGCCCGGTTGCGTCCGGCGCTGGAGGCCCACGGCGACTGGCAGACCGTCCGTGATCTGACCGAGGGCGCTCTGGCGGACGGCAGCGCCGCCGAGCGCATGCGCCGCAAGGCCCGCGAGGAGGACCTGCTGGCCTGCACCGACCTGCTGATCGCGGAGACCCGTGGCGCACGGCGGCACCGCGGGCGGACCGCTCTCGCCCGCCGGAAGGTCCAGCGCGCCGTCCGGGGCGGGACCGGTTCCGGTGTCAAGGGCGGGACCGGTTCCGGCACGCCGGAGGTCCTCGGCGGCTGACGTCGCCCTCTGCCATGTCTTCCACCCGACCGACTCCCAGGAGAGGTTTTCGTCGATGTCCAGCTCTTCCGTCCGGGTCGCGACCGGCAGGCGCGGCCCGGAAGCTCCGTCCCCGCTCGTGACCGAGGGCTCCCGGAAAGGGGGCGGCGCCTCATGTGCGGACTGAGCGGTGAGATCCGCTTCGACGGCGGACGACCCGACCTCGCGGCCGTCGAGCGCATGAGCGACCGGCTCGCCGCCCGAGGACCCGACGGCCAGGGCATCTGGACGAGGGGCGCGGTGGCGCTGGGGCACCGGCGGCTGAAGATCATCGACCTGTCCGACTCCGGTGCGCAGCCGATGACCGATGCCGACGACGAGATCACCGGCGTCTTCAACGGCTGCGTCTACAACTACCGTGAGCTGCGCGAAGAGCTCCAGCGGCTCGGGCACCGATTCGTGTCGACCTCCGACACCGAGGTCGTGCTGCACGCGTACCGCCAGTGGGGAACCGCCTGTGTGGAGCGGTTCTACGGCATGTTCGCCTTCGCGCTCGTCGAGCACCGCACCGGCCGTCTCGTGCTGGGCCGCGACCGGCTGGGGATCAAGCCCCTGTATCTGGCGCCCGGGCCCGGCCGGCTGCGGTTCGCCTCCTCCCTGCCCGCCCTGCTGGCCGCCGGGGACGTGGACACCTCCATCGACCCGGTAGCCCTCCACCAGTACCTGAGCTGGCACGCCACCGTCGCCGCGCCGCACACCGTGCTCACCGGGGTGCGCAAACTGCCGCCGGCCACCGTCCGGGTGGTCGAGCCCGACGGCAGCCACCAGGACCACTCCTACTGGCAGCCTTCGTACACCCGGCGTGCCGAGTACGCGGAGATGGAGCCCGACGAGTGGCGGGACGCCGTCCTGGACGCGCTGCGCACGGCCGTACGCCGCCGCATGGTCTCCGACGTGCCGGTCGGCGTCCTGCTCTCCGGCGGCCTGGACTCGAGCCTGATCGTCGCCCTGCTCGCCGACGAGGGCCAGCGGGACCTGAAGACGTTCAGCGTGGGCTTCGAGAGCGAGGGAGGGGAGCAGGGCGACGAGTTCCGCTACTCGGACCTGGTCGCCCGCGAGTTCGGCACCGACCACCGCCGCATGTTGGTGCCCTCGGAGCGGGTCTCGAACGCCCTGGACGACGCCGTCGCCGCGATGAGCGAGCCGATGATCAGCCACGACGTGGTCGCCTTCCACCTGCTGTCCGAGCAGGTCTCCAAGGAGGTGAAGGTCGTCCAGAGCGGACAGGGCGCCGACGAGGTGTTCGCCGGGTACCACTGGTATCCGGAGCTGGCCGCCGTCCCGCGCGAGGAGGAGCCGCAGCGGTACGCCGAGACGTACTTCGACCGCCCCCACGCCGACCTCGCGGGGATCCTCCAGCCGCACCTGCTGCCCCCGGACGACGTGTCGGGCCGTTTCGTCAAGGACCACATGGCACGCCCCGGCGCGGAGACCGCCCTGGACGCGGCGCTGCGCCTGGACACGCACGTCATGCTCGTCGACGACCCCGTCAAGCGGGTCGACAACATGACCATGGCCTGGGGACTGGAGGCCCGGGTGCCCTTCCTCGACCACGAACTGGTGGAACTGGCCGCGGCCTGTCCGCCCGAACTCAAGCTCGCCGACGACGGCAAGGGCGTGCTCAAGGAAGCCGGCCGCAAGCTCCTGCCGCGGGACGTCGTCGACCGGCCCAAGGGCTACTTCCCCGTCCCCGCCATCCGGCACATGGCGGGCCCCGTCCTGGACCGGGTGCGCGAGGCGCTCGCGGCCCCCGAGGCGAGAAGGCGGGGAATCTTCCAGGAGTCGTACGTGGCCGAACTCCTGGCGGCGCCCGACGAGCACCGGACCAAACGGGGCGCCAACGCCCTGTGGCAGGTGGCGCTGCTGGAGATATGGCTCCAGAAGCACGGCATCACGTGACCGGCGAGGCCACGACCGGGACGGCGCCGGGGGCGTCCGAGACCCGGACCCCGCCCCCACCGGCCCAGGAGCCCGCCTCACCGGAGCCACGGGAGACCCCCCATGCCGCGGCCCCCGCCCCCGTGCCGTTGCCGGAGGCGGAAGGTCCTCGGGACGCCGTGACCCGGCTGCGCGCCCACGGCTGCTGGTACCCCTCCGCCGACCCCGACGGCACCGAGGCGGCCTTCATCTGCGACCGGGGCGGTGTCCCCCAGCTCTGGGCCGGGCCCGTGGACGGAGAAGGCGTCCGGCTGCTCGACTCCTCCCCGGACCCGGTGAAGGAGGTGTCCTGGTCGCCCGACGGCCGCTGGATCGCGTACACCACCGCCCCGGGCGGCGGCGAGCACACACGAGTGCTGTGCGTGCGGCCCGACGGCACCGGCCGCCGTCTGCTGGCCGGTGCCGACCCGGACACCTCCGCCTACCTCGGCTGCTGGGCCCACGACGGCTCGGCCGTCGCCGTCACCCTGGCCGCACCGGCCGCCTCCCGCGCCCAGCGGGACGGCCTGTGGCAGCCGCCGGACCCCGCACCGGCCCACTGGACCGCCCGGGACGGCAGGGCGATCCTGCTCGGCACCACCGCGTACGCCGTGGGACCCGGCGGCCTCGGCACCACGGCCTACGCCCTGGGACCGGGCGGCGCACCGGCGGCCCGGACCGGCGCGGGTCTGTCCGCCTACCTGATCGATCCCGACGGCCTGGCCTCGCCCGTCCTGCTCGCCACGGAACCGGACGCGCCCACCCTCCGTGTGTGCGATCTGACCGCCGACGGCCGTCTCGCACTGCTGCGCCGGGGGCCGCGCGGGCGCCGGGAGGCGGTCGTCCGGCGCGTGGCCGACACCGCCACCACCTTCACCCTTCCGGTCGCCGACGGAGACCAGTGGATCGGCCGGTTCTCGCCCGACGGACGGACCCTGTGGCTGCGCAGCGACGCCGGACGCGAGCACGCGGCCCTGTTCGCCGTCGCGCTCGACGCCGACGGCACGGCGCTCGGCACGAGCGTCGTCGCCGAACGCGCCGACAGCGACCTCGACCTGCTGAAGCTGGCCCACGACGGCCGGACGGCCGTGCTCGCCTGGAACGTGCGGGGCGCCAGCGAACTCGACGTCGTCGAGACCTCCGCCCGACCCGGCGCCCCCGACACCACCGGACCGCCCCGGCCGGTACCGCTGCCCCACGAGGTCGTCACGCGGATCACGGCGGCCGGGGCGGGACGGCTGCTTCTCGCACTGTCCGGCTCCCAGCGCCGACCGGGTGTGTGGTGGGCCCACGAAGGCGTGTCCCTGGTACGCACCCCTTGGTCCGCCCGGGACGAGGACACCGTCCCGCCTGGCCGCCCGCCCGTACGCCCGGTCCTCACGCGCCTCACCGCGCGGGACGGCCTCCCGCTCGGCGGCTGGTACTACCGCGCCCCGGGACGCGCCCCGCACGAGCCCGCCCCCTGTGTGGTCCATCTGCACGGCGGCCCCGAGGACCAGGAACGCCCGGTGTTCGACCCGCTCTACCACGAACTCCTCGGGCGCGGACTGGACGTCTTCGCCCCCGACGTCCGAGGCTCCGGCGGACACGGCCGGTCCTTCGTCGACGCCGACCTCGGCACCGGCCGATTCGCCGCGCTCGACGACGTCGCGGACTGCGCCGCGCACGCCGTCACGGAGGGCCCCGCCGACCCGACCCGGCTGGCGGTGATGGGGCGCTCCTACGGCGGCTACCTCACCTTCGCCTCCCTCGTGTGGCACCCGGACCTCTTCCGCACCGGTGTCGCCGTCTGCGGCATGTCCGACCTGCTGACCTTCTTCGCCGGAACCGAGCCCTGGATCGCGGAGTCGGCGGCGCACAAGTACGGCCACCCCGACCGCGACCGCGAGCTGCTGCGCGCCCTGTCGCCGATGAGCCGCATCGACGCGCTGCGGGCCCCGCTGCTCGCCGTGCACGGCGAGCACGACACCAACGTGCCGCCGGGGGAGTCGGAGCAGTTCGTGCGGGCCGCCCGGGAGCGCGGGGTCCCCGCCGAGCTCCTCGTCCTGCGCGACGAGGGGCACGACTTCCTGCGTGCGGAGAACCGCCGCCTGTTCCGCCGGGCCGCCGGGGACTGGATGGAGCGCCACCTGCGCCCCTTCTGACCCGCGCGGGCCCTGCCGGGCGTTTGGGCGGGTGGCCGCCGGTCAACCCGGAGTGCATACCGAAGGGTCGTAGGCCTGCTTCGGCACCTGGACCGGGCCGTACGGACCTGGGAGGAACCCATGGACCACTCGCGGGCGCCCGTGCTGGAGGCGCTGGAGGAGTTCCGGCGTCGCGGAGACGTGGTCTTCGGGCCACCCGGCCACAAGCAGGGCCGCGGTGTGGACCCGCGGGTGGCGGAGATCATGGGGATCGACGTGTTCCGCTCCGACGTCCTGTCCCTCAACGGTCTCGACGACCGTCGGCAGTCCCAGGGCGTGCTCGGTCAGGCACAGGACCTGATGGCGGACGCGGTCGGCGCCGAGCAGGCGTTCTTCTCCACCTGCGGCAGCTCCCTGTCCGTGAAGACCGCGATGCTGGCCGTGGCCGGGCCGGGGGAGAAGCTGCTGCTGTCGCGCAACGCGCACAAGTCCGTGATCTCGGGCGTCGTCGTCAACGGCGTCGAACCGATCTGGGTCCACCCCAAGTTCGACCGCGAACGGCACCTCGCGCATCCGCCGGAGCCCGACGACGTACGCCGCATGCTCCAGGAGCACCCGGACGCCAAGGGCATGCTCCTGATCACCCCCACCGACTGGGGGACCTGCGCCGACGTCCGGGGCGTGGCCCGGGTGTGCCACGAGTTCGGTGTCCCCCTCATCCTCGACGAGGCCTGGGGCGCCCATCTGCCGTTCCACCCCGGGCTGCCCGTCTGGGGCATGGACGCCGAGGCGGACCTGGTGGTCACCAGCGTCCACAAGATGGGCGGGGCGATCGAGCAGAGCTCCGTCTTCCACCTCCAGTACGACCGGGTCTCGCCGGAGGCGCTCAAGCAGCGGGAGGACCTGCTCGGCACCACCAGCGCGTCGTCGCTGATCCACATGACCCTGGACGGCTGGCGCCGCCAGATGGTCGAGCACGGCCACGACCTGCTGGAGACCGCGCTGCACCGCGCGGAACGCGTCCGGCAGGCGGCCGAGGACCTGCCGGGACTGCGGCCCATGGGCCGGGAGATCGTCGAGGAAGGACTCGCCGCGGACTTCGACCCCCTGAAGATCGTGATCGACGTGCGCGAGCTCGGCATCAGCGGCATGCAGGCCGCCGAGTGGCTGCGGGCCGAACTGCACGTGGACGTCGGCGGCTCCGACACCTGCCGGATCAGCGCGTCGATCACCCACGCCGACGACGACGAGACGGAGAAGACGCTCATCGACGCCCTGCGCGCCCTCACGGAGGGAGCCGAGTCCATCGAACGCAGGCCGCCGGTACGCCTGCCGGCCCCCTCGGACCTCGAACTGGAGCAGGCCATGTCGCCACGCGAGGCGTTCTTCGCCGAGGTCGACCACGTTCCCGCCGGGCGTGCGGCGGGCCGTGTCGCCGCGGAGATGATCAGCCCCTATCCGCCCGGGGTGCCGGTGATCGCTCCCGGTGAGGTCATCACCGACGCCGTGCTCGACTACCTGCGCAGCGGAGTCGAGCACGGCGTCCTGATCCCGGACGCCGCCGACCCCTCGGTCGACACGTTGCGCGTGGTGGCACGCCACTGAGGCCGGGCCCACGTCAGCCGGGCGCTTGGCCGACCGCCGTCAGGAGGCCCTTGTCGGTGACCGCGGCGAGGGACAGCGTCCGGTATCCCATGGACTCGAACAGCACCGTGACCCGGTCGCCCTCCTCACTCATCACCGTGCCCTCGCCCCATTCCGCGTGCCGCACCCGGGTCCCGGCCGCGAAGGGGGCAGCGGTCGAAGGCGAGAAGGGCTCGTCGTCCGCGTCCCCCACCCCTTCGACGACGGTGTCGTCCGCCGAGGGCGTCGCGCACACGTCGCAGGCCCCGCACGGCGCGTCGTACGGCTCACCGAAGTAGCCGAGCAGGAAGCGCCGGCGACAGCCCGTGGTCTCGGCGTACCCCAGCATCATGGCCAGCCTCGACTCCTCAAGCCTCCTGCGTGACCGGGCTTCTTCCGCCGCACGCCCTGCCGCGTCCTCGGCGGTCGTCCCGTCGGCGGCGCGCACCCGGCCGTCGTCCTCGGTGCGCACCGCCTCCGCCTGCTCCAGGAGATTGACCGCCGCCGTGACGCGTCGGCGCGAGAGCCCGGTCTCCTTCGCGAGGGCGCCCGGCTCGACGGGACCCTCGTGCTCATGGAGGTGCTCGGCCACCGTGCCCAGGGTCTCCTCGTCCGGCGCGCGGGTCGCGAAGAGGCGTTGGAGGCCACTGTCCTCGGGCCGGTAGTGGAGCACCGCGACCGCCGGCCCGCCGTCCCGGCCCGCACGGCCGATCTCCTGGTAGTAGGCGTCGAGCGAGCCGGGCACGGACGCGTGCAGTACGAACCGTACGTCCTCCTTGTCGATGCCCATGCCGAAGGCGGAGGTGGCCACCACGACGTCGATCTCACCGGCCAGGAAGGCGTCGTGCGCCAGGGAGCGCTCATCGGCCGTCAGCCCGGCGTGGTAGGGAGCCGCGGCCAGGCCCAGCTCGGCGAGATCGTCCGCGTACGCCTCGGCGTCCCGGCGGGTGGCGGTGTAGACGATGCCCGGCTTGGGCTCCGTCGCGGCGCGCTCCACGACCACCCGGCGCTTGTCGGCGTCGTCCAGGAAGCGGCGCACCTCCAACGCGATGTTGGGCCGGTCGAAACCGGCCACGACCAGCGCGGGATCCCGCATGTCGAGCCGCTCCACGATCTCCTCGCGCACCGGTGGGGCGGCCGTGGCGGTCAGGGCGAGGACCGGGGGCCGGCCCACCCGCTGGATCGCCTGGGCCAGGCGCAGGTAGTCGGGACGGAAGTCGTGGCCCCAGGCGGCGACGCACTGGGCCTCGTCGACGACGAACAGCGAGGGCGCGACCTCGGCCAGCAGCTCGACCACCTCGTCCTTGGCGAGCTGCTCGGGGGAGAGGAACAGGAACTCGGCGTCGCCTTCGCGGACCGCGTCCCAGGCGGCCTCGACCTCCCCGGCCGCCTGCGAGGAGTTGACCGCGACGGCCTCCGGCGCGGCGTCGTGGCTCAGCAGGCCGGCGATCTGGTCCCGTTGCAGGGCGATGAGCGGCGAGACCACCACCGTGGGCCCCGGGAGCAGCAGCCCCGCCACCTGGTACACGGCCGACTTCCCGGCGCCGGTCGGCATGACGGCCAGCGTGTCCCGCCCCCGCACGACCGCTTCCATCGCGGACAGCTGCCCCGGCCGCAACGCGCTCCAGCCGAACACCTCGGCGGCGGTCCGCGTCAACCGCTCTCTGACGGGTGGCATGACGTCTCCCCGATCGTTGCGTCTCCACGATCGAGACGTCTGCCCGATCGTTCGGAGCAACCGCGTTCCCCGTCAGCGCGGACACACGCCCCGGGGCCGACCGTGCCTCAGGCCACGCGGATGCCCACGATGCAGGTGTCGTCGTCCGTGTCGGACCTGCTGTGCGTGAGCAGGCGGTCCAACTGCTGGTCCAGCGTCGGCGGGACCGCCCGCGCGACCGTCAGGAACTGCGCGAGGGACTCCTCGACGGACCGGTCCCGGCGTTCGATCAGACCGTCCGTGTACATCAGCAGCGTGTCGTCGACGGCGAGCTGCACCTCGTGCTCCTCGTACACCGCCTCCGGAACGGCACCCAGCAGCAGCCCCTTGACCAGCGGCAGCGGCGCCGCGTCCGAGCCGCGCACCAGGACCGGCGGCAGATGCCCGGCCCGCGCCCAGCGCAGGGTGTGGTTCTCGGGGTCGTACAGCCCGCAGACCGCCGTGGCGGTAACCGCACCGGTCAGATGGTGGGCCACCATGTTGAGCCAGGACAGCAACTGACCGGGCCCGGCACCGGTCACGGCCAGTCCGCGCAGCGCGTTGCGCAGGACGACCATGCTGGTGGCCGCCTCTATGCCGTGCCCGGCGACGTCCCCCACGCACAGCAGCACCAGCCTGGACGGCAGCACGACCGCGTCGTACCAGTCACCGCCGACCAGGTGCTGGGTCTCCGCGGGCCGGTAGCGCACCGCCAGGTCCAGCCCCGGAACCGCCAGCGGTGCCTGCTCCGGGGGCATGATCGCGTGCTGCAACTGGAGGGTGAGCCGGTTGCGTTCGCTGGCCTCCTGCTCGGTGTGGGCGAGCTGGTCACGCGTGGCGGCGAGCGCGACCTCGGTCCAGTGGTGGGCGGAGATGTCCTGGTAGGCGCCGCGTACGACGTACAGCTGTCCCGACGAGTCGAGGACCGGCTCCGCGACGACCCGGATGTGCCGGGTGACCCCGTCGGGGCGCTGCAACCGGAACGCGGTGGACGCGGGGCGGCGCTGGTGGAGCAGGGTGCGCAGGAACCGGCCGATGGCGATGGCGTCGTCGGGGTGGGCGTGGGCGGGCAGCTCCTCCAGCGGCACGGGCGTGTCGGCGGCGGACTTGCCGTAGAGGTGGAAGAGCTGGCCGTTCCAGGTGATCTCGCCGGTGAGCAGGTTCTCCTCGAAACCGCCGATGCGGCCCAGGCGCTGGGCGTGCTGGAGCAGGCTCGCCAGGCGGGCCGTCTCGTCCTCGATGCGCCAGATCAGCAGGACGCTGCCGCCGTGCCGGCTGACGTTGATGTCGGCGACCGCCGCCAGTTGGACGTCGTCCACCAGCGCGGTCAGCCGCATCCGGTGGGCGCGGAACGGCTCACCGGTGGCGTAGACCCGCTCCACCCGCTCGAACAGCTCGCTCTGCCCCGCGGCCATCGGATAGGCCTCCAGCAGCAGCGCGCCGCTCACCACACCGCGCGGGCGCCCGGCCGGGTCGAGGAAGCGGCTGTTGACGTGGTGGATGCGGAAGTCGACGAGGCGCCCGTCGGGGCCCAGGTGCGGCACCAGCACCAGCGCCGGGTCGTGCAGTCCGTCGGCCAGGTCCATCAGCTCGGTGACGTCCGGAAGAAGGCGCGGGGCAGGGGCGCCGTCCGGGTGGTGGAGCGCGTACGTCTCCAGGGTGTGTGCGCACAGCTCGGCCAGCGCCTCGACCTGCCGGACGATCGCCGGCAACGGCGACTCCAGCGGCGCGGGCCAGGCGATCTCCAGCACCCCGTGGATGCGCCCGCCCGCCTCGGCCGGTACGGCGACCCGCCCGCCGGCGCCGTGGTGGTGCTGCCCGATGGAAGGCAGGCCGGTCTCCGACAGGCTGCGGATCCACTGCCCTGTGCGTTCGGTGAGCCCACGCCGCGCCACGGTCGTCACGCCCGGCGGCACATGCCGCCAGCGTCCGGCCTCGGCCGGTGCGAACCCGGCGCTGCCCGCCAGGGTGAGCGAGCCGTCCGCGCCCAGCGACCAGATCGCCACCGCCTCGGCGCCCAGCGGGGTCAGTGCGTGCTCCAGCAGGGAGTCGGCGACGGCCTGGGTGTCCTGCGCGGCCAGTACCCCGCTCTCGGCGGCCCGCAGCCGTACGGCGGACAGGTGCCCGTCGGCCGGGTCGTCGTCGGTGCCCGCGTCGGCCGGGTCGGCGGCGGCGGTGGCGGCGAGGAAGGCGCTGGTCACCTCCGAGAGCCGGTCGCGCGAGGCCTGGTTGATCACCTCGACGGCGAACTCCAGCGGGGTCACCCCCGCCTGCTCGGCGAGCTCGGTGAGCTGGCGTGAGGCCTGCGTCGGACCGCAGCCGAGGCGTTCGACCAGGATGCCCTTGGCCAGTTCGATCAGGGCCCGCCCGTCCGCCTCGGCCTGCGCGGCCCGCACCTCCTCACGCAGCCGGGCCACGGTCGCCGCCAGCCTGCCGACCGGGGAAGCCTCCTCGCGGAGCTCCGCCCCGGCGGACGGCTCACCGCCCTGGAGGACGGGCTGTTCGCCCACGGCAGCGCTCTGCGGGTCGGGCGGCTGACGGAGATCACTCACGGTGGGCCTGCTTCTCGGCTGGGTTCGTCACACGGGCGGCTGCTGGTCGGGGCGTGATCTCACGCGGGCAGCCACCGCCGCACCCGGGCCATGAGGTCGCTCGTGTCGACGGGCTTGGTGACGTAGTCGTTGGCCCCCGACGCGAGGCTCTTCTCCTGGTCGCCCGGCATGGCCTTCGCGGTGACCGCGATGATCGGCAGTTCCGCGTACTGCGGCATCGAACGGATCTCCGTGGTGGCCGTGTAGCCGTCCATCTCCGGCATCATCACGTCCATCAGGACCAGCGAGATGTCCGGGTGGGCGAGCAGCATCTCGATGCCCTTGCGGCCGTTGTCGGCGTGCAGGACCTGGAAGCCGTGCAGTTCCAGCACGCCGCTGAGCGCGAAGAGATTGCGGGCGTCGTCGTCGACCACCAGCACCGTCCGGCCGAGGAACGAGTCGTCCACCACCTGCGCGGCGGGCCGCTGCGGCTCCTCGGAACGCACCAGCGACAGCACGTCACCGGGCTGCTCGGCGGACAGGTGCAGGGTGATGCGCTCCCGCAGGTCGTCCAGGCTGGACAGGAAGTCCAGCGGCCGGTCGCCCGCCAGGGCCCGCAGCCCCTGCTCCTGGCCGAGGGACACCCGGTGCCCGGTGTGCACCAGGACCGGGACGCTGGCCAGCGCCGAGTCGCCGCGCATGGCCTCCAGGAAGTCGGCGCCCTCGTCGTGCGGCATGCCGAGTTCGAGGACGACACAGTGGCAGGGGTCGGCCGCCAGCGTGCTCGCCGCCTCCTGCGCCCCGACGGCCGTGATGATGTCGATCGCCCCGTGCGGATCGCCGGAGTCCTGCGCGAGATCCGCGACCGCCCGCTCGGCGACGAGCGTGAGCAGACCGCGCGGCCGCTCCTCGATGACCAGCAGACGACGCCTGCGCTGCTCGGAGGAGGGCGCCGGGCCCGTGAGCGCGCGGGGCGCCGACTCCTCCTCGTCGTTGTCCACGCCGTCGTGCCCCTGCTCCAGCGACCGCGTCCCGCCGTTCTCCAGCAGCTCCTCGAAGTCGGCGCGGGCCACCGGGAGATGGAGGGTGAAGGTGCTGCCCTGGCCGGGTGTGCTGTCCACGGTGACCGCGCCGCCCAGCAGGTGGGCGATCTCGCGCGTGATGGACAGACCGAGCCCGGTGCCGCCGTACTTGCGGCTGGTCGTGCCGTCGGCCTGCTGGAACGCCCCGAAGATCGTCTCGAGTTGCTGCTGCGGGATGCCGATGCCGGTGTCCTTGACCCGGAACGCCACGATCGGTCCGCCGCGGTGCACGCCCGGCGGGACCTCCCGGTCGGCGGCGGGCTCGATACGCAGTTCCACCCCGCCCTGCTCGGTGAACTTCACCGCGTTCGACAGCAGGTTGCGCAGGATCTGACGCAGCCGGGAGTCGTCGGTGAGCAGGTCGACCGGGGTGCCGGGCGCCGTGGCGACCGTGAACTCCAGGCTCTTCTGGGAGGTCATCGGCCGGAACGTCGCCTCGACGTACTCCAGCAGCTGGCGCAGCGGCACCCGCTCCGGCGTCACGTCCATCTTGCCCGCCTCGACCTTGGACAGGTCGAGGATGTCGTTGATCAGCTGGAGCAGGTCCGAGCCCGCCGAGTGGATGATGCCCGCGTACTCGACCTGCTTCGGGGTGAGGTTGCGCGAGGGGTTCTGCGCCAGCAACTGGGCCAGGATCAGCAGGCTGTTGAGCGGGGTGCGCAGTTCGTGGCTCATGTTGGCCAGGAACTCCGACTTGTACTTCGAGGCCAGCGACAGCTGCTGGGCCCGGGTCTCCAGTTCCTGGCGGGCCTGCTCGATCTGGAGGTTCTTCGCCTCGATGTCGCGGTTCTGCGAGGCCAGCAGGGAGGCCTTCTCCTCCAGCTCGGCGTTGGACCGCTGGAGCTCTTCCTGCTGGACCTGCAACTCCTCGGAACGGGCCTGGAGTTCGGCGGTCAGCCGCTGCGACTCGTCGAGCAGCTCGTCGGTGCGGACGTTGGCCACGATGGTGTTGAGGTTGACGCCGATGGTCGGCATCAGCTGGGCCAGGAAGTCCTGGTGGATCTGGGTGAAGCGGGTGACGGACGCCAGCTCGATCACCCCGAGCACCTGCTCCTCGACCACGATCGGCAGCACCACCAGCGCGGTCGGGGACACCTGTCCGAGACCCGAGGAGATGGTGACGTACCCCTCGGGCAGTTCCTCGACGGTGACCATACGGCGGTTGCGCGCGGCCTGTCCGACCAGCGAGCGCCCGACCGGGATCCGCGTGGGCCGCTCCTCGTCGTCGGGATAGCCGTACGACCCCACCAGCCGCAGTTCGTGGCCGCGCACGGTGTCCTCGGCGAGGAAGAAGGCGCCGTACTGGGCCGCCACCAGAGGAGTGAGCTCGTCCATGATGAGCTCGGCGACCACGGGCAGGTCCCGGTGGCCCTGCATCAGGCTGGAGATCCGGGCCAGGTTCGTCTTCAGCCAGTCCTGCTCCTGGTTGGCCCGGGTGGTCTCGCGCAGGGACTCCACCATGGAGTTGATGTTGTCCTTGAGCTCGGCGACCTCACCGGAGGCCTCCACGTTGATCGACCGGGTCAGGTCGCCCTCGGCGACGGCGCTGGCGACCTCGGCGATCGCGCGGACCTGCCGGGTGAGGTTCCCGGCCAGCTCGTTGACGTTCTCCGTGAGCCTCTTCCAGGTGCCCTCGACGCCCTCGACCTCGGCCTGTCCGCCGAGGCGTCCCTCGCTGCCGACCTCGCGGGCCACGCGGGTGACCTCGGCGGCGAACGAGGACAGCTGGTCGACCATCGTGTTGATGGTCGTCTTCAGCTCCAGGATCTCGCCCCGCGCGTCGACGTCGATCTTCTTCGACAGGTCACCGTTGGCCACCGCGGTCGTCACCAGGGCGATGTTGCGGACCTGCCCGGTGAGGTTGTTGGCCATGGAGTTGACGTTGTCGGTGAGGTCCTTCCAGGTGCCGGCCACGTTGGGCACGTGCGCCTGCCCGCCGAGCCGTCCCTCGGTGCCGACCTCGCGGGCGACGCGGGTGACCTCGTCGGCGAACGCGGACAGCGTGTCGACCATGGTGTTGATGACGTCCGCGAGGGCGGCGACCTCGCCCTTGGCCTCGACGGTGATCTTCTGCGAGAGGTCACCGCGGGCCACGGCGGTGGCGACCTGGGCGATCGAGCGGACCTGCCCGGTCAGGTTCGACGCCATCACGTTGACGTTGTCGGTGAGGTCCTTCCAGGTCCCCGACACGCCCCGCACGATCGCCTGACCGCCGAGGTTGCCTTCGGTGCCGACCTCGCGGGCGACGCGGGTGACCTCGTCGGCGAAGGCGGAGAGCTGGTCGACCATCGTGTTGATGGTCTCCTTCAGCTCCAGGATCTCGCCGCGGGCGTCCACGGTGATCTTCTGGGACAGGTCGCCGTTGGCCACGGCGGTGGCGACCTGGGCGATCGAGCGGACCTGCCCGGTCAGGTTGCCCGCCATGAAGTTCACGGAGTCCGTCAGGTCCCGCCAGGTGCCCTTGACGCCCTTGACGTCCGCCTGACCGCCCAGGCGCCCCTCGGTGCCGACCTCGCGGGCGACACGGGTGACCTCGTCTCCGAAGGCGGACAGCTGGTCGACCATCGTGTTGATGGTGTTCTTGAGTTCGAGGATCTCGCCGCGGGCGTCCACGGTGATCTTCTGCGAGAGGTCGCCCTGCGCCACCGCCGTCGTCACCTGGGCGATGTTGCGGACCTGGGACGTCAGGTTTCCGGCCATGAAGTTGACCGAATCGGTGAGGTCGCGCCAGACACCGCCCACCCCGGGCACCTGCGCCTGACCGCCGAGACGCCCTTCGCTGCCGACCTCGCGGGCGACGCGGGTGACCTCGTCGGCGAAGGCGGACAGCTGGTCGACCATCGTGTTGACGGTCTCCTTCAGCTGAAGGATCTCCCCGCGCGCGGGCACGTCGATCTTCTGGGACAGGTCGCCCTTGGCCACCGCGGTCGCCACCTGGGCGATGTCACGGACCTGCGTGGTCAGGTTGCCCGCCATCGCGTTGACCGAGTCGGTCAGGTCCGCCCAGGTGCCGGAGACGCCCGGGACCTCCGCCTGGCCGCCCAGGGTGCCCTCGGTGCCGACCTCGCGGGCCACACGGGTGACCTCGGACGTGAACACGGACAGCTGGTCGACCATGCCGTTGAAGACCGTGGCGATGTCGCCCAGCAGACCCTGTCCGTCGGACGGCAGCCGGGTGCCGAAGTCGCCGTCGCGCACGGCGGTCAGCCCGGCCAGCAACTGCCGCAGTTCCTGCTCGCCCGGGGCCTGCTCCCGAGCCTCCGTCGACGTGCTGGTCATGGCACCCTCGTTCCGCTCCCCAAAGAGTCCCCGCCCCGGGGACTCGGAACCGCGCCGGGCCCTTTCCAGAGCCCGCTCACCAGCGACGTTCCCGCACCCCACGGGGCTGCCCGATGAGAAATCCGTCGAAGGTTAACCCAGGTTCCGAGCGGCGGCCAAAGCATGGCGGGAGCGTTGTGGCACAGCGAAAATACAGGTCACGCCCCTGGTGTGAGCGGGGCGATCCCGGGTACTCGTGCCCATTTTCAGTTATCCGGGTCCGTCGCCGCCAGGGCGTCCTCCAGGGTCGGGTGAAAGGGCACGAAGGTGTCGAGCCCCACGAGCTGCAAGGTGCGCAGCACGGCCCCCCGCGCCCCCACCAGCCGCAGCCAGCCCTGCGCCGTCTGGGTCGTGTGGAAGGCGCCGATCAGGGCGTTGACACCGCTGGAGTCCATGAACGTGACCTGGCTCAGGTCGACCACGACCCGGCGACCGGCGGCCGTGTCCGCCGCGGACAGGGCCCGCGTCAGGCCGCCCACGCTCTGGTGGTCGATCTCTCCGTCGAGACCGAGGACGGTGATGTCGTCGGTCTCGGTGCGGACCACGGTCAGTCTGCCGTGGCCCACTGCTTCCCGGTTGTCTGCCACTTGTTGCGTCCTCTGCGCGTTCGATGGGGGCTCTCACGCCGTTGTTGCCACCGGTGCCCACGAAGTCCGAGTGCGAAGCATGCGACGGCTTTTTCGTTCTTCGGCGGCACCGATTCTGGTCGGTACAGGAGTAAGGCGCGCAGGACGGGGTAGCCGCGCGCCCATGAACGGGGTACTGGAGTTGGTCGGCGGGATGCGGTTCCTGCCTGAGGAGTGTTCGCGGATGCCGGAAGCCGCACCTGTCGAGGTGACCGTGGCCCTGGACGGAGCGGACGGCTGTATCGCCGACGCGCGGGACCAGACGTCGAAGTTCCTGACGCGGGTGCAGGGGGAGTGGGGGCTGCCGGTGTCGGCCCGCACCAGGGATCTGGGGCAGCTGGTGGTGAGCGAGCTGGTCACCAACGCGCTGAAGTACGCGCCCGGGCCGGCGCTGCTGCACCTGAGCATCCGTGAGGGCATGCTGCAGATCGAGGTGTGGGACAGCGATCCCACCCTTCCACTGGCCCGCGCCGCCGACGCCGGGCGGGTGGGGCAGCACGGTCTGGAGATCGTGATGGCGGTGGTCCAGGGCTTCGAGGCCCGCAGGGAGTCCGTGGGCAAGCGCATCACGGCCCGCCTGACGCTGTCCGACGGCGGTCCGGACGTCCCCGACTGAGGGGAGCCCGGACCAAGGGCGACCGGCTCAGTCCAGGTGGTCGGCCACGAGAAGCGCGAACTCGTCCGGTGAGGCGAGCCGGATGTCCAGCTCCTCCGCTTTGGCGCGCTTGGATCCCGCGCCCTCACCGGCGACCACGAGGGTGGTCTTCCGCGAGACACTGGAGGAGGAGCGGCCGCCGGCCCGCTCGATGAGTTCGTTCATCTGGTTGCGGCTGAGGCTTGCCAGGGGCCCGGTCATCGCGCCGGTGACGACCACCGTCATGCCGGCGAGGGGCCCTGCGTCCGGGTTGTCGGCCGCTTCGGTCGTCCCCGCCGTGTCGCGCTCGTCCGCCGCGGGCGGGGGAGTGGCGCCCGGTTCGGTCATGTTCACCCCGGCCGCGGCGAGTCTGTCGATCAGCTCCGACAGCTCGGCCAGCTCCGCCGCGATGGAGGGAGCCTTTTCGGGGCCGATGCCCTCGACCTGCTGGAGGGCCTCGGCGTCGGCGGCACGGATGCGGTCCATCGTGGCGAAGTGCCGGGCGATGCGGCGGGACATGGAGCGGCCGGTGCCGCGGACCCCGAGCGCGCACAGCACCCGTGACAGCGGCCGCGTCCGGGCGGTGTCGATGGCGGACAGCAGATTGTCCGTGCTGGTCGCGCCCATCCGCTCCAGCGCCAGCAGCTGCTCCCGGGTCAGGGCGAACAGGTCGGCCAGATCCGCGACGAGTCCCGCCTCGACGAGCTGCACGACCCGCGTGGCACCCAGGCCCTCGATGTCGAGCTGGTCGCGGCCGGCGGCGTAGGAGAGGGACGCCACGAGATGGCAGTTGCGGCCCTGCTCGCACCGCCAGCGTTCCTGACCGGTGTCGATGGCGGAGCCGCACCGGGGGCACACCTCGGGGAACTCGATCGGCTGCTCGTCGCCGGTGCGCAGATGGGCCACCGGCGCCTCGACGCGCGGGATGACGTCACCGGCCCGATGGACCATGACGTGATCGCCGAGCCTCAGGTCACGGCGGGTGATGTCGGCGGGGTTGTGCAGGGTGGCGTAGGTGATGGTGGCGCCTTCGATCTGCACCGGCTCCAGGACGCCGCGCGGAGCGATGATCCCGGTGCGGCCCACGTTCCACTCCACCCCCACCAGGCGGGTGATCTTCTCCACCGCCGGGAGTTTGTAGGCGATGGCCCAGCGCGGGGCGCGCGACCCGGAACCGGCGGCCCGCTGGTCGGCGGCCAGGTCGGCCTTGACGACGATGCCGTCGATCCCGAAGGGCAGCTCCGCACGCAGCCCTGCGATCTCCCGCACCCGCTCCAGGACCTCTGCCGCCGTCGAGGCCGTGACCGTGGGCACCGCGGTCGCCGAAGTGGTGTGCACGCCCAGCCGAGCGGCCAGGGCCATCAGCTCGCTGTGGGCCAGTACGTCCAGCCGCTCCGTCAGCTCGGCGTCGGTGTCGGGCAGGGGCAGCAGGCCGTAGCCGAAGAACGTCATCGGTACCGTGTAGGCCCGGTCCTTGGCCCGCAGGGTGCCGGCGGACGCGCCGCGGGGGTTGGCGAACGGCTGTCCGCCGTGCGCGGTGCGCACCTCGTTGGCGTGCTCGAACTGGGCCGTCGTCATGAGGACTTCGCCGCGCACCTCCACGGTCAGCGGCTGGTCCAGCTTCTCCGGCAGCCCTTCGAGGGTGCCGAGGGCGTGCGAGACGTCCTCCCCGGCGATCCCGTCGCCGCGCGTGATCAGCCGGGTCAGCCGCCCCTCGGTGTAGCGGGCCGCGACGGCGAGACCGTCGAGCTTGGCCTCCACGCTGAACCGCTCCACCTCGTGCCCGATCCGGCGGGCCAGTGAGGCCGTCCAGGCGGTGAACTGCTCGGGCGAGAACACGTTGTCCAGGCTCAGCATCGGCACGGTGTGCGGCACATCGCCCTCGACCGCGCCGCCGGCGACCTTGCCCGTGGGGGAGTGCGGCAGCACCTGGTCGGGGTGGGCGGCCTCCCACGCGGCGATACCGCGCACCAGCCGGTCGTAGGCGTCGTCGTCGAGCGGGGAGGCGCCGTCCGTGTAGTAGGCCGCGGCGGCCGCCACGACGTCCTCGACGGCCTGCGCGTAGGCGGCGTCATCCACGATCTGAGCAGCTGGTGTGGTCATGGACTCATCCTGCCTGCCACCACTGACAACGCCGGATGTCCGGCAGCCGTCGACAGGTCTCAGGCGGCGACCGGTCCGAGGAGTCGACCGGTCCCAGAAGCCGACCGGTCTCAGAAGCCGACCGGACTCGGTCGTCGACCAACCTCAGGCGTCGACCGGTACGGAGGCACGGTCGCGGGTGTCGGCGGCCGGGGCGATGAGGATGGCGGACGCGACGAACACCAGAACCACGATCATCGCCGAGCGCAGCCCGTAGTGGTCGCCCAGGAAACCGAGCGCCGGCGGTCCGACGAGGAAGGCGACGTAACCGATGATGGCGACGAGCGAGACCCGCGCGGTCTGTTCGGGGCCCGAGTCGCCGGCCGCCGACAGCGCCACCGGGAAGCCGAGGGAGGCCCCGAGCCCCCAGAACAGCACCGAGACCGCCGCTATGACCACGTTGTCGGAGAAGATCACGAGAACCAGGCCGACGGCACCGGAGACGGCGCTCGCACGTACGACCGCGGCCCGCCCGAAGCGGACGAGGAAGTACGTGCCGCAGAAGCGGCCCAGGGTCATCGCGGCGGCGAAGCCGACGTAGACGAGCGATCCGGCGGTGGCGTCCAGGCCGTGGCCGTCCACCATGAGCAGCGGCAGCCAGTCGTTGGCCGCCCCTTCGGCCAGGGCCATGGCCAGCACGATCGCGCCGATGAGGAGCAGCTTGCGATCCTTCCAGACCTGCGGAGCCGCACCCTTGACCGGCTCGGCCGTGCCGGTCCCGGTGCTCAGGCCGACGCCCCCCACCAGCGCCCGTGAGGCATGGAGCAGCATCCCCGTGGCGACCAGGGCGACCACGCCGAGGTGCCAGGAGACGGGAACCTCCGCCGCCGTGGCCGTCATTCCGGCGAGGGCGCCGATCACCGTGCCCAGGCTGAAGCAGCCGTGCAGGGTCGGCAGCACCGGGCGCCCGGTGATCCGTTCCACGTCGGCGCCGTCCACGTTGACCGCGACCTCGCCCGCCCCGATGCCCGCGCCGAACAGGAAGAGGCCGGTCGTGACCAGGGGAGCGGACGCGGCGGCGCTGCCCGCCCCGATGACACCCGTGGCCGCCACGATCAGGCCGGTCCCCAGGAGGATCACGGGCCGGGTGCCCAGGCGCGCCACGAGCCGGCCGGAACACAGGATGCCGAGCATGGATCCCACGGACAGGCCGAACAGGATCAGCCCCATCTGCCCGGTGGACGCGCCCAGTCGGTCCCGCACGTCCGGAGTGCGCGTGACCCAGGAGGACAGGGCGATGCCCGGGAGGAAGAAGAAGAGGTACAGGGCCTGTCGGCGCCGGCGCACGGCGGGGGCTGTCAAGAGAGGGCTCCGCGGGGTTCGGAAGAATGGCGGGCAGGTGACGGGTCCCGCGCACATCGGATATGCACAAATGTACATAACCTCCGGGCGCGGGAGAAGAGAGGGCGGACCCCCAGATGACCGGCAGCAACCGCGGCCCCAACGACCCGCTGCGCCGCGAGCGCATCCTCGACGCGGCCCTCGACGTCATCGCCGAGCACGGCGCCATCAAGGTGACCTACCGCAGGATCGCGGCGGCCGCGGGGGTGCCGCTCGGATCGCTCACCTACTACTTCGACGACATGCAGCACCTGCTCACCGAGGCCTTCACGCGCCTCGCCGAGTCCGTCTCCTCGCGCTACGGCGCCCTGCTGACGGCGGCGCGCACTCCCGAGGAGGCACAGGAGGCCGTCGTCGAGATCATCTGCGGCAAGGTCTGGGGCACCGACCGCAATCTGCTGCTCAGCTACGAGCTGTACGCCTTCGCCACCCGCCACCCCGAGCTGCGGACGGTCATGCGCTCCTGGATGCAGGCCAGCCGGGACTCCCTGGCCCGGCACTTCGACCCGCTCACGGCCCGGGCGCTCGACGCGCTCGTGGAGGGCTTCTCCATCCACAACTCCGTCGACGCCCGGCCCACGGACCGCGCGGACGTGGCCGCGGTCGTACGGGCCGTGGTGGACCGCCGTACGACGACGGCGGACAGGCCTGGTCCCCGCGAACAGCGCCTTGCGGGGACCCGGCCCGGTACCGCACCGCCCGCTACTTGAGAGGCGCGGGCCGGTCGTAGACGTGGTCCGGTGTCACGATCTCAGTGATCGCCCGGGCGAGCAGCGACGACGGTTCCTGGCCCTGGTACAGGATGTCGGTGTTGATCATCAGCACCAGGGTGGCCTGCCGCGAGGGCAGGTACACGGTCACGGTCTCGTAGCCGGGGATGGAGCCGTTGTGCCCGATCCAGCCGCCGCTCTCGAAGATGCCGAGGCCGTAACGCAGGCCCGGATGCCCGGTGGGCAGCATCTTCAGCCTCTCGGCCTGCGTCTTCGGGCGCAGCAGTGTTCCGGTGGCGACGATCTTCGCCCAGCGGTGCAGGTCGTTCAGGTCGGAGATCATCGCCCCGGCGGCCCAGGCCCAGCTCGGATTCCAGTTCGTGCTGTCGGCGACCTCACCGCTGAGCGTCTGGTTCGTGTAGCCGTGCGGGTGCGGCCGCGGGAACTCGAAGGTCTCGGGCAGCAGCGTGTGGGGCAGCCGCGCGGGACGCAGCACCCGCCTCCCGAGGAAGTCGGCGAGAGGTCGCCCGCTGACCCTCTCGACCACCAGCCCGAGCAGGACGAGGTTGGTGTTGGAGTACTGGAACTGCGTGCCCGGCGCGAAGGTGTTCCTGTGCTTGAAGCCGTACGCCAGCACCTGCCGCGGGGTGAACGAGCGCTTCGGGTCGCTCAGCAGATCGTGCTGGAAGGCCGCGTCATCGGTGTACGGGAAGAGACCGCTGCGCATCTCGGCGAGGTGGCGCAGCGTGATGCGGTTCCCGCCGGGCACGCCGTGGACGTAGTCGGAGATCGGGTCGTCGAGCCCGATCCGGCCGTCGTCGACGAGTTCGAGCAGCGCGGTGACCGTGAAGGTCTTGGTCTCGCTGCCGATGCGGACGAACATGTCGGTCCTCATGGGTGCGCCGGTGGCCGTGTTCGCGACGCCCGTCGCGCGGACGTAGCTGCCCTCGCCCGGCATCCACAGTCCCGCGACGACCCCGGGAATCCCGGCCTGCCGCCGGACCTTCTCGATGGCCTTGTCCAGCCGTGAGGCCAGCGCACGGTCGAGTTGCCGTGGCGGGCAGTCGTCGTCCACGTACCGGTGCGGTGGGTTCGCCGGCACGGCGGTGGCGGGGGTCGCCGCCAGCGGAGCCATCACGGACGCCACGAGCAGCGCCGCCGCGCAGATGCGGCGGGCGGGGGCCCGGCGTGCGGGGAAACGACAGGCGGGGGTACGACGTCTCACGTCTCGGTGCCTCTTCCGGTTCTGGGCGGCTGCCCCTGGAGCGGTTCGTCAACATCGCTGCCCCGGCCGCGCCGCCCGCGCGCGGTCGGCCCCGGGCGAGTCCACCCGTTCGGCGCCGCCCGAGTCGCTCCGAAGCACTAGCGGGGGTAGGGAGACGGGACCCCCGTGAGTGCGGAACCGGCCCTCCGGCGTGTGATCCTGACGCCATGACCGATCGGCAGCCCCTTGTCATCGTCCGCCCGTCGGAGCGGACCACTGCGGCCGACGACGGCCTGGCCGCGCTGCTGGCGGCCTACCACCTGCGGACGCAGGCCGAGAAGGGGGAGGCCGTAGGCGACGTGGACGACCTGCCGGACCGCTACCGGGCCGAGATCTCCGACCCGTGGACCGCGTTCGCGGACGACGTCGTCCTGGTGGCCCGCCTGGGGGACGCCGCCGTGGGCTGTCTGGTCGTGACCGCCCCGGCCGACGGGCAGTCGGAGATCAAGAGACTCTGGACGGACCCCGCGTTCCGCGGCCGCGGCATCGCGTCCGGACTCCTCGAAGCGGCCCTCGCGCACACCGCGGAACACGGCGTGGACACCGTGCGGTTGTCGGTGTGGCAGTGGCGGACCGGGGCGATCGCACTCTACGAACGCTTCGGCTTCACCGTCACCGGGTCATGGGACGTGCGGGACCGGCTGGTGTGCATGCGGCGCACCGCGGTTTGAGCCCCCCCGCAGCGCCTCGCAGCCCCCCGCAGCGCGCCGCAGTCCCGCGCGGTCAGTCCGTGGAGCCGGGTTTCCAGCCCCAGGCCGTGAGCATGCCTGCCGACAGGGCCGCACATTCGTCGGAGTCCAGGTAGAGGAGTGCCGCGTCGATGGTGTCCTCGTCGACCGTGCCGGTGGCGAGCATCGCCTCCCGGCTGCGCTCCCAGGTGTCCGCCCAGAAGCGGCTGATGGGGCTCCCGGGGGTCAGCGGGGGCACGTACAGCTCGGCCGCGGCGCGCACCAGCCCCGCCCCGCGCAGCAGCTGGGGACAAGACGGCACCCAGGAGACGTCGGTGCCGATGCCGGCGCGCAGTCCCCGCCACATCGCCCGCATCACCTCGGTGTACGGCGTGTCCGGGGTCCGCTCGTTCGTCAGGTCCACCGCGTCGCTCAGCACCAGCACACCACCCGGTGCGACCAGTTCGGCCAGGTTCGCGATGACCCGCTCCCGTTCGGGCAGGTGCATCAGCACGAAGCGGGCGTGGACGAGCCGGAACCGGCCTGTGACGAAGCCCGGCGCGGTGATGTCGCTCTCCCGCACCTCCAGACCGGGCACGGGGCGACGCGCGAGGAAGCGCACGTCACGGTCCACGGCCAGCACGCTGTCGACGCCGGCCTCCTCCAGCAGTCGGCGGGACACGGTGCCCGTGCCGGCCCCCACGTCCAGACAGCTCCACCCCGGACCGGCCCCGAGGGCCCGCAGTCGCGCCATGGTGATCTCGTCGTAGGCCAGCGCGCCGTAGTCGATGCGCTCGCCCTCGCCCTCCTGTTCGGGCCGGAAGACGTCCTCGCCGTAGCGACCGCCACCACCCTGGCCCTCCGCCGACGCCGCCATCACATCGCCGCCGGTGCGCAGCAATGCGGTGAGTGGAGACCGCCCGGTGGTCGTCGGCGGCACGGGCGGTGTTGCGACTCCTGAGGACGACCGAGGTGAGCGCCGTCGTACGGTTTCATGTCCGGACCTCTTCACGCAGCGGGGGGTACCCGGCGGCCCGTCCGGCGCCGCCGTCCGACCGATGTTCCCCGTGCGGCCGCCCGCGGCACCGAGGCGCGCCGCCTCTGAGCCGATCGGAGCAGGGGACAGCCGTACGGCGGCGAGGTCACTCCGCGCTGCGCAGCGCGCTCCAGGTGTCGTGGGCGACGACACCGTCAGCGTCCAGACCCCGGTCGCTCTGGAAGGCCTCGACGGCGGACTCGGTACCGGTCCCGAACTCACCGTCGACACCGCCGCCGCCCACGGCGTATCCGCGCTCGGTCAGGATGCACTGCACCTGCCGCACGCGTTTGCCGCTGTCGCCGAGGCGGGTACGGCCGTTGCCGTCGTAGTAGGTGCACTCGGAGAGCCAGGGCGCGGTACCCGGGCCCGCGGTGGTGCTGTCGTCGGACGGCGTGGGCGAGGAGGAGGCGTCCGGTGCGGCACCGGGAGCGGAGGCCTCGTCGCTCTGGCCGCCGGCCGGACTCGAGGCCACGGACCGCTCCGGGTCGGGGCCGGTGCCCACGTCGGCCTTTCCGCCTTCGGTCGCTTCCTTGTTCAGGGCGCCGTCGAGGTCGGGTCGTGACTGCCCGTCGGAGGTCGCGGATCCGGGCTGGGCCGAGGCGTTCCGGGGCGCGCCGCCGATGGCCCGGACACCGTCTGCGCCCTGGGGGGAGCCACCGCCGGGGCCGTCGGGGTGGGTGAGCAGGACGGCCAGTGCGGCCACGACGCAGATCACGAGACCCGCGGCGACGGTCCGCCAGGGTCTCTCCCGGAGCCGGGCGACGACTCCGACGGGGCCGGAGGTCCGTTCGGACTCCGCCGCCGACGCGGGGGGCCGTTCCGCCGACGCCGCCGGCAGCGGTACCACAGGCTCCGGGGTGGAGGGGGCGGACGGGACTGACGGCCCCGGCAAGACGGGCTCGGCGACGGGCCGGAGCGGCCGCGGTGGCAGGCCCTCCCGACCCCGGAGCCGGACCATGCTCGCGACCGGCATCCGATGCAGTGTCTCGTACGCCCGCTGCCGGGCCGCCACCTCCTCGCCCAGCGGCTCCGGCCACACGGACGGCACAGCGCGCGACCGGGCGGTCTCGATCAGTTCCCGCGGAGTGGGCCGCCGTGCGGGGTCCTTGGCCAGGCAGGCCGTCAGCAGCGCACCCAATTCCGGGTCCACGGCCGCGATCTCACCGATCACGTCGGGGTTCGGTTCCTCGAACGCGACCCGGTGCATGACGTCGACGCCGGTCCCGTCGCCGAACGGGGCGCGCCCGGCCGCCGCGTACACCAGTGTCCCGCCCAGGGAGAACAGGTCGGACGCCCCGTCCGACAGGCCCTCCCGTAAGTGTTCGGGAGACATGTAGGCCGGGGTCCCCACCCGGTTGCCCGTACCGGTGATCGCGCTCGCGTCCACGGCCTTGGAGATTCCGAAGTCGATCACATGCGCGCCCCGGATCGTCAGGAGCACGTTGGAAGGCTTGAGGTCCCGGTGCACGATCTCCTCGGCGCCGAGGGCCGCGAGTGCCTGTCCCAGCTCCGCCACCAGCCGCCACACCGCGGCGGGCGCCAGCGCTCCGGCCTCCTGTACGGCCTCCGCGAGGTCGAAGCCGGGGAGGTACTCCGTGGCCATCCACAGCAGTTCGTCCTCGAAGCCCGTCCCGCACAGACGGGGGGCGTGCGGTGTGCGCAGTCGGGCGTGCACGGACGCCTCGCGCTCGAACCGGCGCCGGAACCGGGGGTCCTCCGCGTACTCCGGTCTGATCACCTTCACCGCGACCAGACCGGGACTGTCGTCCGCGGGACGCGCCAGGTAGACCCGCCCCATGCCCCCACTGCCCAGCAGGGCGACGGGCACGTACGGGCCGACCCGCGGTGGGTCGGTGGGCCGCAAGGGTGAGGCGCCGGTCCGCCTCAGCGCCGCCGCCGAGTCGTCCGTCGGCACGGGCCGCTGTCCCGACAAGAAATCCCCCGAAGTCACATTCGATGCACGCCTGTTCGGCCCCCGTGAGGGACGAGGTTAACCCAGTCGATGCGCACAGTCAGCGATTCACTCACTTAAGTCACTTCGACCACGCCTGCGGCTCTCGCCCACCCGGTCTCGCGCTACGGGGTCCGCGGCAGGCTGATGTGGAGGGCGCACACGTCGTCGGGGTGGTCGGCGTGGGCCAGGGACATGTGCAGGGTGGTGAGACTGTCGGGGCCGGAGGTGTCCAGGACCGCCGCGGCTGTCGTGGCCAGGGCACTCAGGCCCGCGGTCAGGTCCTGCCCGGGGTGCTCGATCAGGCCATCGGTGAACATCAGCAGTTGGTCGTCCTCCTCCAGCCGCAGCGTGGCTTCCGCGAACACCGGGGTGGTGGTGGCGCCGAGGAGGATGCCGGCGGGCCGCTCGAGGATCCGGGCCTCGCCGTCCCGCACCAGCAGGGGCGGCAGGTGGCCGGCCTGCGCCCAGGTGAGAGTGCGGTCGGCGGGACGGTAGCGGGCCACGATCATCGTCGCCGTGGTGTGCCGGTCGGCGAGGGAGTGCAGGTGCATCAGGAGAGCGTTGAGCCGGGTGAGCGCGTCCGTCAGACTCGACCCGGTGATGATCATGCCTTTGGCCGTGAAGCGGAGCTGAGCCATCGTCGCGACGGCGTTGATGCCGTGCCCCATAACGTCCCCGATGACGAACAGGGCGTCCCCGTCGGGGAGTTCGATGGCGCTGTACCAGTCGCCGCCGACGCTGATGCCCCGCTCGGCGGGGTGGTAGAACGCGTTCGTCCACAGCCCGGCCAGCGTGGCGGGACCCGTGGGCAGCGGCAGCAGCGCCTGCTGGAGCCGGGCCGCCATCCTGCGTTCGGCCTGGAGCAGCCCGCGCTGGGCGGAGACGGCGCGTTCACTGCTGAGCAGGGCGAGTTCCGCGTCCCGCTGCCCGGAGAGGTCCTGGAAGAAGCCGTGGACCTCCAGCGGGGTGCCGTCCGCGTCGGTGATGGCCTCGGCGACGATCCGCAGATGCCGCACGCCCGCCCTGGTGGTGATGCGGAAGGGCTGGTCGATGGCGGTGCCGTCGCTCAGCAGCCGCTGCGCCGCCACCGTCAGCCCGGGCAGGTCCTCGGGCAGGACCCACTCGGGCAGGTCCTCCAGGCGCAGCGGTCCGAGGCTCTGGTCCCGGTCGAAGATCGTGAACACGTGCGGGGACCAGGTGATGGTGTCGCTGATGAGGTTCCAGTCGGCCCAGCCCAGATTGCCCAGCCGCTGGAGGGTGGCCAGGCGCTGCTCCTGCCGTGCCGTGATGTCGTGCCGGACCCAGGAGACGACGAGGTGCTCGCCGAGCCGGGCCACCCGCAGGGAGAAACTGGAGTGCCGCGGGATGCCGGCCACCACCTCCTCGTAGGTGAACGGCTCGCCCGCGAACGGCCGGCCCGTGGCGAGGACGTCCAGGTAGCCCTTCCACATCTCCGTACCGGCGAAGGTCGGATAGCACTCCAGGACCCGCAGGCCGACGAGTTGACGTCCGGTACGGCCGGCGACGTCCACCGACTCGGGTGCCGCGGCCTCGATGCGGAAGTCCTCCACCACCCCGTCGGCCGAGGACAGCGGGGAGAGCAGGATCACCGACCCCGGCAGCACGTCGAAGATCTGCTGCACACTGTCGACGGACGGCTTGCGGCGGGAGACCTCCGAGTCGAGGGTCGTCAGCCGTCCCGCGCACAACTGCACCGCGGCCACGAGCAGTTCGCGTTCGGCAAGCGTGAAGGGGCGGTCGGTGCCGCGCAGCACGGCGACGATCTCCTCGGCCTCACCGCCCATGTCCACCGGCAGCCAGGCACGCGACGGCCACCGGCGCACGGTGTCGTCGGGCACCAGGAACGCCTCGTACGGCTCGGGCCCCTCCGACCACAGCGGTTCCCGGGCGGGCCACGGATCGCGTACGGCGGTCCCGTCCCCGGCGACGGCCAGTCGCTGCCAGCGGACGGCGTCCACCCCGTCGATGCCGGCGTGCCCGGCCAGCCGCACGGTGTCGCCGGCGGCGAGATAGATCAGTACGGCACCGGCCTCGACGCCGTCCGAGAGGTGTTCCAGCAGACAGCGGGCCAGCTCGTGCCGGTCCCGCACGTTCGCCAGGCTCAGGCCGAGCCTGCCCAGCAGCAGCGCGGTGTCGCGGGGCGCGCCCGTCGGGGCGGGGCGGGGGGACGGCTCTGCGGGCACCAGGTACTGGGCCGAGTCGAACACCGAACCGCCGGTGTCGCTCTCCGGTCGCTGACGGCGCCGCCCGCGCCGTCGACGGACCGGACGGATGGCCCCCAGCGTCAGCCAGCACTCCTCCACGAGGGTGCGGCCGGCCTCGGCGGACCGGTCGAGGAGCAGTTCGTAGGCCTCCTGGGCGGAACACCCCTCCTGCACCATCACGGCGCCCTTGGCCCGTTCCAGCACCGGAAGCAGGGCCGCGACCCGCTGAAGATCAACGATCTCGGCCCGCTGGCGTGCGACTACTTTCGCCAGCGCCGGGGAGTCGGACGCCGCTCCTTGCCGAGGCGGCTGTTCCCGTGACGTCACGCGTCGAGCATCGCACAGCCGACGGCCGTGGTCAGCAGGTGCGCCGACCGGGTCAGTGGGTGGAGAGCATCCCCTGGCGCAGCCGGGTCAGCGTGCGCGAGAGCAACCGCGAGACGTGCATCTGGGAGATGCCGAGGCGCTCGCCCATCTCCGACTGCGTGAGCTCCTCGACGAACCGCATGTGGATGATCAGCCGCTCGCGCTCCGTGAGACCGGCGATGAGGGGGGCCAGCGCGTGGAAGTCCTCCACCAGCTCCAGGGCCGTGTCGTCGGCGCCGATGAAGTCCTGGAGGACCGACTCGCCGTCCTGGCTGCCGCTGATGGTGGCGTCCAGGGAGGCGGAGTTGTAGCCGTTGGCGGCGATGCGGGCCTCGATGACCTCGTTCTCGGGCAGGCTCATCAGTTCCGACAGTTCCTTCACCGTCGGGGTGCGGCCGAGGCGGCTGCGGAGTTCCTCGGTGGCGCGGGCCAGCTGGACGCGGGCCTCCTGGAGCCGGCGCGGCACGTGGACGGCCCAGGTGGTGTCGCGGAAGAACCGCTTGATCTCGCCGACTATGTAGGGGATGGCGAACGAGGTGAACTCCGCCTCGCGGGACAGCTCGAACCGGTCGATCGCCTTGATCAGGCCGATCATGCCGACCTGGACGATGTCCTCCATCTCCTCCGGACCACGGCTGCGGAACCGGCCGGCCGCGAAGCGGACCAGGGACATGTTCATCTCGATCAGCGTGTTGCGGGCGTACTGGTACTCGGGCGTGCCCTCTTCCAGCACGGCCAGCTGCTCGAAGAACAGCCGCGACAGCTGCCGCGCGTCCTTGGGCGCCACCTGGGAGGGCTCCGCCAGCTGGGGCAGCTCGGTGGTCCTCGCTGCGGACGTTGTCCTTGTCGTCACCGCCATGATTGTTCCCCTCCCGGAATCAAACCCTCAGCGCCGCCCACCCCGGCGGCCGACAAACCCGCGCCTACCCCGGCGTCCACGATCCACTCCTGCTGTTCGGAAGGCAATCTGCCAGACCCTGGAAAACGCGTCCTGCGAATCAGGCGCCGGTCGGTTCGAGGCGGACCACGACGCCCTTGGAGGCGGGCTGGTTGCTGATGTCGGCGACGCTGTCCAGCGGGACCAGGACGTTGGTCTCGGGGTAGTAGGCGGCGGCGGAGCCCGGTGCCGTCGGGTAGGAGACGATCGAGAAGTCCGCGGCCCGGCGCTCGGTGCCGTCCGCTGCGACACTGACGAGATCGACGTGGTCGCCCTGCGCCAGCCCCAGTCGGGAGAGGTCGGCCGGGTTGACCATGACGACGTGCCGGCTGCCGTGGATGCCCCGGTAGCGGTCGTTCAGCGTGTAGGGGACGGTGTTCCACTGGTCGTGCGAGCGCAAGGTCTGGAGCAGCAGATGGCCCTCGGGGGCCCTGGGGACCACCCGCTCGTTGCAGCTGAACATGGCCTCGCCGGACGCGGTGTCGAACACCCCCTCGTTGACCGGGTTGGGCAGCTGGAAGCCGCCGGGGCGCGTCACCCGCGCGTTGAAGTCGTGGAATCCCGGCACGATGCGCGCGATGCGGTCGCGGATCGTGCCGTAGTCCGCCTCGAACCGGTCCCAGGGGATGTCCGTCCTGCCGTCGAGGGTGCGGCGGGCCAGCCGGCACAGGATGGCGACCTCGCTGAGCAGCAGCCGGGACGCCGGTTCCAGGCGGCCCTGGGAGGTGTGCACCTCGCTCATGGAGTTCTCCACGGTGACGAACTGCTCGCCGTCTGCCTGGACGTCACGCTCCGTGCGGCCGAGGGTCGGCAGGATCAGCGCGGTGTCCCCGCACACGGTGTGCGAGCGGTTGAGCTTGGTGGAGATGTGGGCGGTCAGCCGGCACGAGCGCATCGCCTCCTCGGTGACCTCGCTGTCGGGAGCTGCCCGCACGAAGTTGCCGGCGAGGGCCAGGAACACCTTCACGCGGCCCTCGCGCATCGCCTTGATCGAGTTGACCGAGTCGAGGCCGTGCGGGCGCGGCGGGTCGAAGCCGAACTCCTTCTGGAGAGCGTCCAGGAACGTGTCCGGCATCTGCTCCCAGATGCCCATGGTGCGGTCGCCCTGCACGTTGCTGTGCCCGCGCACCGGGCAGGCGCCGGTACCGGCCCGGCCCAGATTGCCGCGCAGCAGCAGGAAGTTGACGATCTCCCGGATCGTGGGCACGCCGTGCTTGTGCTGGGTGATGCCCATCGCCCAGCAGACGACGACCCGTTCACTGCGCAGGACCTCGTCGCGGACCTTCTCGATCGCCTCGCGGGTCAGTCCGGTCGCCGTCCGCACCTCGTCCCAGTCGACGCTGCGGGCGTGCTCGGTGAACTCGTCGAATCCGCTGGTGTGGGCGTCGATGAAGTCGTGGTCCAGCACGGTGCCGGGCCGGGCGTCCTCGGCCTCCAGCAGCAGCAGGTTCAGGGCCTGGAACAGGGCGAGGTCGCCGCCGGGCTTGATGTGCAGGAAACGGTCGGCGATCTGGGTGCCGCGGCCGACGACACCGCGCGGCTTCTGCGGGTTCTTGAAGCGCCGCAGCCCCGCCTCGGGCAGCGGGTTGACCGCCACGATGCGGGCGCCGTTCCGCTTGGCCTCCTCCAGCGCGGAGAGCTGGCGCGGGTGGTTGCTGCCCGGGTTCTGCCCCACCAGGAAGATCAGGTCGGCGTGGTGGAGGTCGTCGAGGCTGACAGTGCCCTTGCCGGTGCCCCAGCGTCTCGCTCAGGGCGAAGCCGCTGGACTCGTGGCACATGTTGCTGCAATCAGGCAGGTTGTTGGTGCCGAAGGCGCGGGCGAAGAGCTGGAGCACGAAGGCGGCCTCGTTGCTGGCCCGGCCCGAGGTGTAGAAGACCGCCTCGTCGGGGGAGTCCAGCGAGGTGAGCTCGCCGGCCAGCACGCCGAGGGCGTCCTGCCATGCGAGGGGCTCGTAGTGGTCGGAGCCCGGCCGCTTGATCATCGGCTCGGTGAGGCGGCCCTGCTGGTTGAGCCACATGTCGGAGCGCTCGGCGAGCTCGGACACGCTGTGCTCGCGGAAGAAGTCGGCGGTGATCCGGCGGGTCGTGGCCTCGTCGTTGATGTGCTTGGCGCCGTTCTCGCAGTACTCGTTGCGATGGCGGTTCCCTGGCTTCGGATCAGCCCAGGCGCAGCCGGGGCAGTCGATCCCGCCCACCTGGTTCATCGTCAGCAGGTCGACCCCGGTCCTGCGCGGTGAGGTCTGCTCCAGCGAGTACTCCAGCGCGTGCACGACCGCGGGAACCCCCGCCGCCCACTTCTTCGGCGGTGTCACGGAGAGGGTGTCCTCCGGCTCCTGACCTGACGGGTGCTGCATCGGTACGCCTCTCTTGTGCGGGTCCGGAACGCGGGTCAGCCGACGGGCCACCGGGCCACCCGGCTCCTCGGCGGTTCCGGGTGGTCGTGCTGGACGCGGCCGTTGCGGATGGTGCCGCGCCACGCGCCACACTCCTGCCCGACCCCCTCGATGTAGTCCTTGAAGCTCCCGAGCTCGCGGCGCACCAACCGGGCGACCACCTGCGTGCCCTTGGACGAGCCCAGGAGCAGCTTCGCGGCCCCGCGCGGTTCCAGGCGCATCCGGACGGTGACCGCCGTGCCGCCCGACCGTGTCGGCCTGAACCGCACCTCGCCCTGATGGGAGGGGTGCTGGTCAAGACCGCGCCAGATCAGGCACGTGTCAGGGTCCTGCTCCACGATCTCCACGGGGAAACGGTGGCGCAGCGGGCCGTAGCCGATGGTCCACGCGGTCACGGTGGGCCTGACCTGTTCGACGGCGTGCACCACGGCCGAGAAGCGCGGGAAGGTCTTGAACTGCGTCCACTGGTTGTACGCCGTACGCACCGGAACGGCGACCTCGACGGTCTCCTCGACGTGCTGCCGCGACTCGTCTGCGCGTGCCATCGTGGCCTCTCCTCCGGTCGGCGAACCGGGCTCACGCGCCCGGGCTCCTCTCCCGGTTCCCAGATCGCGCCCTTCGAGTCGCCCGAACAGGCATGTGAACTGCTCGGGCCCGGCCTGCGCGCGGCCTTTCGGTGAAACGGATTTCACAGGAAACGTTTGTATGCGCGCGGACGGTAAACACGATGTGCTGACGCAGTCCTTATCTCATGAAGGAAGAGGGACAGACACCATGGGAATCCTCGCGTGGATCATCATCGGCCTGCTCGCCGGAGCGATCGCCAAGGCCATCATGCCGGGCAAGGACCCCGGCGGTGTCATCATCACCATGCTCATCGGGATCGTGGGCGCCCTGCTCGGAGGATGGCTGGGCAAGGTGATCTTCGGCGTCGACTCGGTCGACGGGTTCTTCGAGATCTCCACCTGGATCGCCGCGATAGTCGGCTCCCTCATCCTGCTCGCCCTCTACCGGGTCTTCACCGGTAACCGAGGGCGCTCCCACCGGCACGCCTGACGTCTCGCCAGCGCCTACAGGTCGATAAATCGACCACTGCCCCGTGGGCCGGGATCCATCAGCGGATTCCGGCCCACGGGGCTTTGCGCGTCCTTCTGGGGCTGCCGGAGTCACGACTCGCCTCCCGCCGTGTGCCGCACCAGAGCCGGGACGAAGGCGTCCCACACGGCCCTCGGCACGTCGTGCCCCGCCCCTTCCAGGACGAGCAGCTCCGCGCCGGGTACCGCGTCGCGCAGCGCCTCGCCGTGTGCCGGGGGCAGCAGTGGGTCGAGGTCGCCGTGCACCACGAGCGTGGGGGCCGTGATGTCGCCGAAGCCGCCCCCGGACGGCTCGTCGAACCCGATGGCGTAGTGGTTCAGCAGCGTGGACGCGTAGTTCCTGGCACGCGCCACGTCCCGTTCGGCCAGCGCCCGGATCGCGGCCTCGTCGAAGTACGGCGACCCGCCGGCGCACGCCCTCGCCCCGGCGACCACGTACGCGACGACCGCGGCCGGGTCGGAGGCATCCGGTGCGGCCGGCATGGCCAGGTCCGCGGCGGGCGGCGGCAGGTCGGCGGCGCCGGTCGAGGTCGACACGAACGTCAGCGTCGCGACCCGGTCGGGCCGGTCCACCCCGAGGAGGAGACCGATCCCGCCGAACATCGACTGACAGACCAGATGGGCGCGCTCGACACCGAGGGCGTCCAGGATGCCCAGCACGTCCTGGGCCAGGTCGGCGTAGGTGTACGTCGGCCGCCCGGGCGGGCAGCAGGTCGAGCGGCCGGTGTCCCGGTGGTCGTACCGCACCACGAACCGGCCACCGGCGGCGATCCGTACGCACAGTTCGGCGTCCCACCACAGCATCGAGGCGCAGGCCCCGGCGACCAGCACGATCGCCTGGGCCGAGGGGTCTCCGAAGGTCTCGACGCACAACTCGGCACCGTTGATGTCGAGGAGCCGCTCGCCGTGGGAGTGAGGGGCGGTGCCGGAGGCCATACCTGGAACGCTAGCCCGCACCGCCGGGCATCGTGGCCCACGGCACCGCCGCGTCCGGCGAAGGGCCGTTCTAACCGGCCCCGTACACCGGCCGCGGCACCTCCGCCTCCGCCAGCAGTTGCAGCGCCGTCTCGCCCGCCTGTTCCGGGGTCCAGCGGGCTCCCTTGTCGACCGTGGGTCCGGGCCGCCAGCCCTCCATCACGGTGATCCGGCCGCCCTCGGCCTCGAAGACCCGTCCGGTCACCCCGGCGGACGCGGGGGAGGCGAGCCAGACGACCAGCGGGGAGACGTTCTCCGGGGCCATGGCGTCGAAGCCGCCGTCGCCGGGGGCGGCCATGGTCTCGGCGAAGGTCGCCTCGGTCATCCGGGTGCGGGCGGCCGGGGCGACGGCGTTGACCTGGACGCCGTAGCGGGCCAGTTCAGCGGCCGCGACCAGCGTCAGCCCGACGATTCCGGCCTTCGCCGCGCTGTAGTTGCCCTGCCCGACCGAGCCCGCAAGGCCCGCCCCGCTGCTGGTGTTCACCACCCGCGCGACCGGGGTCCGCCCGGCCTTCGCCTCCCCGCGCCAGTGTGCGGCGGCATGCTTCAACGGCAGGAAATGGCCCTTGAGATGGACGCGCAGGACGGCGTCCCAGTCGTCCTCGTCGAGGTTGACCAGCATCCGGTCGCGCAGGAACCCGGCGTTGTTGACCAGGGCGTCCAGACGGCCGTACGTCTCCAGGGCCGTACGGACGAGGGACGCGGCGCCCTGGGTCGTCGCGATGTCACCGCCGTGCGCGACCGCCCGTCCCCCGAGTGCCCGGATCTCATCGACGACCTGCTGCGCGGGCCCGGCAGCGCTACCGGTCCCGTCGACGCCGACCCCGAGGTCGTTGACGACGACCGCGGCGCCCTCCGCCGCGAGGGCGAGCGCGTGCGCGCGGCCGAGTCCACGGCCGGCGCCGGTGACGACGGCGACGCGTCCGGTGCACAGTCCGTTCATGGGGATCATCCTCACGTCGTGGGTCGGTGGCTGCTGACCGGTCGGGCGACGGCCGTGGCCGGCGGATGGGCCGGTCAGACGGCTCGTGGGTTGGGCTGGGGACGGCTCACTGGGCGGTCGGCGGTCGGCGGTCGGCTCGCGGGTCGGGCTGCCGGACGACTCGTGGGTCCCTCGGTGGCCGCCGGCTCAGCGGTTGGCGGTGGCCGCGTCGAGGAATGCCGGTCGCTCCCCGCCGCCGTGCACGAAGAGGCTCGCACCGGAGATGTAGGAGGCGCGGTCGGAGGCGAGGAACGCGCAGGCGTCGCCCACCTCGGCGGGGTCGGCGAGCCGGCCGAGCGGGACGGTGCGCCCCACGGCGGCCACGCCCTCCTCGTCGCCGTAGTGCAGCCGGGTCAGTTCGGTGCGGACCATGCCCAGCACCAGGGTGTTGACCCGCACGAGCGGGGCCCACTCCACGGCCATGGTCCGGGCGAGCTGATCGAGACCCGCCTTCGCGGCCCCGTAGGCCGCCGAACCGGGGGAGGGGCGGCTGCCGCTGACGCTTCCGATCATCACGATCGACCCGCCCTCGGGCTGCTCGCGCATCACCTCGTAGGCGGCCAGGGACGCGGTGAGCGGGGCCAGCAGGTTCAACTCGACCACGCGCGCGTGCCGTTGGGCCCCGCCCTCGTCCAGCATCCGGTACGGCGTGCCGCCCGCGTTGTTGACCAGGACATCGAGGCGGCCGCATTCCCGGCGCACCCGCTGGAAGAAGCCGGTCACCGCGTCGGCGTCCCGGAGGTCCAGCGGCAGGAACCGGGCCGTGCGCCCGTCGGCCCGCACCGGCGCCTCCGGTGGGCGCCTGGCGCAGACGACGACCTCGGCGCCCGCCTCCAGCAGGGCCCGGGTGATGCCCGCGCCCACCCCGCGCGTGCCGCCGGTGACCACCGCGACCCTGCCGTCCAGCTCGATGACCGATGCCATGAGGCCCTCCCGGAGGGTGCGCTCCGCTGCTACCTTCGTGCCTAACAAACGTTTGGTGGAAAGGTAGCTGAATAGCTCATGGGTGTCTCCACCGCAGCCCCCGATGAGGGCGTTTCCGTCGTCAATGTCGACTTCCCACCGGTCAACGCCCTCCCCGTGCAGGGCTGGTACGAGCTCGCCGCCGCGGTGCGCGCCGCCGGGGCCGACCCCAAGGTGCGCTGTGTCGTGCTCACCGCCTCCGGGCGCGGGTTCAACGCGGGCGCCGACATCAAGGAGATGCAGCGCACCGACGGCCACGCGGCCCTCGTCGGCACCAACCGCGGTTGCTACGAGGCGTTCGCGGCGGTGTACGACTGCGAGGTCCCGGTCGTGGCCGCCGTGCACGGCTTCTGCCTGGGCGGCGGCATCGGCCTGGTCGGCAACGCGGACGCGATCGTGGCGAGCGAGGACGCGACCTTCGGACTGCCCGAGCTGGACCGGGGCGCCCTCGGCGCGGCCACCCACCTGGCCCGCCTGGTGCCCCAGCACCTGATGCGGACCCTGTACTACACCTCGCGCACCGTCACCGCCCAGGAGCTGTACCGGCACGGCTCGGTGTGGCGCGTGGTGCCGCGTGGGCAACTGACGGAGGCGGCACTGGAGTTGGCGCGTGAGATCGCGGCCAAGGACGGACTGCTGATCCGCCTGGCCAAGGCGGCGATCAACGGCATCGACCCGGTGGACGTCCGCCGCAGCTACCGCTTCGAGCAGGGCTTCACCTTCGAGGCCAACCTCAGCGGTGTCTCCGACCGGCACCGCGACGCGTTCGTGGCGTCCAAGTCGCCGGAGGGTGGCGCCGGTGAGTGACAAGACGATGAGCGCCGAGGAGGCCGTCGGCCGCCTCCGCAGCGGCATGACCGTCGGCATCGGCGGCTGGGGATCGCGGCGCAAGCCGATGGCCCTGGTCCGCGCCCTCCTGCGGACCGACGTCACCGACCTCACCGTGGTCTCCTACGGCGGTCCGGACGTCGGACTCCTCGCCGCCGCCGGGAGGATCCGCAAGCTGGTCGCCGCCTTCGCCACCCTCGACTCCATCCCCCTGGAGCCGCACTTCACCGCGGCCCGGCAGCGGGGCGCCTTCGCACTGGAGGAACTGGACGAGGCGATGTTCATGTGGGGCCTGACCGCGGCCGCGCAGCGCCTGCCGTTCCTTCCGGTCAGGGCGGCCCTCGGATCGGACGTCATGAAGGTCAACCCCCGCCTGCGGACCGTCACTTCGCCCTACGACGACGGTGAGGAGTTCGTCGCCGTCCCGGCCCTGCGGCTGGACGCCGCCCTCGTCCACCTCAACCGGGCGGACACCCGCGGCAACGCCCAGTACCTCGGCCCCGACCCGTACTTCGACGACCTCTTCTGCCAGGCCGCCGACACCGCCTACGTGTCCTGCGAGCAGATCGTCGACACCGCCGACCTGCTCAAGGACGCGGCCCCGCAGAGCCTGTTGGTCAAACGGGCCTTCGTGACCGGGGTCGTCGAGACGCCGGGCGGAGCCCACTTCACCTCCTGCGTGCCCGACTACGACCGCGACGAGCCCTTCCAGCGCGCCTACGCGCAGGCCGCCCGGGATCCGGAGGCCTGGCGGGCGTTCACGGACCGTTTCCTGTCCGGCGACGAACAGGCGTACCGGACGGCGGTCACGGCATTCCACGAGGAGCGGACGTGAGCGCACCCCGGACGAACACACCCCCGACCAACGCACCCTCGGCGAACGCACCCACGACGAGCGACGCGACCCGCGCCGAGTACTGCGTGGTGGCCTGCGCCGAGGCCTGGCGGGACGCCGGCGAGATCCTCGCGAGTCCCATGGGCACCGTCCCCACCCTCGGCGCCCGGCTGGCCAGGCTCACCTTCGCCCCCGACCTGCTCCTCACCGACGGAGAGGCGCTGCTCATCGGCGACACCCCCGCCCTCGGCGCCCCACCCGGGATCGTGGAGGGCTGGCTGCCCTACCGCCAGCACCTGGCCCTGGTCGCCACCGGCCGTCGGCACGTGATGATGGGCGCGAGCCAGATCGACCGCCACGGCAACCAGAACATCTCCTGCATCGGCGACTGGGCCCGCCCCACGCGGCAGTTGCTGGGAGTGCGGGGCGCACCCGTCAACACCCTGAACAACCCCACCAGTTACTGGATCCCAAAGCACTCGCCGCGCGTCTTCGTCGAGCACGTCGACATGGTCAGCGGAGTCGGCTACGCCCGCGCCGCCGAGGCCGGTCCCTCCGCCACCCGCTACCACCGCATCCCCGAAGTCATCAGCAACCTGGGCGTGTTCGACTTCGACACCCCGGACCGCACCATGCGGCTGCGCTCCCTGCACCCCGGCGTCACCGTGGAACAGGTCGAGGAGGCCACCGGGTTCGCGCTCACCGTCCCCGCGGAGGTGCCGTACACCCGCGCCCCAGACGCCGACGAACTGCGGCTGATCCGCGAGGTCCTGGACCCCGGCGACCTCCGCACCCGTGAGGTCCCCGCATGAGCGACGGCACCCTCACCACCGACGGCACCCCTCCCGCCGATGGCACCATCCCCACCGCGCTCACCGCACTCGTCGGCGTACGGCACCCGATCGTCCAGACCGGTATGGGATGGGTGGCCGGGCCACGGCTGGTGAGCGCCACGGCGAGGGCCGGCGCACTGGGGATCCTCGCCTCCGCCACCATGACCGTGCCGCAACTGCGGTCCGCCGTACGCGAGGTGAAGTCCCGTACGGACGCCCCGTTCGGGGTCAACCTGCGGGCGGACGCCTCGGACGCGGCCGAGCGGGTGCGCGTCCTGATCGACGAGGGCGTACGGGTGGCGTCCTTCGCGCTCGCGCCGAACCGGGACCTCATCGCCCGCCTCAAGGACGCCGGAGTGGTCGTCGTCCCCTCGGTCGGCGCCCGCCGCCACGCCGAGAAGGTGGCAGGCTGGGGCGTCGACGCGGTGCTCGTACAGGGTGGCGAAGGGGGCGGCCACACGGGCAGCGTGGCCACCACCGTGCTGCTGCCGCAGGTCGTCGACGCCGTGGACATCCCGGTGATCGCGGCCGGCGGCTTCCGCGACGGACGCGGCCTGGTCGCCGCGCTCGCCTACGGCGCGGCCGGCATCGCCATGGGCACCCGCTTCCTGCTGACTTCCGACAGCGCGGTCCCCGCCCCGGTCAAGGCCCGCTATCTGGCCGCGGGCGTACAGGACGTCACCGTCACCACCAAGGTCGACGGCCTGCCGCACCGGATGCTGCGCAGTGAACTGGTCGACACGCTGGAACGCGCGGGCCGTACCCGGGCGTTCGCCCGTGCCCTGCGCCACGCGTCCGCCTTCAGACGGGAGTCCGGCCTGAGCTGGACCGCCATGGTCCGTGACGGCCTGTCCATGAAGCACGGCAAGGACCTGACCTGGAGCCAGGTCCTGCTCGCCGCGAACACGCCCATGCTGCTGAAGGCGGCCATGGTGGACGGCCGCACCGACCTCGGCGTGATGGCAGCCGGCCAGGTCGCCGGTCTGATCGACGACCTGCCGTCCTGCGCCGAACTGGTCGAGTCCATCATGGCGGAGGCCCTGACAACGCTGAAGCGACTGCGCTGATCCTCGGGTGCATAGGGCCGTCGACCTACCGTCAGAGCCGTTCGATGATGGTGACGTTGGCCTGGCCGCCGCCCTCGCACATCGTCTGGAGGCCGAACCGGCCGCCCGTGCGCTCCAGTTCGTGCAGCAGGGTGACCATGAGCTTGGCACCCGTGGCGCCCAGCGGATGGCCCAGCGCGATCGCGCCCCCGTTCACGTTGACCTTCTCCGGTTCGGCGCCGGTCTCCTTCAGCCAGGCCAGCACCACGGACGCGAACGCCTCGTTGATCTCGACCAGGTCGATGTCGTCGATGGTCATCCCGGCCTTCTTGAGGGCGTACGCGGTCGCCGGTATCGGCGCGCTGAGCATCCGGATCGGGTCCTCGCCGCGCACCGACAGGTGGTGGACACGGGCCCGCGGGGTCAACCCGTGCTCCCGCACGGCCCGTTCGCTCGCCAGGAGGATCGCGGAGGCGCCGTCGGACACCTGGGAGGAGACGGCCGCCGTCAGTTGGCCGCCCTCGATGACCGGCTTCAGCCCCGCCATCTTCTCCAGGCTGGTGTCGCGGCGCGGCCCCTCGTCGGTGGGTACCTCGCCGTAGGGGGCGAGTTCGCGGTCGAACCGGCCCTCGTCGATGGCGCGGACGGCCCGCTGATGGGAGCGCAGCGCGAACTCCTCCATGTCCTGGCGGGAGATGCCCCACTTCCCGGCGATCGTCTCGGCTCCCACGAACTGGTTGACGGGCCGGTCGCCGTACCGGGCCCGCCAGCCCACCGAGCCCGCGAACGGGCCCTGGGTCAGCCCCAGGGGCTCGGCGGCCTGCCGGGTGGCGAAGGCGATCGGGATCATCGACATGTTCTGCACACCGCCCGCGACCACCAGGTCCTGGGTGCCGGAGAGCACGCCCTGCGCGGCGAAGTGCACGGCCTGCTGCGAGGATCCGCACTGCCGGTCCACGGTGGTGCCCGGCACCTCCTCCGGCAGTCCGGCCGCCAGCCAGCTGGTGCGCGCGATGTCACCGGCCTGCGGTCCGACGGCGTCCAGGCAGCCGAAGACGACGTCCTCGACGGCCGCCGGGTCGGCGCCCGACCGCTCCATCAGCGCCTTGAGCACATGGGCGCCCAGGTCGGCGGGGTGGACGGCGGCCAGTCCGCCGTTCCGCTTGCCGACGGGGGTACGGACCGCTTCGACGATGTATGCCTCGGCCATGGCCGCTCCTTGAGGGCTTCAGGGGATCATTCCCGCAGGTTGATGCCCTCCAGCACCATCGACAGGTACTGTCGGGCGATCTCCTCGGGGCTGTGCTGTCCGCCCGGCCGGTACCACGAGGCCGCGACCCACACGGTGTCGCGCAGGAAGCGGTACGTGAGCCGGATGTCGAGATCGGCACGGAAGGCCCGTTCGGCCACTCCGCGCTCCAGGGTGCCCAGCCAGGCCTTCTCGAACTTCACCTGGGAGTCCGCGAGATAGGCGAAGCGCGGCTGGGTCTGGAGGACCCTGGCCTCCTTCTGGTAGATCGCGACGGCCGCGTGATGCCGGTCGATCCCCCGGAAGGACTCGGTGACGAGCGCCTCGATGGTCTCCCTGGGCCCGAGACCCCCGGCGAGCACCGCGTCGTAGCGCGCCCAGAGGTCGGTCAGGAAGGTGGAGAGGATCTCGTCGACCATCGACTCCTTGGAGTCGAAGTGGTAGTACAGGCTGCCCGCGAGGATCCCCGCCGCGTCCGCGATCCTGCGGACGGTGGTGGCGCGGTACCCCTGCGCGGCGAACACCTCGGCGGCGGTGGCGAGGAGTTCCTCACGGCGCTCGGGCCCGCCGCTCATCGCCGTCTTCCTGCGGTCACTGTCACTGTTCGGCACGGGGTCATTGTCGCCTCACGCGCGCTGGCTGCTGACCGCGACGACCTCGCCCGTCATGTACGACGAGTAGCCGGACGCCAGGAAGACGATCACGTTGGCCACCTCCCACGGCTCGGCGTAGCGCCCGTACGCCTCCCGGGCGGTCAGCTCCTCCAGCAGCTCCGGAGTCGTCACCTTCACCAGATGGGGGTGCATGGCCAGGCTCGGTGCCACCGCGTTGACGCGGACGCCGAACTCGGCGGCCTCCAGGGCGGCGCACCGGGTCAGCGCCATCACGCCCGCCTTCGCGGCGGCGTAGTGGGCCTGGCCCCGCTGCGCCCGCCAGCCGACGACGGAGGCGTTGTTCACGACGACTCCGCCCTGTCCCGCCGCCTTCATCCGCCGCAGCGCGGCCCGCGTGCAGCGGAAGGTGCCGTTGAGCGTCACGTCGAGCACCTTCGACCACTGCTCGTCGCTCATGTCGACGAGATCAGCGGTCCCGCCGAGCCCGGCGTTGTTGACGACGATGTCCAGTCGCCCGTGCCGCTCCGCCGCGAGGTCGAACAGCGCGGCCACCTGGTCCTCGTCGGTGACGTCACAGGGAAGGGAGGCGACCCGGTCCGCTCCGAAGGTGTCGGCGAGTTCGGCCGCGGACTCCTTGAGCCGGCGCGCATGCGCATCCGATACGACGACGCTCGCGCCCTCCTCCAGCAGCCGCCGCGCGGTCGCCCCACCGATACCGGCACCGGCGGCCGCGGTCACGAGGGCGGCTCGGCCCGCGAGCAGCTGGTGGCCGGGCTCGTAGGGCGGCGGGGAGGTGGTCACGGACGGGCCTCCTTGGACAGGCCGGCGGCGCGTTCGACTCTCGACGGCTGACGCCCCGTACGTTAACCTACCAAACACTTGTTAGGGAAGGAGCCGGAGCCTGATGGACCTCGACTTCTCGGCCGCCGAGGACGCGTTCCGCACCGAGGCCCGCGCCTGGCTCGCCGCCCACGTACCCCGCACACCCCTGCCCTCGCTGGAGACCGAGCAGGGCTTCGCCGCGCACCGGGCGTGGGAGCGCACCCTCTCCGCCGACCGCTGGTCCGTCGTCTCCTGGCCCGAGGAATACGGCGGCCGAGGTGCTTCCGTACTGGAATGGCTGATCTTCGAGGAGGAGTACTACGCGGCCGGCGCGCCCGGCCGGGTCAGCCAGAACGGCATCAACCTGCTCGCTCCCACCCTCTTCGAGCACGGCACCCCCGAGCAGCGCGCCCGCGTCCTCCCGCCGATGGCCACCGGCGAGGTCATCTGGGCCCAGGCATGGTCGGAACCCGAGGCCGGCTCCGACCTCGGCTCGCTGCGCTCCACGGCCCGCCGGGCGGACGGGGGCTGGCTGTTGAACGGCCAGAAGACCTGGTCCTCCCGCGCCGCCTTCGCCGACCGGGCCTTCGGTCTCTTCCGCAGTGACCGGAGCGGCGTGGACGAGGGCCGACCCCACCGGGGCCTGACCTACCTGATGTTCCCGCTCGACGCCGACGGTGTGACCGTACGGCCCATCGGACGGCTCGACGGCAAACCCGCCTTTGCGGAACTCTTCCTCGACGACGTCTTCGTACCCGACGAGGACGTCATCGGCGAACCCGGCCAGGGCTGGCGGGTCGCGATGAGCACCGCGGGCAACGAACGTGGCCTCACCCTGCGCAGCCCCGGCCGCTTCACCGCGGCCGCCGACCGGCTCACCCGGCTGTGGCGGGACCGGGCCGATCCCGCCGACACCGCCCTGCGCGACCGCGTCGCCGACGCCGTGATCGGCGCCCGCGCCTACCAGTTGTTCACCTACGCCGGTGCCTCACGCCTCGCCGCGGGCGGCTCCATCGGCGCCGAGTCCAGCATGAACAAGGTGTACTGGTCCGAACTCGATATCGCCCTGCACGAGACCGCGCTCGACCTCCTCGGCCCCTACGGCGAACTCGCCGACCACGCCGACGAGGCGCCGGAGCAGGGCAGTTGGGCGGAAGGGCACACCTTCTCCCTGGCCGGTCCGATCTACGCGGGCACCAACGAGATCCAGCGCGACATCATCGCCGAGCGGCTGCTCGGCCTGCCGAAGGGACGCCGGTGATGCGCTTCCTCCTCGACGACGAGCAACGGGAGTTCGCGAGCTCACTCGACGCCCTGCTGAAGGCGGCCGACACCCCGGCCGTCGTCCGGGCCTGGAGCAACGGTGACCATGGCCCCGGACGGGCACTGTGGAGCCGCCTCGCGGAGGCCGGTGTGTTCGGGCTCTCGGTCCCGGAGGAGCATGACGGCCTCGGCCTACTCCCGGTCGAACTCACCGTTGCCTATACGGAGTTGGGCCGTCACGCCGTGCCCGGCCCGCTGGTCGAGACGGTCGCGGCGGCCGCCCTGCTCGATGGGCTCGGCGACGGGCACACGACCTGGCTCCCCGGCATCGCCTCCGGCAAGACCGTCGTGACCCTGTGCCCTCCGGGGGACGACAGTCCCTACGCCCTCGACGCGGACATGGCCGACGTCGTCCTCGTCGTCACCGGTGACACCCTGCGCGCGGCCGATTCCACCGGGCCCGTCCAGCCGTCCGCCGACCCGGCCCGCCGTCTGGCCCGGCCGACGTGCGGCACCGTCCTGGCGGAGGGGCCGCACGTGCGGCGCGCTGCCGCGCACGCCGCCGACGTGGGCCGACTCGCCACCGCGGCCCAGGCACTGGGAGTCGGCCGGACACTGCTCGACCGGACCGTCGCCCACGTGCGGGAACGCCACCAGTTCGGGCGACCCGTCGGATCGTTCCAGGCGATCAAGCACCAGCTCGCGGACGTCCTGATCAGCCTCGAATTCACCGCACCGCTCGTCCACGCGGCAGCCCTCTCGCTCGCCTCCGCGACCGGCGACAGCGGCCGGGACATCGCGGCGGCGAAGACCGCGGCAGGCGAGGCGGTCCACCTGGCCGCCCGCACCGCACTCCAGTGCCACGGTGCCATCGGCTACACCGACGAACTCGACCTCTCCCTATGGATCCGCAAGGCCCGTTCCCTGCGTACTGCCTGGGGCACCCCCTCGGCCTGCCGCGCCCGCGTGATTCCGAACTCCCGGTGAAGAGCCCGCGTCGGGCTCATCCGGCCAGCGGGTCGGGAGCGGTCTGCCACGGACGGCACAGGGTGAGGAAGCAGCCGGCCGCGGCGACGGCCAGGCCGAGCACCGACACCGCCATGGGAAGAGCGCTGGCCCGTCCTCCGAGACCGGAGAGGGCGGGGGCGAGGGTGCCCATCAGGAACTGGGTGGTGCCCACCAGCGCGGAGGCGCTGCCCGCCGCGTGCGGGGCGCGTTGCAGGGACAGGGCCGTGGCGGTGGGAAGGATCATGCCGACCGGGCAGGCGGTGAGGAAGAGGGCCACCGCGATCCAGGGCAGGCCCGCGTGGCTGACGGTGACCAGGAGCACCAGGGCGGTACCCGCGGCGCCGAGCACCGCCAGGCCGATGCCCAGCACCCGGTGAGAGGGACGACGACCGAGCAGGAACCTGCCGTTGAGCTGCCCCGTGGCGACCATGCCGAGCGAGTTGAGGCCGAACAGCAGGCTGTACTTCTGCGGGGAGGCGCCGTAGACCTCCTGGAGGGTGAAGGAGGAGCCCGCGATGTAGGCGAACAGGGCGGCGAAGCCGAGGCTCCCGGTGAGCAGGTAGCCGGTGAACGGGCGGTCGCGCACCAGGTCGCGCATGGTGCGCAGGGTCGCCCGGAGGCCGCCGTGCCGCCGCTCCGGGGGCGGCAGGGTCTCGGTCAGCAGGGCGGTGGTGGCCGTCAGGACGACCAGGCCCAACAGGGTCAGGGCCACGAACACACCGCGCCAGGAGGTCAGTCGCAGCAACTGCGCGCCGAGCACGGGCGCCAGGATCGGCGCGGTGCCGGACACCAGCATCAGCGAGGACAGCAGACGGGCGGCGCCGAGCCCGTCGTACAGGTCGCGCACGACGGCCCGCGCGATGACGATGCCCGCCGCGCCCGCCAGCCCCTGGACCAGTCGCATGCCGATGAGCACTCCGGGGTCCGGGGCGAGCGCGCACAGAGCGCCCGCCACGACGTAAACCGACAGGCCGGTCAGCAGGGGCCGGCGGCGGCCGAGGGTGTCGCTGAGCGGGCCGACGACCAGCTGGCCCAAGGCGGTCCCGACCATGTAGGCGGTCAGGGTGAGCTGGGTGACGGCCGGGGAGACGTGCAGGTCCGCGCCGACGCGGGGGAGGGCGGGAAGGTAGAGGTCGATGGTGAGGGGGCCGAGCGCGGTCAGGGAACCCAGGACCAGCACGAGAGGGAGACGGCTGGGCGTGCGGCCCCGCGGTGCTGCTGATCGTGCGCGTTCGGCGCTGGCGGTGCCGGTGTCGGCCATGTCCGTTCCAGGGCTGAGTCGGTGTCAGTGGGCGAGGTGGGCGACGAGGAGGTTGGGGTCCTCGTTCGTGAGATACGCGGCGCTGGGGACGTACACCGTGTCGCCGTGCACCGCGACGGAGGTCGGGGTCCGCAGGCCGTCGGCCGCCGTGAGGACCGCGGTGTGGGTGCCGTCGGGGCGGACGAGGTCGACCTCGTTGTCGTCGCGGGCGGCGAGGAGGGTGTCGCCCTGTCCGGTGAAGGCGAAGTCGTCGATGGAGGGCATGCCGGTGGCGCGGACCTCGATCCGGCCCGCCGAGCCGTGTGCGGTGACCGGGATGCGCAGGACCGTGCCCTTGTCGAGGTTGGTGGCCCAGACCGCTCCATCGTGCAGTTTCAGGCCGTTGGCGCCGGCGAAGGTACTGGGTTCGAGGGCCGTGCCGCGGGCCCAGACGGTCGCCGTGCCGCCGTCGGCGGGGAGGCTGTAGATGACGCCGCGGACGGAATCGGTGACGTAGAGCCGGTGCCTGCGCGTGTCGAGGGCGAGGCCGTTGGGCAGTCCGTCGGCGGGCAGGGCGGCGATCCGGTGCGGACGGCCGCCGGGGCGGACCGCCCAGACGCCGGTCAGGTCGGCGGTGCCGGTGGCGTAGGTGACGTAGAGCGTGCCGTCGTCGGCGCGGGCGATGCCCCCGACGAACGCCTTGCCGAGGTTGGGGGTGCTCGCCTTCGCGGGGGCGGGGAGCGTGGCGGGCACGTGGAGGTGTCCGCCGGGGGAGAGGCGGACGATCTGGCGGGCGAAGGAGAAGGTCAGGTACGCCGATCCGGTGCGGTCGACGGTGATGTTCTCGGGCTGCTGCGAGGACGCCAGGCTGAAGTGGGCCACGACATGGGGCCGGGACAACGGCTCGGTGGCCGCGGTGGCGGTCGCCGCGGAGTTCAGCAGCGCCGCGGCGACGGCCAGCGCGGTGACGGTGGTGCGCACATGCATGGGGGGATCTCCTGTGGTGCGTCAGGACCGCTGCCGGTTGGTGAGAACCGGGTGGTGGGGTATGTCGCCGCCGGAGGCGGCGAGGGCCGGGGGCTGCGCCGAGCGCGTGTCGACAAAAGGCGTGAAGGAGAGGGATCAGCCGGCGGCGGGGAACAGCGACCGGTTGGCGATGTCGATGATGAACGGGCCCACGTGGGAGGGGTACTTGTCGACGATCGCCTTCTTGTAGGCGTCGCCGTCGTCGCCGAGCAGCTCCCGGGCGTCGTCGAGGTAGCGGCGGACGTCCCCGTAGACCTCGGGACCGGTCGGCGCGCCGTGGCCGGCGAGGATCGTGTCGTAGCCGCTCTCGGAGGCCAGGGCGTCGACGGCCAGCTGCCAGCCGGTGATGTCGTTGTTGCCCAGGTAGAGGTGGACGTCGTTGTAGACGAGGTCCTGGGCGATCAGGACACCCTGCTCGGGCAGCTTGATCAGGAGCTCGTCGGCTGCCTCGCCGCCGGAGACGGCCTCGAAGACGAAGGGCACCCCGTCGATGACCTCGGTGCCCGGGGCGATGTTCACGTCCGGGGTGAACTCGGTGAGGGTGATGACCTGTCCGGTCGGCAGGTGGCTGTCGCCGCGGGCGATGATCTGCTCGGTCACCTGGGGCAGGGCGTGCACGGGGACACCGAAGCGGGCGGCACCGTTGTAGTGGTCCGGGTGGGCGTGGGTGACGATCAGCCGGTCGATCGGCTTGCCGAGGCCCTTGGCGTAGGCGACGGCCTCCTCGGCGTAGACGGGCAGCAGCTGGGCGTCGATCGCGATGATCCGCCCCGGTGTCTCGATCAGCTGGGTGGTGGTGTGGAAGGTGTCGGCCGGCGACATGTAGCTGTGGATGCGGACCGAGCCCCTGTCGAGAACCGTGACCGTGCCGTTCATGGTGATGCTCCTTGCGGTAAAGGCGGCCCCTTGCCGTCTTGCTGTCCTCCACTCTGGTCGGAACGCCGCAGGTAATCGAGATACGCTGAAGACGCGGCATGGTAATTCGAGGACATCTGGAGAAGTCGATGCGTACGGCGGACTCCGAGGGCGTGGACCCCTCGCAGCGGGGTGCCATCCCCCGGCTCGACTTCAACCCGCCGCACGAACGCGTCCCGGGACTGGAGATCGTCGACGTGGCGGCCCTGCACGAGCGGCGCCGGCGCCGGGGCAGCCGGACCGACCTGGTGCACCGGGTCGACTTCCACACCCTCACCCTGATCACGGAGGGCAGCGCCGAGCACGCGGTCGACTTCGTGACCTACCCCTGCCGGCCCGGCACCCTGCTGTGGATCCGCCCGGGCCAGGTGCAGCGCTTCGTCCGGCCGGGCACCGCCAACGGCACCCAGCTCCTGTTCACCCCGGCCTTCCCGCCGCACACCGGCAGCGCCGACCGGCTGGTCAGGGAGTGGCACGGGCCGGCCTGCCGGCAGCTGGGGGCGCGTCCCGAGTACGCCGTGCTGTCGACCCTGATCGGTCAGATGCGGGCCGAGTACGGCCGTCCCGTGGAGACCGTGTCGGCGGAGATCCTGCAACTCCTGCTGGCCACCGTGCTGTTGCACATAGACCGGCTGCCCCGCCCCGACGGCGGCGGCGACCCGCACGCGGGCGGCGAGGTGTACGCGCGCTTCCGCGCCGAACTGGAGCGCGGGTACGCCACCACCCGCCGGGCCGCCGACTACGCCCACCGGCTCGGGTACACCGTCAAAACCCTCACGCGCGCGTGCGTCGCCGCCACCGGACAGCCCGTCAAGCACGTCATCGATGGCCGAGTCGCCTTGGAGGCCCAGCGTCTGCTCGCCCACACCGACGAGCCGGTGGCGTCGATCGCCCGCCGCCTCGGATTTCCCGAACCCACCAACTTCGGAAAGTTCTTCACCCGCCACACGGGCGTGACGCCGGGCGCGTTCCGGCAGAGCCATCAGGGCGGCTAGCGTCCTGCGCGCCAGGGCCCGGCGTCACCGGGCGGGCAGGGCGGTCAGCACGAACGCGAAGTCCGCCGGGCGTACTTCGAGCCGGTGCTCGGGCAGCACACCCGGGCCGACGGCGCCGGAGCCGAGGCCCTGGACGACGTGGTCGGTGTGCAGATGGACCGTCGGACCCGCCGTCAGGTCGGTCTGGTGGCGTGCCTCGGCCAGCTGCCGGTCGCTCCACCTGCGGGCGGCCAGGTTGAACAGCTCGGCGCCCTCGACACGCAGCCCCGCGCCCGCCCCGTCGACGATCTCCGCCCAGCGCACCTCGGCCCGGTTGCCGTTGTCCTGCGGGCGCACGTACGGCGTCTGGAGCTCGTCGACGCTCGCGTGGAACAGCCCCGTCCGGGCCGCCTGCCGGGAGTCCGGGTAGGCCTCGCCCGGACCGGCGCCGAACCAGCTGACCTGCGACCACTCGCCGGGCAGTTCCCAGTGCAGACCGATGCGGGCCAGCGAGGGCGCCTTGTCGCGGCGCAGGAGTTCCGCGCGTTCGCCGGGCGGCAGGTCGGCTGCCACCATGGCCTCGGCGAAGCGGTCGTCCCGCTCCGGCCAGTGGCCGAACGGCTCCGTGCGGACCCGCACCCGCAGGCGCCGCCCGTCGGTCTCCCAGCGATAGGTGGTGAGGTAGCCGCAGTCCGTGGCGGCGGCGCCGCTGCGCACCACGACGGTCAGACCCTCGGTCCCCTCGTCGACGGAGACGGTCCGGTGCCGCAGCCGTTGAAGGCCGCGCGCCTCCCAGTACATCGCGTCGCGCTGCGACCAGGCGAGGTCGTTGTCGGTCGGCGCCCGCCACAGGGACAGCCGCGGTCCGTCGAACGCGTGGTCCCCGAGGCCGAGCAGGCGTCCGGTCGTCCGGTCGAAGCGAGCCCGCCCGAGCGCGATGCGCGTGCCCGACGTCTCCGTGGCCGGAATCCTGGCGCCCAGCGCGGACCGGTCCGGCACGCTCCCGGTGGACGGCAACGGCACCTGCCCCCAGGCCACCTGGTGCCCCTCGGGCGCCCACACGGCGGGCTTGGCCAGCTCCGCCCGTACGGTCAGCAGTCGCTCGCCGCCGCCGGTGCCCGCCCCGAGCGGCGGCAGCGGTATCTCCGCCTGCTCCCCGGCACCGAGGTCCGGCGTCACGAGGGTGCCTTGCTCCCGTACGGCCCCGTCCTCGGTGAGCGACCAGGTGAACCTCAGGTGCGACAGATCCACCATGTCGTGGCGGTTGCGCACGAGGAGGTGCCCGGGGCTGTCGCCGGGGGCGATGAGGACGGGCTCGATGACCTTCTGGTACTCCAGCAGCCCGGGTGACGGGGTGCCGTCCGGGAAGACCAGACCGTCACAGATGAAGTTGCCGTCGTGCACCTCCTCCCCGAAGTCGCCCCCGTAGGCGAAGAACTCACGGCCCTCGGTGTCGGTGGTGCGCAGCCCCTGGTCCCTCCACTCCCACACGAATCCGCCCTGGACGCGCGGAAATTGGTCGCACAGCCGCATGTACTCGGACAGTGCGCCGGGGCCGTTGCCCATCGCGTGGGCGAACTCCGTGTAGACGAAGGGCATGCGGTTGCGCGGTTCGTCCGCTGGGTCGCCCTCGCCGTCGGTGGCCGGGTAGAGCTTCTCGCCCGGACGCAGCAGGCCCTGGCCGATCCGGCGCACGGTGGCGGGAGTGCGGTACATCTCGCCGTAGAGGTCGACGTAGCGGGCCAGGCGGTCGCCCTCGTAGTGAATCGGCCGGGACGGGTCCCGCTCGCGGATCCAGGCGGCCATGGCCTCGAGGTTGCTGCCGTCGCCCGCCTCGTTGCCCAACGACCAGGAGATGACGCTCGCGTGGTTCTTGTCGCGCTCCACGGTCCGCTCGGCGCGGTCCAGGCAGGCCTCGCGCCACCGCGGGTCGTCGGAGGGGTTGTCCCGCCAGGGCTCCGGCCTCGTCATCTCGAACCCGTGGGTCTCCAGGTCGCATTCGAGCATGACCCACAGGCCGTACTGGTCGCACAGGTCGAGGAAGGCGGGGTGCGGCGGGTAGTGCGAGGTGCGGACGGCGTTGATGTTGTGCCGCTTCATGGCCTCCACGTCGCGGCGCATGTCGTCGAGGGTGACGGCCCGGGCCCGGTCGGGGTGGAACTCGTGCCGGTTGACGCCCCGCAGCACCACCCGCCTGCCGTTGACGGTCAGCACACCGGAGTCGTCGACTGCCACCGTGCGGAAGCCGATCCGCAGCCCGACCTCCTCCGCCGGAGTCGTGACCACGGCGTCGTACAGGTACGGGTCCTCGGCGCTCCACGGCCTGACCCGGTCGAAGAGCAACTCCCGGGACACGGCGGCGTCCGTGATCCCGAGCGCGGGGACGGTGAGCGTCGCGTCCTCTTCCGCGTCGACGTCGATCCGCAGTCGGCCGGCCCCGCGCAACGCGTCGTAGTCGGCGTGCACGAACACGTCCCGGATGCCGCCGGCCGGCCGGGCGAGCAGGGCCACGTCACGGAAGATGCCCGCCAGTCGCCAGGTGTCCTGGTCCTCCAGGTACGTACCCGACGAGTACTGGTGCACCCGGACGGCAAGGACGTTCCGCCCCGGGCACAGTGCCTCGGTGACGTCGAACTCCGAGGCCAGACGGCTGCCCCTGGTCACCCCGAGCTCCCGGCCGTTCAGCCAGACCCTCGCGCACGACTCGACGCCCTCGAAGCGCACCACCGCCGGTGTTCCGGCCCACGAGGGCGGCAGGTCGAAGGTCCGCCGGTAGTCACCGGTCGGGTTCTCGTCCGGGACGTACGGCGGGTCGAGCGGGATGGGATACGGGATGTTCAGGTACACGGGCCGGCCGTAGCCGTGCAGCTGCCACTGGGAGGGGACCGGCAGCCGGTCCCAGCCCCGGTCGGGGAAGCCGGGAGCCTCGAAGCCGTCGGTCTCGTCGAGCCCGGTGGCCGAGAACCGGAAGGCCCAGTCGCCGTTCAGGTCGAGCCGCGGGGCGTTCGTCGCCAGTGCGGCGCGAGGGGCCTTCTTGCCGTGGCCGGGGGAGAACTCCTCGAAGTAGCGCGGGGACATGTGACTCCTTGGGCAGCGAAAGTGTCGATGGGGGTGGCGATCCGGAAGGGAGGGGTGTGTGCACCGGGGATCTGCTTCATGCCTGGTCAGGGGCCGGCGATCGGTACTTCGGCTGAGTACGAAACCCGTGGGTACACTTTCGTGACCATTGGCGAGGGGATGGAGACGGAGAACCGTGCCGGACGAGGAAGAGAAGACCAGCGGCGACGGGCCTCCGGTGGTCACCATCGCGTACATCGCCGAGACCGCCGGTGTATCCGTCCCCACGGTGTCGAAGGTGCTGAACGGCCGGTCCGGGGTGTCGGACGAGACCCGCAGCCGGGTCGAGGAGCTGATCCACCGGTACGGGTACCGCAAGCCGCCGAAGAACCGCAGCAACCTCGTGGAGCTGGTCTTCCGCGAGCTGGAGAGCATGTGGGCCGTGGAGATCATCCGCGGCGTCGAGCGCGCCGCGCGCCGCAACAAGGTCAGTGTCCTGGTCTCGGAGTTCGGCCTCCAGGAGACTCCCGAGCGGACCATCGACGACACCCTCGGACGCCGTCCGCAGTGCGTGCTGTCCGTCGCGTGGCTGTCGCCGGACGAGCGGGACCAGTTGCAGGCGAAGGGCATTCCGTTCGTCGTCTTCGACCCGAACCGGGAGCTGCCCGAGGGAGTGCCCTTCGTCGGGGCCACCAACTTCCGGGGCGGCCGGTCCGCGACCCGGCACCTGATCGACCTGGGGCACCGCCGTATCGCCATGATCACCGGACCGGATCATCCTTTCTGTCTGGCGCGGACGGCCGGCTATTCCTCGGCGCTCGTCGAGGCCGGACTGCCGGTGCAGCAGGAGCTGCTGGTCAAGGCCCAGCTCACGCGTGAGGACGGCCGTGTCGCGGCCCGCGAGCTGCTGTCCCGGCCCGAGCGGCCCACGGCCGTCTTCACCGCCAACGACATGCAGGCCCTCGGCGTCTACCAGGCCGCCCGGGACCTCGGACTGCGCATCCCGGACGACCTGAGCGTGGTCGGCTTCGACGACGTGCCGGCCGTGGCCTGGGTGGACCCGCCGCTGACCACGGTCCACCAGCCGTTGGCCGACATGGCGGTGGCGGCCACCGAACTGGCGCTGGCGCTGGGCCGGGGCGACGACGTGCCTCAGGTGGGTCTGGAGATCGCCACCAGTCTCACCGTCCGCGAGAGCACGGCTCCGCCGAGGGACTGAGCGGCAGGGCCCCGGGCGCCCGTCGGGCACCCGGGGCGCGGCCGGATCAGGCGACTGTCCCCGTCACGGAGCCTCCGTTCTTCGTCACGCGGTATGTCACGGTCGTTCCGCTCCAGAAGTGGAGGGTGAGCGTGACCTGCGCACCGTCGTTCAGGGCGTTGAGGTAGGCGGGGAGCAGGGTGATGGCGTTGTGCGGGTAGTCGGGGGAGAAGGCGACGTTGAACTCCTGGTACGGCGTCCAGGAGGTGTTGCCGGCGGTGCTGCCGTCGGCGTACCGGGACTCCAGGGTCGCCAGCTGGTCACCGCGGAACTGGGTGGGGATGCTCAGCCCGTCGGTGGTGTTGCCGGTGGCGTCGGCGAGGACCGGCGGGTCGTAACTGGTGACATAAATGTTCCAGGGGACGCCCGCGGAGAACCGGGCCTGGATCGTCGCGTTGGTGCCGTAGGCGCGGTTGCCGGCCAGCCTGGTGAGGGCGGAGGCCGTGAGGGTCAGCTGGTTGCCGGAGACGGTGTAGTCCCGGCCCTGGACGAGCTGGGTGCTGCCCTGCCACAGGCCCCGGAAGGTGGTGCCGTTCGGGTTCAGGGTGAGGGTCTCGGCGGTGATGGCGCCGGTCTTCGCCAGGTAGACCCGGTCCGAGGAGGCGGTTCCCGAGCGGGTGGTCCAGCTGGACCTGATCGCGGCGCCCAGGCCGGGGTCGCTCCACTGGAGCGTCGTGCGGTTGAAGTAGTTCCAGCTGCCGGCGTCCCACAGGGCGGTGGTCGCCCCGGCGGTGCGGGCGCTGTGGCCGAGCATCTCGTAGTACTTGAGGGCCTCGCCCTGCTCCACGCGCGAGGGGTGGTTGCTGTCCGGGTACCCCAACAGGCCGTACTCGCCCAGGTAGGTGGGGATGCCCTGGCTGACGAAGAGGGTGCGGATCCTGGTGAAGGCGTCGGTCATGTCCTGCTGCGAGGTGGCGTCGAACCGGGTGCCGCCCGCGATGTTCACGCTGAACGGGTAGTAGCCGTAGTAGTGGACGGTGGCCGCCAGGTTGGGGTCGTTCATCGACTTGAGCTGCGCGGCCAGGGGGGCCATGCGTTCCTGGGACGGCGTGCAGCCGAGGGTGGGCAGGAACAGCAGGCGGGTCGCGTTGTTGCCGCCGGACTGGCGCACCACGGTGCGGAAGGCGCTGTTCAGTTCGGCGTTGTACTGGATGCCCTGGGCCTCGGTGGTGTTGTTGAACTGCGGCTCGTTGTTGCCCTCGAAGAGCAGTTTCTGCGGGTAGCTGCGGAAGGTGCCGGCGATCTGCGTCCAGGTGGCCTTGAACCGGGCCAGCACGCCGTCATGGTCGGTGGGCATGTCGGCTATCCATTGCCATGAGTCGTGGTGGACGTTGATCACGACGTAGAGGCCGTCGTTGAGGGCCAGGTCGACGGCCTTCTTGACGGACGTCATCCACGCCGCGTCGATCGCGTAGGGAGCCGTGGCGGACTGGTGGTCGGTCCAGGTGACGGGGATGCGCACACTGCGGTATCCCTGCGCCTTGAGGGCGTCGAACAGGGACTTGGTGGGCACGTCGTTGCCCCAGGACGTCACGTCCGGAATGGCGTCGAACGTGTTGCCGAGGTTCCAGCTGGGCTGCATCGCCGCCACGGTGTCCGCCGGGCTCGCCGCCGCTGCCGGCAGCCGTGTCGGGAGCGGGCCCTTGAGGGCGGGGGCGGCGAAGGCCGCGGTGCTGGTCACCCCGATCATGGTGACCAACGCCAGCAGCAGACCCAGCAGTCGACCGAGGCCGCGGCCTCCGGTCAGGTACCGCGTTCTCTGCATGGTTGACCCTTCTCTGTCGGCCGGGCGGGGGGTCCGCCCGTGGGGGGAGGTGCGTCCAGACGGGTGAAGGAAGGCCCTTGAGGCGAGCGGTGCCTGGTCAGGCGCCCTGTGGGGTGTAGTCGAACCAGTCGAAGTGGACCGTGCCGGCGGCGGCGTACATGCCGACGACCCGGCCGGTGAAGCCGCCCGCCACCTCGGTGGAGAGGTAACGGCCGTCCAGGGAGCCGAGTTCGGCGAAGGTGCCGTCCGGCTCCTCGACACCGAAGGTGACGATGTCGGGCCCGGTGCGGGGGCCCAGGTCGGGGGCGGGGGAGAAGCGGACGCCGAGCACCACGGGCCCGGCGGGGACCGGGCGGGAGACCAGGACCGTGCGCAGGGTTCCGGCGCGGGCGAGAACCCTGACCTCGCCCTCGGCGGCCTCGATCTCGTAGTGGTGCTCCTCGTCGAGGCGGACCGCGAGACCACCGCGGCCCTGTCCGGTGTCGACGCGGGTGCGGGCCTCGCACGTCAGGTGCTGCTGGCGGCGGCCGACGAACACGGCGTCCGGCTCGTCCAGGGAGTCCCCGCGGGCACGCAGGGTCAGCCAGCCGGAGCGCTCCTTGGTGGTGCAGTGCTCCGGGGAGCGCTCCCGGGGGGAGATCCACTGCGGCCGCAGTTCGCCGAGCTCGAAGTCGTCCCGCACGGGCTCGACCGGTGCGGTGACCAACGGCCAGGAAGGGGTGGGCAGTTCGGACGGGACCTCGCCGACCACGGGCCAGCCGTCCACCCACTCCACCGGCACCAGGAACGTCTCCCGGCCCAGCACGTGCCAGCCCGGGGTGCCGCCGCGCGGCCGGACCCCGAGGAGCACCATCCACCACGAGCCGTCGGGCGCCTGGACCAGGTCCGCGTGCCCGGTGTTCTGGATCGGGTGCTCGATACCGCGGTGGGTCAGCACCGGGTTGTGCGGGCAGGACTCGAACGGGCCCGAGGGGGAGGGTCCGCGGGCGATCGCGACGCCGTGGCCGCGCTCGGTGCCGCCCTCGGCGATCAGCAGGTACCAGTGGTCACCGATGCGGTACAGGTGCGGGGCCTCGGGGGCCTTCGCGCCGGGGGTGCCCGACCAGATCCGCCGCGGCTCCCCGGACGTCTCTCCCGTGACGGGGTCGATGCGCACCTGTCGGACCCCGGCGATCGTGCACCAGCACGTGCCGTTCTCGTCCCAGGCGAGGTCCGGGTCGATGCCCGGCACCCCCGGCAGCGGGATCGGGTCCGACCAGGGGCCCGCCGCGTCGGTCGCGGTGAAGAGCATGTTGCCGCCACCGCCCACGTTGGTGACGACGAGCCAGAAGCGGCCGTCGTGATGGCGCAGGGTCGGCGCGTAGAGACCGGCCGACGACCGCAGCTCCCGCGGCAGCCGCAACTGGCTCGGCCGGTCGAGGGCGTTGCCGATCTGCCTCCAGTGCACCAGGTCGCGGCTGTGGAAGACGGGGATGCCGGGGAAGTACTCGAAGCTGGAGCAGACCAGGTAGTAGTCGTCGCCCACGCGGCAGACACTGGGGTCGGGGTGGAAACCGGGGATGACGGGATTGCGCAGGGCGGTTCCCTGATGCTCGGACACGGGGTCAAGTCCTGTTCTTCAGCGGGCGGTTGCCGTGTGGGCGAGGCGGAGCAGCACGGCGGACGGGGCCGTGGGCAGAGTGAGCGTGAGGTCGGCGGTGTCGGGGTTCCACAGGGCTTCCGCCGGGCTCGCGGCGGGATACAGCACGTCGACGCGGGCGGTACGGCCGTGCAGGTGCGGCAGGGCGAGCGTGGTGCCGGCCTCCGCTCCGGGGCGGCGCCAGACGCTGACGTAGGTGGTGGCGCGGGTGTGCAGGGCCAGGGCCAGCCATTCGTCGTCCCAGGCCGGAAGGCCGAGTGGCCACGCGGGAACGGCTTGGGCGAGGTCGGCGCGGATGGTCTTGTACGTGGCGACGGCCTCGTGGACCAGGGCACGGGCCTCCGGGCGCAGATCCCCGGGCAGACCGGATAGATGGATACGGCCCAGGAGGGCGTTGACCATGGTGAAGGCCACCTCGTCCGCGGAGTCCTCCGGCACGGGGTAGGCCCAGACGGCACCCTGCTCGGGGGTGACGGCGGTGGGCGCGGCGGCGGCGATGGGGGCGTACAGCCGATGGCTCTGCTGGTCGCTGGTGGACTGCAACTGGAGCCGGGACAGCAGGGCGTAGTCCCAGCGCATGCCGCCGGAGGAGCAGTTCTCCACCACCAGCCGCGGGTGGCGGTCAAGGATGCCGTCGAGCCAGTCGAGCTGGGCCCGGTTGTGTCCCAGCAGCCCTGCGGCCGGGGCCTCGCCGGGGTGGGCGCTGGTGCCGGAGCCGGGGTCGATGTTGTGGTCGAGCTTGAGGTAGCCGACGCCCCACTCGCCGACCAGACGGTCCGCGACCTCGTCCAGGTGGGCGCGAGCGGCCGGGTGGCGCAGATCCAGGTGGTGGCGGCCGGTCTCGGTGACCCGGACGCCGTCGCGGCGGAAGAACGCCTCGTCCGGCAGGGACTTGGCCATGGGGCTGCGGACGCCGATCACCTCCGGCTCCAGCCACAGGCCCGGCACCATGCCGCGTTCCCGGATGCGGTCCAGCACCTCGTGGATGCCGCGCTCGCCGGGGAAGCGTGAGGCGGCGGGCTCCCAGGCGCCCACGCTGTCCCACCAGCCGCCGTTCTCGCCGTCGTACCAGCCGGCGTCGATGACGAAGTACTCCGCCCCCGCGTCGGCTGCCGCGTCGACCAGCGGCAGCAGCTTCTCCGTACTGGGGTCGCCCATCAGGCAGTTCATGTAGTCGTTGAAGACGACGGGGAGTCGTTCGTGGTCCGGGTGGGGGCGGCGGGTCGCGCGGCGGTAGCGGGTGAGCGCGGCGAACGCCTCGTCGGGGCCGCCGTCCTCGCTGAACGCGAGCGCCACCGGCACGGTGGTGAACTCCGCGCCGGGCTCCAGCGGGTGGCGCCAGCCGTGGTGGGTGTCGTTCGGGCCGAACAGGGCCAGGTAGGCCAGAGTGTCGCGTTCGCCGCACTCCCAGTGCCAGCCGCCGCCGTTGTGCTCGATCTGCCACACCCAGGTGCGCCCGAGGCGGCGGTCCGTCAGACCTCCCATGGGCAGCAGGCCACAGCTGGACCACACACCGCGGCCGGTCCGGGTGAACTCGCCCTTGCCGTTGTCGTAGACGACACGGTCCCCGATGACCGGGGAGGTCTGCCGCATCGGACGGCACTGCCAGCGGCATTCGGCGACCCAGTCGTTCTCGGCCCACAGCAGGTCCGCCGCGTTTATCGCTTCCGGGCCGTCGGCGAGCGGACCCACGACGAGGGAGGAGACCGACTCCAGGTGGAGGGTGGTCGCGCCGTCGTTGCGGAGGGTGACCTGGGAGCGCAGCACGGGGATCCCGTCGGGCGAGCGGTAGACGATCTCCGCGGCCAACCCCGTCTCCGGGTCGTGCAGTTCGACGGTGAGCACATGCCAGTCGCCGTCGCGGCCGATGCGATGGTCGCGGTACCGCATCCTGCTGCCGAGGGACGTGTCGATCAGGCGGCCGCCCGACCAGTTGCGGCCGTGACCCGCGGCCGTCACCTCCGCCAGGGGCAGCGGGGCCCAGGTGCGCCGCTCGGGGGGCATGCCGCCGGGCAGGCCGATCCGCGTGAGGCGAGGGACGCCGTCCTCGCCGACGCCGACCTCGACCTCCAGGGCCTGGTGGCCCCATCGCACGGTCCGCGGTGCGCTGGTCATGGATGCCCTTCCGGTCACGGCCCTCGGCGGGTGTCGAAGCGCTTCACTTGGCCGGGAACGTTAATGACATGTTTCTCGCGAAACAAGAGGGGGGAACTCCAAGAAACTTTCTGTTCCCCACGTCATTGACAGCCCCTCGGGCCGGTGGCAGCGTCGAAGCGCTTCAATACTCCGGATCGGCCGACGTGGGTGGCGTGGGTTCTCGGTCCCTCCCCGCCGCCCCCCGGCTCCGTTCCGTGGTCCCGGCGGTCGACGCTCGGGGGCGCTGCGTGCCTGGTGCTCGGTCATTGAACCGGTGGGCGCCGTCTTCGCTGACACCGCGTAGGGGGCGCCAGGGTCGCCAGGGGCGTTACCGGCCGAGCGTGCCGGGCAGGGCGCCGCGATGCCGTGCCGGGCAGGGCACCGCGATGCCGTGCTGGGCAGGGCGCCGCGATGCCGTGCCGGGCAGGGCGCCGCGGTGGACCCGAACGAAATGGTCAGCGCGCTGATTGAGCCTCGTGCGTACGGAGCCCGTCGAGAATGAGCGCGAGCATGTGGGGGGCCCGGTCCACGGGGCTGGACGCGGCGCGCCACAACGCACCGGTCAGCTGGAGGAAGTCCCCAGGTGCGGCGTCCGCCCGGATGCTCCCGTCCTTCTTGCCGGCGTCGAGGAGTTCTGTGATCGCGGCGACGACCGGGCCGTAGCTCTGCTCGTTGATCGCCTGGTGCACGGCCGGGGTGAGCGCGTCGCCGAGGCCGTGCTTGCGCCGCATCGCCTCGACCAGGTCCATCGTCCAGTGCCGGAGGGCTTCCAGCGGAGGCAACTGGGACAGCAGGTCGGGAACGGTGCCGGTGATGCGGGCGACCTCGTCCTGGTTGACGGCCAGGACAAGTGCCTCGCGGGTGGGGAAGTTGCGGTACAGGGTGCCCGCGCCGACTCCGGCGCGCTGGGCGATCTGGTTCATCGAGGTACCGCCGTCCGCGGCGAGTGCTTCGCGTGCGGCGGCGAGGATGCGTGCCCTGTTCTCTCGGGCGTCTGAACGGACCACGGGACCTCACGTTGCTAAGTGGAGAGTTCTCCACTACGTTATGCGGAGAGCTCTCCACATACTTTAAGGAGCGTCATGCATTACATCAAGCTGGGCACGACCGGCCTCGACGTGTCCCCGATAGCCATCGGTGCGATGACCTACGGCGAACCGGACCGCGGGCATCCCGTCTGGTCGAAGGGCGAGGCGGACGCGCGCCCGCTCATCCGGCACGCACTGGAGAAGGGCATCAACTTCTTCGACACCGCGAACATGTACTCCAACGGCTCCAGCGAGGAGATCCTCGGCCGCGCGCTCAAGGACTACGCCGACCGCGATGCCGTCGTGATCGCCACGAAACTGCGCCATCCGATGCGGCTGGGACCCAACGGACGCGGACTCTCCCGCAAGGCGGTCATGACCGAGGTCGACCACTCGCTGCGCCGCCTCGGCACGGACTACATCGACCTCTACCAGATCCACCGCAACGACCACTCCACCCCCTGGGAGGAGACCCTCGAGGCACTCAGCGACCTCGTGAAGGCCGGAAAGGTCCGCTACCTCGGCGCCTCCTCCATGCACGCCTGGGAGTTCGCGAAGGCCCTGAACCTCCAGAAGCAGCACGGCTGGGCGCGGTTCGTGTCGATGCAGGACCACTACAACCTCCTCGCCCGCGAGGAGGAGCGGGAGATGATCCCGCTGTGCCTGGACGAGGGCGTCGGCACGATCGTCTGGTCGCCGCTGGCACGCGGCCGTCTCGCCCGCGCATGGGACGACGCCCGTTCGACGGCGCGCTCCGAGACGGACGGCGCCTACGCGGACCTGCTCTACCCGTCGGCCGAGGAGGCGTCCAACCGCGCCGTCGTCGACGCCGTCGGGAAGGTCGCCGCCGCACACGGCGTCAGCCGCGCGCAGGTCGCACTCGCCTGGCTGCGCCACCAGCCGGTTGTCACCGCGCCCCTGGTGGGCGCCGGTTCCGTCCAGCAGATCGACGAGGCCGTGGCCTCCCTCGACATCGAGCTCACCGACGACGACGTGCGCGCCCTGGAGGCCCCGTACACCCCTCGGTACGACTGGCAGGGCGTCTCCGACGAGGCCGAGTTGGAGGCCATCCGCCGGCGTGTCCCCGGAATGGCCCTCGCATGACCACGATCGTCCGCTCCGGGGCGCCCGCCCGGACCGGAGCCCTGCTCATCCTCCTCGGCCCGCTGGTGTCCTGGGTCGCCGAGTTCATCACCGCGGCCGCATGGCAGGACCCGCCGTACTCGCCCTTGTACAACTGGGTCAGCCACCTCGGCCTGACCGGTCCGCCGCAGACCGCGTTCGGGCAGGTCGCCAACTCCCCCCTCGGTGCCGTCATGGACACCGGCTGGGTGGTCTACGGCATCCTCCTGATCGTCGGCACGTTCCTCGTGTTCAACCCGCGCAAGGGCGCCCGCCCCGTCGTCATCCTGAGCCTCGCCGTCCTCGCCGGTGTCGGAGTCTCGCTCGTCGGCCTCTTCCAGGGCTCCGAAGCCAACGTCGACAGCGGCCGGATCGCCTTTCACACCGTCGGCGCACAGGGCGTCATGCTCGCCGGCAACCTCATGGCGATCGCCGTCGGTACCGGCGGAACCCGCATCGGACTCACCAGGCGCCGCTCGATCGTGAGCACCGCGCTCGGCACCGCAGGACTGGTCGCGTTCCCCCTCTTCATGACCGACGTGTTCACCGGCTGGATGTGGAACATCGGTCTGTTCGAGCGCGCCGTCATCTACCCGATCATGATCGGCCACGCCCTCCTGGGCAGCAGCGTGGCCGCCACCAGGCGCCACCGTGCGACACACCCGATGGCTCGCCTCACCGCACGAGCCGAGAGCTGAAGGAGAGACAGATGACACAGGTACTGGTCACCGGAGGAACCGGATTCATCGGGAGCTGGTGCATCCAGGCCCTGCTGGAGGCCGGGCACACCGTCCGGACCACGGTCCGTGACCTGCGGCGCGAGCCGGCGCTGCGCTCCTGGCTGCACGCGGCCACACCGTTCGACGACGACCGGCTCACCGTGGTGCGCGCCGACCTCGAACAGCCCGAGGGCTGGGATGCCGCCGTCGCCGGCTGCGAGTTCGTCCTGCACGTTGCCTCGCCGACCCTGCGCCACACGCCTGCCAACGACGACGACCTGGTGGTCCCGGCCCGCGAGGGCGTCCTGCGGGTGCTGCGCGCCGCTCGTGACGCCGGGGTCCGCCGGGTCGTCCTGACCAGCGCCTTCGGTGCCATCGGGATCGGGCACCCGCCGCGCTCGACCCCGTTCACCGAGGAGGACTGGACGGACGTCGACAGCGACATCCCGCCCTATCAGCGGTCCAAGACACTCGCCGAACGCGCCGCGTGGCAGTTCATCCAGGACGAGGGCGGTGGTCTGGAACTGGCGGCGGTCCACCCGGTAGGAGTCCTTGGCCCCCTGCTCGGCCTGGACGATCCGCCGTCTCTGCGTCTCGTCCGCAGAATGCTCGAAGGACAGGTCCCCGCGTGCCCGCCCTTCGGGATGGGCTTCGTGGACGTGCGCGACGTCGCGGACCTTCACCTGCGCGCGATGACCGACCCGGCAGCCGCCGGCGAGCGCTTTCTTGCCATCGCCGGGCACAGCCTGCGCGTCATCGACATCGCGCGCATCCTGCACGCCCGCCTCGGTGAGCGCGCCGCGAAGGCCCCGACCCGTGAACTGCCCGTGTGGGCCGCTCGCGCACTGGGCATCGTGAACCCGGAACTGCGCCTGCTCAGGCACCAGCTCGGCCGGGATCTCGACGCCACGAGCTCCAAAGCGGAGAAGCTCCTCGGATGGCGGGCCCGTCCCATCGAGGACACCATCGCAGACACCGCCGAGAGCCTCCTCGCCCACGGCATCGGGACGAAGGCCGCCTCGTAGCCGACCGACGCGACAGGCTTCAGGCGCCGAAGGTGCGGCGGGCTGGTGCCGCGGAGCGACTGGTCCAACTCCTGGAGGCGCCTGGTATCTGGGTATCGCCGTTTCAGTGCAGCCCCGAGCGCCCACGGCGGACCGGACTGAGCGTCCAGTGCGCCTGGTGATCAGCGGATTCTGCGGTTGCGGGCAGGCCGGCACCATGCGTTGACGGTCAGGCTGCTCCACGACTTGACGGCCATCGCCCTGCTGCGGTCCGCCTGCTGACGCCTCGCGACGATCTGCGACGGTTCGGAAGAAGGTGGAGGCGGCCCGGGGTTGCGGGCCGCCTCCACCGTCTAGTCCTGGACCTTGCCGCCCGTCACCCGGGACAGGGCCAGCGCGATCAGGATGATGGCGCCGTTGAGGGCGCCGATCCACTGCGCGGGGACGCCGCCGAGGGTGAGGACGTTCTGGATCAGGAAGAGCAGCAGGATGCCGGTGAACGCGCCGAACATCGTGCCCTTGCCGCCGTTGAGGCTGATGCCGCCGATGACGGCCGCGGCGAACACCGTGAAGATGTAGCCGTTGCCCTGCGCGGACGCCACCGAGGCCAGTCGCCCCGAGAGCATCAGACCGCTGAGCGCGGCCAGCAGGCTCGCGGTGACGATCACGATCCACAGCACCCGGCCGGTGCGGATGCCGGCCGCCTTCGCCGCGTCGACGTTGCCGCCGATGGCGTAGAGGGAACGGCCGAAGCTGGTGAAGCCGAGCACCACGATCCCGACCGCGAACAGGATCAGGCAGACCCAGACCGAGGCGGGCATGCCGAACCACTCCGCGGTGCCGATGTACAGCATCGACGACGGCAGCTGGAAGAAGGTCTGACCGCCGGAGATGCCGGTGAGGATGCCGCGCAGCACGATCAGCATGCCCAGGGTCACGATGAAGCCGTTGAGGCCGAACCGGATGATGAACAGGGCGTTCACCGCCCCGATCAGCAGGCCCACGGCGAGCGTGACCGGCACCGACCACGCGCCCGGGAGCAGGCCCAGGCCGTGCGTGGCGCCCGCCGGGACCGTGAGCCAGGCGGCCACACCGGGCGCGAGGCCGACCGTGGACTCCAGGGACAGGTCCATCTTCTTCACGATCAGCACCAGCGTCTGCGCCAGGACCAGGACCGCGATCTCGGACATGGTCTGGAGGACGTTGATGAGGTTGTCGGCCTGGAGGAAGACCGGGTTGACGATCTGTCCGACGATGGCGATGACGATGATCGCGGGGATCAGGGCGAGGTCGCGCAGCCGGGCGAAGGCGATCCTGCGCCCTCCGGCCGGCCGGGCGGCCGGCTGTTCGTCCTGCGGGGTCTTCGCGGTGGTCGCGGCCGCTGTCTCAGACATCGAGGTCCACTCCTTCCATCGCGGCCACCAGCTCGTGGTCGTGCCAGCCGCTCGGCTTCTCGGCGACCACGCGGCCCTGGAACATCACCAGGACCCGGTCGCACATGCGCAGGTCGTCGAGTTCGTCGGAGGCGATGAGTACGCCCGTGCCGGACTCGGCCGTCTCCTCGACCTTGCCGAGGAGGAACTCCTTGGACCGCACGTCGACTCCTGCGGTCGGGTTGATCAGCACCAGCACCTTGGGGTCGCTGGCCAGGGCGCGGGCCATGACGACCTTCTGCTGGTTGCCACCGGAGAGCCCGGAGACCTCCAGCTCGGGGCCCGGCGTCTTGATCGCCAGGTTCGAGATCATGTCCCTGGCGAGATCGTCGCGACGGCGGCGATCGATGAACCCGGGCGGTCCCAGCCGTTCCGGGATCGTCAGGGTGCCGTTGTCCGCGATGGACATCCCGGGGACATAGCCCTGGTGGTGACGGTCCTGCGGGACGAATCCCACGCCGGCCCGGAGAGCGGCGGGGACGCTGCCCGGCCGGGGCCGGACTCCCGCGATCTCCACCGTGCCGGTGCCCGCGGCGCGCAGGCCCACCACGGTCTCCGCCAGCTCGGTGCGGCCACTGCTCGCCGCGCCCGCCAGACCGACGATCTCGCCGCCGCGGACCACGAACGAGACGTCGTCGTAGGCACCGTCCAGCGACGCGCCGGTGACCGACAGGACCTCCGGGGCCCCCGTCTCCACCCGGCCCCGGCGCCTGCCGGCGCTCTCCGCCGCCGCGTCACCCGTCATGGCCGCGACGAGCTCGGAGCGTGGCAGGTCCGTGACCGGGGCGGTCAGGATGTGCCGGGCGTCGCGGAACACCGTCACGGTGTCGCAGATCTCGTAGATCTCCTGGAGGTGGTGGCTGATGAACAGGAAGGTGACGCCCTGTTCCTGGAGGTCCTTGATCCGGCCGAACAGGCGGTTGATGGCCGCCGCGTCCAGCTGGGCGGTCGGTTCGTCGAGGACGATGAAACGCGCCCCGAAGGAGAGCGCCCGGGCGATCTCGACGAACTGCCGCTGCTCGACGTCCAGTTCACCGGCAGCCGTGCGCACATCCACGTCGACCGACCAGGTCCGCAGCAGGTCCTCGGCCTTGCGGCGGAGGGTGCGCCAGCTGATCAGACCGCCCCGGCCGCGGTCGTGGCGGTTGAGGAAGAGGTTCTCCGCGACCGTCAGCTCGGGGATGATCGTGGACTTCTGGTAGACGCAGGCCACTCGCTGCCGCCAGGCGTCCCGGTCGGCGAGCCGGGGAGCCGGCTCGCCGCCGAAGGTCACCGAGCCCGTGTCGGGTGCCTGGAGGCCGGTGAGGACCGAGACCAGGGTCGACTTTCCCGCGCCGTTGCGTCCCACCAGCGCGTGTGTCTGCCCGGGTGCGATCGTGATCCGTGCGTCGCTGAGCGCGACCGTGGACCCGAACCGCTTCGTAATCCCCGACGCCTCGGCGACGGGCGGAGCAGTAACCATGTCTGCGAATCGCCTTCCGGTCAGCCGAGGTTGTTGCCCCAGAGGGACTTGTCGTCGCTCTTGACGCTGCTGACGCCGCCGTAGGTGCCGCCGTCCGCGGTGACGAGCGGGGCGGACAGCTGGTCCTCGAGGACGCCGTCGCGGACCTGGATGATGGTGCTGTCGTGGTCGGTCTTGCCGGGCTTGAACGTCTTGCCGTCGATCGCCGCCTTCAGGTAGTAGAGGGCGTACTTGGCGTAGAGGTCGGCCGGCTGGGAGACCGTGGCGTCGATCTTCCCGGCGGCGATGTCCTTGAGCTCCTCGGGGATGCCGTCGTTGGAGACGATGAAGACGTGCTTCTTGTCCTTCGGGTCGACCAGCAGACCCTTCTGCTTGAGCACCTGGAGCGTGCCAGCCAGGGCGAAGCTGGACTCCATGTAGACGCCCTTGATGTCCGGGTTGGCCGTGAGGTCGGTCTGGAGCTTCTGCGCGGCGACCGCGCCGTCCCAGTTGGTGGCCTCGCCGAACACCTTGATGCCGGGGTAGTTCTTCTTCATGCAGTCGTTGAACGCCTCGGTGCGGTCACGGCCGTTGATGGAGTCGAGGCCGCCTTCCAGCATGACGACCTTGCCCTTGCCGCCCAGCTTCGTGCCGAGGAACTGGCAGGCCTTCTCGCCGTAGGCGCGGTTGTCGGCCCGCACCACCATGTAGACCTTGCCGGTGTCGGGACGGGTGTCCACGGTGACGACCGGGATCTTCTTCGATGCCAGCTGCGACAGGGTGGGTGCGATGGCCGCCGTGTCCTGCGGGGCCATCGCCACGCCCTTGACGCCCTGGCTGATGAACGTCTGGGCGTTGGCGGTCAGCTTGGCCACGTCGTTCTGCGAGTTGGTCGTCTTCAGGTCCAGGCCCAGCTCCTTGGCGTACTGGGGCGTGTACTTGATGTACGAGTTCCAGAAGTCGGTGTCGGAGCGGGGGTAGTCGACGCCCACCACGGGCTTGCCGCCGGAGCCTGCCGAGGTGCTGGAGCTCTGGCAGGCCGTGAGGGCGGAGACCGTGAGGACGGCGAGCGCGCCGAAGCAGGCGTACCGGGTGTGTCTGAGCGTCATTGCTCTTCTCCTTGGTGCAGGAAAACCGGAAAACGGACGGGACGAAAGAGGCGGAAGGGGCGGGGGGATGTGGGCGCGGAGGGGGCGGAGGTGTCCGGGTCCGACTGCTGTCAGGCCCGCGGGCGGATGCGCAGTCCTTGCATGCCGCCGTCGACGGCGAGATCGGTGCCGGTGGTGGAGGCGGCGAGGGGGCTCGCGAGGTGGGCGACGGCCGCGGCCACCTCTTCGGCGGTGACCAGGCGCCCCATGGGCTGACGGGCCTCGAGGGCGGCGCGTTCGGCCTCCGGGTCGTCGGCGCGCTCCAGCAGCCTGCCGACCCATGGGGTGTCGACCGTGCCGGGGTTGACGCAGTTGACGCGGATGCCGTCGTGCACGAGGTCGGCCGCGCTCGCCCGGGTGAGCGCGAGGACGGCACCCTTGGTCGCGGAGTACAGCGCCCGTTGGGGCAGACCGGCGGTCGCCGCGATCGAGCAGGTGTTGACGACGGCCGCGTGAGCGGAGCGGCGCAGATGGGGCAGCGCGGCGCGGGTCACCCGGACGATCCCGAGGACGTTGACGTCGAAGACGCGGTGCCATTCGTCGTCGCTGTTGTCCTCGATGGTTCCCTGTGCGCCGATCCCGGCGTTGTTGACCAGGATGTCGATGCCGCCGAGCACACGCGCGGCTTCCTCGACGGCCGAGCGCACCTCGGTGTCGTCGGTGACGTCGGCCCGGATGCCGACGAGCGGTTCGGGCACCTGCTTCGGCGTGAGGTCGAGGCAGGCGACCCGGGCTCCCCGGGCGGCGAGCAACTGGGCGGTGGCCAGACCGATACCGGACGCGCCGCCGGTGACGACCGCCGTGAGACCGTGCAGCTCGGATCGGCTCACTCGCTGGTCGCCTCCTGCCAGACGGGCCCGTCCGGGTAACGGTGGGCGGCGACGGACTCGGCGTGGATCTCCGCGCTGATGCCGGGCGCGGTCGGGGCGAGGTAGCGGCCGTCCCGGATGCGGACCGGGTCGGTGAAGTGCTCGTGCAGATGGTCGACGTACTCGATCACGCGGTTCTCGGTGCTGCCGCTGACGGCCACGTAGTCGAACATCGCCAGGTGCTGGACCATCTCGCACAGGCCGACCCCGCCGGCGTGCGGGCAGACCGGGACACCGAACTTGGCGGCCAGCAGCAGGATGGCGACGTTCTCGGTGACGCCGGCGGTGCGGCTGGCGTCCATCTGGAGGATGTCGAGCGCCTCGGCCTGGAGGAGCTGCTTGAACATCACCTGGTTGTGGGTGTGTTCACCGGTGGCGACCTTGATCGGTGCCAGCGCCCTGCGGACGGCGGCGTGGCCGAGGATGTCGTCGGGAGAGGTGGGTTCCTCGATCCAGTACGGGTCGTAGGGGGCGAGCGTACGCATCCAGTCGATGGCCTTCTGGACACCCCAGGCCTGGTTGGCGTCGACGGCGATCCGGATGTCCGGGCCGACCGCCTCCCGGGCCAGTCGCATCCGGCGCACGTCGGCTTCCTGGTCCGCGCCGACCTTGAGCTTGATCTGGGAGAAGCCGTCGGCGACGGCCTCCTTGGACAGCCGCACCAGCTTCTCGTCGTCGTAACCGAGCCAGCCGGGCGTCGTGGTGTAGGCGGGGTATCCGGACGACAGCAGGTGGGCGGTGCGTTCGGCGCGGCCGGGCTCCGCGCGGCGCAGGATCTCCAGCGCCTCCTCGCGGGTCAGCGCGTCCTCCAGGTAGCGGAAGTCGACCAGGTCGACCAGCTGTTCGGGGGACAGCTCCGACAGCAGCCGCCAGACCGGCTTGCCGGTGCGGCGGCCGTACAGGTCCCACACGGCGTTGACGATCGCCGCGGCGGCCATGTGGACGGCGCCCTTCTCCGGTCCCAGCCAGCGCAGTTGACTGTCGCCCGTCAGCCGGCGGGAGAAGGCGCCGAGATCGCCGAGGACCTCTTCCACCGGCAGACCGACGACCAGCGGAGCCAGCGCGCGTACGGCGGCCACCTCCACGTCGTTGCCGCGGCCCACGGTGAAGGCCAGACCGTGGCCCTCGTCCCCGCCGCTCGTACGGATCGTCACATACGCGGCGGAGTAGTCGGGTTCGGGGTTCATGGCGTCGGAGCCGTCGAGGTGGAGTGAGGTCGGGAATCTGACGTCCACCGCTTCGACGGAGCTGATCAGTTCAGTCATGGGGCCCGGCCGTCCCGTCCCGGGGGCCGCGCTGTCCGTGAGAGGTCATGGCAAACCACCTGTTGTCATATGTCATGGGTATGTCCTGCTGCGAGTAGCAGGTCTCGGACATGGGATGGATTTAAGAGGGCGCTGGGACGTGATGTCCATACCCCGCACCGAAGCAATTTGGTCCGTCCCCGAGCAACCTGCAAAGACGGGCACCATTAACCAGCAGGAGAAGCAGGAGCAGTCATCCCATCTCTTCCGTATCCATGGGATGTATTGCTACGGTGCCGCTTGCGCACGCACTCAGAGGGGACGGCGATCCATGTCACTCACCGACAAGGCCATCGACCGCATCAGGGAGCTCATCCAGTCCGGTGAGCTGGCGCCGGGAGCCAAGCTGTCGCCCGAGCCGCAGCTCGCCGCGGAGCTCGGGCTGTCCCGGAACCTGACGCGGGAGGCGGTGAAGGCCCTGGTCGTCTCCCGGGTGCTGGAGATCCGGCGCGGTGACGGCACCTATGTGACCAGCCTCGAACCGGAGCTGCTGCTCAGCGGCATCGGCTCCGCCGTGGAGCTGCTGCACGGCGACACCCTGCTGGAGCTGACGGAGGTGCGCCGGCTGTTCGAGCCGGTCGCCACCGCCCTGGCCGCCACCCGGATCTCGGCCGCCGCCCTCGGCGAGGTGGAGCGCCACCTGGACGCGATGCGCGCCGCCCGCGAGGACGTGGAACTGCTCAACGAGCACGACACGGCCTTCCACCGCACGGTCGTCGCGGCCACCGGGAACGCCACGCTCGCCGCCCTGCTGGAGGGCATCTCCAGCCGCACCGTGCGCGCCCGGATCTGGCGCGGCCTGGTCGACGACAACGCCGCCGCACGCACCGTCGCCGAGCACGAGGCCATCTACCAGGCCCTCGCGGTCGGGGACGCGGCCCTCGCGCAGGCCGCGGCCCTGCTGCACGTCACCACGACGGAGCGGTGGCTGCGGGCGCACTGGGGTGCCGAGGACGGCCGAACCTCGCGTGACCTGGCCGGCGCCGAAGCCTGAGCCGGCCGGCGCCTGCGCCTGAGCCGGCCGTCGGACTCCGCGGTCACCGACTCCGCAGTCTCCGACTTGCGGTCGCCGACCCCCCGGCCCCCCTACCCCGCCCCCCGCTGACGCCGATGCACAAGAGCCCCGGCGCCCCGTCTTCCCCGAACCGATCGCTCGCTCATCCCCATCCAGGAGAACCCGATGAGACTGCTGCGTGTGGGCCCGCCCGGCCTGGAGCGCCCCGCCGTCCTGGACGCCGACGGAGGCGCCCACGACCTGACCCCGGTCACCGACGACATCGACGGCGACTTCCTCGCGGGCGGCGGCATCGACCGCGCCCGGAGAGCCCTCACCGAGGGCCTCCTGCCCCCGATCGAGATTGCCGGGCAGCGGATCGGCGCCCCCGTCGCCCGCCCCGGCAAAGTCGCCTGCGTGGGTCTCAACTACGTCGACCACGCCGCCGAGACCGACACCCCGCCGCCCGCCGAACCGGTGCTGTTCATGAAGGCCGCGAACACCGTGGTCGGCCCCGACGACACCGTGCTGATCCCGCGCACCAGCGTCAAGACGGACTACGAGATCGAACTCGCGATCGTCATCGGCCGCACCGCGCGCTACCTGGACTCGGAGCACGCCGCCGACGAGGTCATCGCCGGCTACGCCATCGCGGACGACGTCTCCGAGCGCGCCTTCCAGCACGAGCGCGGCGGACAGTGGGACAAGGGCAAGTCCTGTGAGACGTTCAACCCGCTCGGCCCCTGGCTGGTCACCCCGGACGAGGTGGGGGACCCGCAGGGTCTCGCCATGCGGCTGTGGGTCAACGGGGAGCTCCGGCAGGACGGCCACACCAAGAACATGATCTTCGGGGCGCGGCACATCGTGTGGTACCTGAGCCAGTTCATGGTGCTGGAGCCCGGTGACGTCATCAACACCGGGACCCCGGCCGGTGTCGCCTTCGGTGCCAACGACTTCTCCTATCTGCGGGAAGGAGACGTCGTCGAGGTGGAGATCGACCGGCTCGGACGGCAGCGACACGTTCTGGGTCAGGCCTGATGACCTCCCTCGACGGGGATCAGCACCCCGGCAGGGACCAGCCCCGTGGCCTCGCCACGGAGCCGCCCCGGTACGCCGAGCGGGTCCCGCTCGGCCGTTCCGGCGTCACCGTCAGCCGCCTCGGTCTGGGCACCTCCCCGCTCGGGGGCCTGTTCTCGGCGGTCGACGACGACCAGGCCGCCGCCACCCTCGACGCGGCCTGGTCCGCCGGTGTCCGGTACTTCGACACCGCCCCGCACTACGGCGCCGGCCTCGCCGAACGCCGACTCGGCCACTTCCTCACCGCGTCCGGCCTCCCGCGCACCGAGTACACGGTCTCCACCAAAGTCGGCCGCCTGCTCGTACCAGGTGACTCCGCCCCGGGGGACGAGGCCTTCGACGTCGACGAGGGGCTCGTGCGCGTCCGTGACTACAGCGCCGACGGCGTCTACCGTTCGCTGGCCGACAGCCTCGAGCGCTCAGGACTCGACGCCTTCGACATCGTCCTCATCCACGACCCCGACGACCACTGGGAGGAAGCGGTCCGCGGCGCGTACCCGGCCCTGGCCCGGCTGCGGTCCGAAGGGGGCGTACGGGCGATCGGCGCCGGGATGAACCAGACGGCGATGCTCACCCGGTTCGTCCGCGAGACCGACCTCGACTGCGTGCTCGTCGCGGGCCGCTACTCGCTGCTCGACCGCACCGCCGCCGAGGAGCTGCTGCCCCTGTGCGCGGAGCGCGAGGTGGGCGTGCTGGTCGGCGGCGTCTTCAACAGCGGCGTCCTCGCCGCCCCCGCACCCGGCGCCACCTTCGACTACGCCCCGGCACCCGAGACCGTGCTGCGCCGCGCCCGGGCCCTGGCCGAGCGGTGCGCCGCCCACGGGGTCCCCCTGGCCGCGGCCGCGCTCCAGTTCCCGTACCGCCACCCGGCGGTCACCTCGGTGGTGCTCGGCGCCCGCACCGCGCGGGAGATCGCCGAGAACGTGGACCACGCCCGCCGGGAGATCCCGCAGAAGCTGTGGGACGAACTCGACGCCCTCGGAACGGAGGGGCGATGAACGGAATCGACGGCCTCGGAACGGAGGCGCGATGACCAGAATCGACGCCCACCACCACGTCTGGCGCCTCAAGGACTCGCCGCGGCACACCCCGGGCCCGAGTCCCCGTCCGCACGACTGGCTCGACACCCCCGACATGGCCCCCGTCCGCCGCGACTTCACCCTGGACGACCTCGTGCCGGAAACCGCGGCCGCCGGCATCGAGCGCACGATCCTCGTCCAGGTGCTGCCCGACGTCGACGAGACCGCCGACTTCCTGGCGTTGGCCGCCTCGTCCGACCTGGTCGCGGGCGTGGTCGGCTGGGTGGACCTCACCGCCGGGGACGTCGCCGACACGCTCGCCGCCCTGCGCGCGGGCCCCGGCGGCGAACTACTGGTCGGCATACGGCACTTGGTGCAGGCCGAGCCGGACACGGCGTGGCTGAACCGACCGGACGTCCGGCGGGGCCTGGCGGCCGTGTCGGACACGGACCTGGTCTACGACCTGCTCACCGTCCCGGACCAGCTGCCCGCCGCCCTCGACACCGTCCGGGCCCTGCCCGGGCTGACCTTCGTCCTGGACCACATCTCCAAGCCGCCCATCGCCTCGGGGGAGCGGGAGCCCTGGGCCGGCCGGATCCGTGAGCTGGCCGCCGAGCCGAACGTGTTCTGCAAGCTGTCCGGCATGGTCACCGAGGCCGACCGGGACAGCTGGACCACGTCCGACCTGCGCCCGTACGCCGATGTCGTGCTGGACGCCTTCGGCCCGTCCAGGGTGATGTTCGGCTCCGACTGGCCGGTGTGCCTGCTCGCCGCCTCCTACCAGGACCTCGTCCGCACCACCGAGGAACTCACCTCCGGGCTGAGCACCCTCGAGCAGGCCGAGGTCTTCGGGGGCACCGCGGCCCGCGCCTATCGACTCCCCCTGGACCGACCGCGTGAGGAAGCCCCGTGAAAGTACGTCTGGCCTACGGTCGGTCGGGACTCGACATCGACGTCGACCCGCGCACGGCGACCGTCGTCGAACCCGTCCACCACGAAGCCGCCCCGGACCAGTCGGCAGTGCTGCGCGCGGCCCTGCGCGACCCGGTCGCCGGACCGCCCCTGCGCGAGCGGGTCCGCCCGGGGCAGACGGTCGCGATCTCGGCCTGCGACGGCACCCGCCCCCAGCCGCGCCACCTGATGATCCCGGCCGTCCTCGACGAACTCGACGGGATCGTGCGCCTGGAGGACGTCGTCATCCTCGTGGCCACCGGCACCCACCGCGGCAACAGCGAGGCCGAGCTGCGCGCGATGTTCGGCGACGAGGTCGTGGACACGGTACGGATCGTCAACCACGACGCCCGCGACGCCGGGCAGCTGACCTGGATGGGCACGTACGGCAAGGACGTGCCGGTGTGGCTGAACCGCGCGTGGGTGGAGGCGGACGTCCGCATCACCACCGGTTTCGTCGAACCGCACTTCTTCGCCGGGTTCTCGGGCGGCCCCAAGCTCGTCGCCCCCGGCCTCGCCGCGCTGGAGACGGTGCTCGTCCTGCACGACGCGGCCCGGATCGGCGACCCGCGTGCCACCTGGGGCGTCATCCACGGCAACCCGGTCCATGACGACGTACGCGCCATCGCCGAGGCCACCGGCGTGACCTTCGCGCTGGACGTGGTGCTCAACCGTGACAAGGACATCGTGGCCGCGTTCGGCGGCGATCTGCTGCCGATGCACGCGGCGGCCACGGCGGCGGCCAAGCGCATGGCGATGCGCCCGGTGCCGGCGCCGTTCGACGTCGTCGTCACCACCAACTCCGGCTTCCCGCTGGACCAGAACCTCTACCAGGCGGTCAAGGGCATGTCCGCCGCCTACCAGGTGGTCCGCCCGGGCGGGACGATCGTCTGCGCCGCCGAGTGCCGTGACGGCTTCCCCGACCACGGCTCCTACCGCGAGGTCCTCGCCTCCGCCGCCTCGCCCCAGGCGCTGTTCGACGACATCAGCGCCCGCACCGAGACCGTGCCCGACCAGTGGCAGGTACAGATCCAGGCCCGCATCCAGTCCGGCAGCCGGGTCGTCATGCACACCGGCTTCCTCAGCGACGCAGACCTGGCCACCGCCCACCTCGAACAGACGCGGGACATCTCGGCCACCGTCGCCGAGGCCCTGGCCGCCGCGGGACCGGGGGCCCGGGTGTGCGTGCTGCCCGAGGGACCGCAGACCATCCCGTACGTCGACGGGGCCCGGTCATGAGCGAGGTGCTGAACCTGGGCTTCGCCCGCGTCGACCTGGACCGCGAGGCCCGCCAGGGACTGCCCGAGGTCGTCTACGGCCCCGGCAAGACTCCCGAGCAGATCGTCGGCATCGTCACCGGGCTGCTGACCCACAACACCGGCCCGGTGCTCGTCACCCGCGTCGCCCCGGAGACCGCCGAGACCGTCCTGGCGTCCGTGGACGGCGGCTCGTACGACGCGGAGGCCCGGCTGCTGCGGTGGCGCCCCGCCGCCACCGGGTCGTTCTCCGTACTCGTGGCCGCCGCCGGGACGTCCGACCGGCCGGTCGCCGCGGAGGCCGTCGCCGTGGCCGCCGCGGTCGGCCTGGACATCAGCGCCGTCCACGACGTCGGCGTGGCGGGACTCGACCGCATCCTCCAGGTCCGGGACCAACTGCGGGCTGCGGACGCGGTGATCGTCGTCGCCGGCATGGAAGGCGCCCTGGCGAGCGTCGTCGGCGGCCTGGTCCGCGCACCGGTCGTCGCGGTCCCCGTGTCCACCGGTTACGGCGCCTCCCTGGAGGGCGTCACCGCGCTGCTCGCCATGCACGCCTCCTGCGCCGCCGGAGTGACCGTGGTCAACATCGACTCCGGCTTCTCGGCCGCGATGGCGGTCCACCGCATCGCCCAGACCCGCGGCGACCGTGGAGGAGACGACCGGTGATCTGCTGGATCAACCCCTTCACGGGCCTGGCCGGTGACATGCTGCTGGCCGCGCTCATCGACGCCGGTGCACCCGTGGACCGTATTCGGGCGGCCGTCGCCGCCACCGGCCTGACCGGCTGGGAACTCACCACCGAGCGCGTCACCGACCACGGCCTGTCCGCCACGCGGGTCCACGTGCACGTCACGGATCCGGTCACCGAGCGGCACGCGGCGGAGGTCGTCGACCTCGCCTCCCGGGCCGCGCCCGAGCCCGTGGCGGCCCTGGCGGTCGCCGCCATCACCGCGGTCGCCGAGGTGGAGGGCCGCCTGCACGGCACCGACCCCGCCCGGGTCCACCTGCACGAACTGGGCGGCCACGACACCCTCGTCGACATCGTCGGCACCGCCGCCGCTCTGCACGCCCTCGGTGTCACCGAGGTCGTCAGCTCGCCGCTGCCGCTCGGCCGGGGACGCATCGACGCGGCCCACGGCGTCCTGCCCTGCCCGGCCCCGGCGACACTCGCGCTGCTCGCCGGGGCCGCGGTCACCGGCACCGACCTGCCGGGGGAGACCGTCACCCCGACCGGTGCCGCCCTGCTGCGCGCCTCGGGCGCCCGGTACGGCCCACCGCCCCCGATGACCCTGGGGCCCACCGGCTACGGCGCGGGCACCCGGCGCCTGCCCGACCGCCCCAACGTCGTCGCCGTCACCCTCGGGGAACCGGCCCGCACCGGTCAGGAGGACGTCGTCGTCCTGGAGACCAACCTCGACGACGTCACCGGCGAGGTGCTCGGCCACACCATCGCCCGGGCCATGGAGGCGGGGGCCCTCGACGCCTGGGCCACTCCCGCCGTGATGAAGAAGGGCCGCCCCGCGCAGGTCCTGCACGTGCTCACCACACCCGAGCACGAGCGGCCGCTCCGGGACCTCGTGCTGGCCGAGACCGGCAGCCTCGGCATCCGCCGCCTCACCGCGACCCGCACCATACTGCCCCGCCGCTTCGAGACCGTGGACGTCGACGGACACCCCGTGCGGATCAAACACGGCCCGCACCGGTCCAAGCCCGAACACGACGACCTGGTCGCGGCAGCGGCCCGACTGGGCCTGCCTCTGCGCGAGGTGGCGGCCCGTGCGCTGAGCGGGCGGGCCCAGGACCACCCGCCGAAGGAGAGGGGAAACCGTGGGTGACGACACGCAGGAACAGCGCCTGCTGGACCGTATGCGGGCCATCGGACCGCTCGCCGTGGCCTACTCCGGGGGCGCGGACTCCGCGCTGGTCCTCGCCGCCGCGGTCCGTGCCCTCGGTCCCGAGCGGGTCGTGGCCGTCACCGCCGTCTCCGAGAGCCTGGCCGCGGAGGAACTCCCCGGAGCCGCACGGCTCGCCGAGAGCCTGGGCGTGGTCCACCTGACCCCGCGCACGGAGGAGCTGTCCCGCCCCGGCTACCGGGCCAACGGCCGCGACCGCTGCTACTTCTGCAAGTCCGAGGTCCTGGACACCATCACCGCCCTCGCCCGCGAGCACGGCCACGACCAGGTCGCCACCGGCACCAACGCGGACGACGCCCGTGACCCGTACCGCCCGGGCATCCGGGCCGGCCGCGAACGCGGCATCCACACCCCGCTGCGCGACACCGGCCTGGACAAGGCGAGCGTACGGCGGCTCAGCCGGGCCTGGTCCCTGCCCACCTGGGACAAGCCGGCGACCCCCTGCCTGGCCAGTCGGATCCGCTACGGCGTCGAGGTCACCCCGTACCGTCTCGCCCGCGTCGACCGCGCGGAGACCGCCGTACGGGCGCTCCTCGCCGACGCCGGACTGACGGTGACGGATCTGCGGGTCCGTGACCTCGGGGACACGGTGCGTCTGGAGATCGACTCCCGGCTGGTGGAGCGGGTCGCGGCGCACCCGGGAATCCCCGGGGCCCTGGCGAGCGCGGGGTACGGCGAACTGCCGCACCATGTGGGGCCGTTCCGGTCGGGAGGGCTCAACGTGGAGCCCCGGGCGGGCGGTTGAGGAGGCTCAGTCCGGCAGCGGCAGCTCCGCCCAGATCGTCTTGCCGGTGGCGGTCTGGCGGCTGCCCCAGCGCTCCGCGAGCTGGGCGACGAGCAGCAGTCCCCGTCCGCCCTCGTCGAAGGTGCGGGCCCGGCGCAGGTGCGGGGCGGTGCTGCTGCCGTCGGAGACCTCGCAGATGAGCGTGTCGCCCCGCAGGAGGCGCAGTTCGATGGGCGCGCTGCCGTAGCGGATGGCGTTGGTGACCAGTTCGCTGACGATCAGTTCGGTGGCGAAACCCAGCTCGTCCAGTCCCCACGCGGTCAGCTGGTCGCTCGCCTCGCGGCGGGCCCCGGCGACCTGCGCGGGGTCGGTGGGCAGCCGCCAGGTGTGCACCCGGTCGGCGTCGAGCGCGGACGTGCGGGCCAGGAGCAGCACGATGTCGTCGGCCGGGGCGGCGGGTATCACCTTGCGGACCACCTGGTCGCAGAGGTCCTCCAGGCCCGAGGGCGGATGGGCCAGCGCGTCCCGCAGCAGGCCGAGCCCCCGGTCGATGTCGCGGTCGGCGGCCTCGATCAGCCCGTCCGTGTAGAGGGCGAGCACGCTGCCCTCGTCGAGTTCGACCTCGACGGCCTCGAACGGCAGACCTCCCACACCCAGGGGCGGGCCCGCGGGCAGGTCGAGGAACCGTACCGTTCCGTCGGGGGCCACCAGGGCCGGCGGCGGGTGTCCCGCCCGGGCCATCCGGCAGGTGCAGGAGACCGGGTCGTAGACGGCGTACAGACAGGTGGCGCCCACCTCTCCCGACGCCCCGCTCGACAGGCCGCGCACCTCGGGGCCCTCCTCCCGGTCCAGCCGGACCACCAGGTCGTCGAGCTGGGTGAGCAGTTCATCGGGGGCGAGGTCGACGTCGGCGAGCGTGCGCACGGCGGTGCGCAGACGGCCCATCGTGGCCGAGGCGTGGATGCCGTGGCCCACCACGTCGCCCACCACGAGGGCCACGCGGCCCCCGGACAGCGGGATGACGTCGAACCAGTCGCCGCCGACCCCGCTCGCGGAACCGGCCGGCAGGTACCGGTAGGCGAGGTCCACCGCCGCGGGCGCGGGCAACCGCTCGGGCAGCAGGCTGCGCTGGAGGGCGAGGGCCGTCCGGCGCTCCTGGGAGTAGCGGCGGGCGTTGTCTATGCTCACGGCCGCCCGCGCGGCCATCTCCTCGGCCAGCAGCAGGTCGTCGTCGCCGAAGGCCTCCGGGGTGCGGTGCCGGACCAGGTACACCAGGCCCAGGGTGACGCCACGGGCGCGCAGCGGCACCAGCAGGACCGAGTGCATCCCGAACCGCCGTACCGCCTCACCGCGCGCCGGGGACTCGGTCAGATACTCGCGCAGCACCGGATCGCTCATGCGGTGCCGGGTGCCCCGGCCGGTGCGCAGTGCCAGGGCCGCGGGGGAGTGCGCGGGCCGGGTGGTGGTCTCTCCCACCGCCACCGCGGCCTCGGGACATCCCGGGAGCACCGAGGCGTGGGCGCAGCGGGACAGGACGACCGGTCCCGTGGGCGACACGGGTTCCGGTTCATCCCCGCGTACGACGGACTCCAGCAGGTCGACGACGACGTAGTCGGCGAAACCCGAGATGGCCACGTCGGCGAGCTCCTCGGCGGTGCGCGTCACGTCGAGGGTGCTGCCGATGCGCGCACTGGCCTCGTTGAGCACCTCCAGGCGGCGCCGGGCCCAGTACTGCTCGGTGGTGTCGATGACCAGCGCCGACAGGCCCTGCACCGAGCCACCCGGCTCCTTGAGCGGGGTGAGATAGACCGACCAGGCGTGGTCCTGGACCTCGCCTGGGGCGCGCCCTGGCTGCTGCTCCCTGTGAAGGGCCTCCCCGGTGCGCAGCACACTGCGCTGGAGGCGGTCCATCTCCCGGTGGCTGGCCTGGATCTCGGTGAGGGTCAGGCCCTTCATCTCGTCGCTGGTCATGCCCATGGCCCGGCTCATCACCTGGTTGCAGGCCACGAAACGGGCTTGACGGTCGTAGACGGCGACGGACAGCGGGAGCTGTGCGAGCGCCCGGTCCCACAGCACCGCGGCATCCGCCTCCTCCGGACCGGAGGCGTACGTCGTCGCCGCGCCTGTGACCAGCCAGAGCGGGCCGGCCTCGCCGGCCGGCAGGGGGGTGCCGGACAGCCGCACGAGGACCCGGTCGCCCTCGCGGTGGCGCAGGACCACGTCGCTCGTCCAGGGTTCGGCGGCGGACAGGCGACGCCCGGCGGAATGGGGCAGGTCCGCGGCAAGGAAGTCGGCGGCCGGACGGCCCACGACCTCGTCGGTGGTGTGTCCGAGCAGCGCCTGGGCGCCCGCGCTGCACGCCATGATCCGCAGCTCGGCATCGATGACGACCGCGAAGTCCTCGGGTACTCCGGTGCCCGCCGCCGCACCGGAGACTTCGGACTGGTTGCCCATGGGACGACCCACTCTCACTCATGCCGTGACTGCGCCCGCCGGTGGCGCGTCACGGGCGGTGGGTCCAGCATCCCGCCCGGACACGCCTGACTCAACCGAAACAACCCTTGAGAGATATGAGTACTACTCATTGAGGACCGCTGGAGCAATGAATTCCGGCTCATGCGGGGGAGTCGACCGTGGCCATCGGCCCATCTGCCTGCCACGTTGCACCCCTTGCTGTGAGACGAGCGGAAAATGTGCCTGTCCCATCTCTTGACTCATGCTCGGTATGACCCTGATAAATGCAACTCATGAGCAACGTGGCTCGGAGAGGAACCCGCACATGAGACCCCTGCGTACAGGCGCCGTACTGGCCAAGGCACTCGCGGCCGGAATCGTCGTCTTGGCGACCCTCGTGCCGGCCCAGTCGGCACAGGCGGCCACCGTCACCTTCTACGTGGACCCCACCGGCGGCAACGACAGCAACTCCGGCACCAGCCCCAGTGCCGCCTTCAAGTCAGTCCAGGCGGCCCAGGCCGCGGTCCGGGCCGTCAATGCGAACATGTCCGACGACATCGTCGTGAACCTGCGCGGCGGCACCTACCCCCTCACCGCCCCGATCACCTTCGGCACCAGTGACTCGGGCACGAACGGCCACACGGTGGTCTATCAGGCCTACAACGGGGAGACGCCCGTCATCACCGGTGGCAAGGCGATCACCGGATGGACCGCGGCGACCAACGGCGAGTACAAGGCGTCCGTGGGCAGCCTGAAC
>NZ_JOGP01000028.1:0-137322 GCF_000719505.1 Streptomyces sp. NRRL B-3229 | reverse complement strand
GAGAACCCGGCCGTGCAGGAGGAGATGATCTCCGCGCTGCGGTTCTGGCTGGACCTGGGCATCGACGGCTTCCGCCTCGACGCCGTGCCGTACCTGTACGCGGCCGAGGGCACCAACTGTGAGAACCTGCCCGCCAGTCACGCGTTCCTGAAGCGGGTGCGCAGCGAGATCGACGCGATGTATCCGGACCGGGTGCTGCTGGCGGAGGCGAACCAGTGGCCGGAGGACGTCGTCGACTACTTCGGCGACTACGCCAAGGGTGGCGACGAGTGCCACATGGCGTTCCACTTCCCGGTCATGCCCCGCATCTTCATGGCGCCAGTGGGGCATCTTCCTGCGCAACCACGACGAGCTGACCCTGGAGATGGTCACCGACGAGGAACGCGACTACATGTGGGCCGAGTACGCGAAGGACCCACGGATGCGCGCCAACATCGGCATCCGGCGCAGGCTCGCCCCCCTCCTCGACAACGACCGGGACACGATCGAGCTGTTCACCGCCCTGCTGCTGGCGCTGCCGGGCTCGCCGATCCTCTACTACGGCGACGAGATCGGCATGGGCGACAACATCTGGCTCGGCGACCGCGACGCCGTCCGCACCCCCATGCAGTGGACCCCCGATCGCAACGCGGGCTTCTCCACGGCCGATCCGGGTCGGCTCAACCTGCCGATCATCATGGACCCGGTCTACGGGCACCAGGTCACCAACGTCGAGGCGTCGATGGCCTCGCCGTCGTCCCTGCTGCACTGGACCCGCCGGATGATCGAGATCCGCAAGCAGAACCCGGCGTTCGGTCTCGGCACCTTCACCGAGCTCCAGTCCTCCAATCCCGCCGTGCTGGCCTTTCTGCGGGAGTACGAGGACGACCTGGTCCTGTGCGTCAACAACTTCTCCCGGTTCGCCCAGCCCACCGAGCTGGACCTCCGTGAGTTCGCCGGCCGGCACCCCGTCGAGCTGTTCGGCGGGGTGCGGTTCCCGGCCATCGGAGAACTGCCGTACCTGCTGACCCTCGGCGGGCACGGCTTCTACTGGTTCCGGCTCTCCCGAGTCGCATCCCGCATCGGCCGACGCTCTTGAGCGTGCCGACGAAAGGACGCGTCACCATGCCGAAGACCGCACCCCTCAGCCCGAGACCCGCGCCGGCGAGCGACCTCATGGCCTCGCTGGGCGGGCTGCTGCGCGAGTGGCTGCCGCGCCAGCGCTGGTTCGCCGGCAAGGACCGGCCCGTGAGCGAACTCGGTCTGCTGTCGATGACCGAGCTGTTCCCGGGCTGTCTGCATCTGCTGGTCCACGCCAGTCACGGCGGGGTGCCCGCACCGGGCGGCGGCACCCCGGCCGGTGACTGCTACCAGCTGCTGCTGGGCGTGCGCAAGCACCTGACGCCGCGACTCGGCCGGGCCCTGATCGGCCGCGCGGAGCAGGGCCCCCTGGCCGGGCTCACGGTCTACGACGCCCTGCACGACCCGCGCTCGGCCCAGCTGCTCCTCGAACGGCTGCGGCAGCCCGGCGCGGCGGGACCCCTGCGTTTCGAGCGCGCGCCCTCGGTGCCGGTGCCCGCCGGTCTGCCCCCGCGGCTGCTGGAGGCGGAGCAGTCCAACTCCTCGCTGGTGTACGGGGACGAGTTCATCCTGAAGGTGTTCCGCCGGATCCAGCCCGGGGTCAACCCGGACCTGGAGGTGCCGGTCGCGCTGGCCGGGCAGGGCTGCCGCCGGGTGCCGGCGCCCGTGGCCTGGTTCCGGACCACACATCCGCAGGAGGCGACGCTCGGCGTGCTCCAGCCGTATCTGCGGGACGCCTCCGACGGCTGGACGCTGGCCCTGCACGCGCTGGCCTCCGGCGACGACTTCACCGTGCAGGCGCACGAGCTGGGGCGCGCCATGGCCGAGGTGCATCTCGCGCTGGCCGCCGCGTTCCCCGGTGACGGGGCCCACGGCGACAACGGCTCCACGGCGGCGGCGATGGCCGAACGTCTGGACTCGGCCGCGCACAGCGTGCCCGCGCTGCGGCCGTTCGTGCCGGGCCTGCGGAGCGCGTTCGGCGCGCTCGCCACCTGCGACGCCGGGCCGCCCGCCCAGCGGGTGCACGGCGACCTGCATCTGGGGCAGGTGCTGCGGGCGGGCCGCGAGTGGTTCGTGATCGACTTCGAGGGCGAACCGTCCCGGCCGCTCGCCGAGCGCTGCACCGCCCAGTCGCCCGTGCGGGACATCGCGGGCATGCTGCGCTCCTTCGACTACGCCGCCCGCCAGCGCCGCCCCTGGCGCCCGGAGTGGGCGCGCCGCTGCCGGGAGGCCTTCTGCGGGGGCTACGCCGCCCTCGCCGGGTGGGACCCCCGCAAGAAACACGGCCTGCTGCGGGCCTACGAGACCGACCGGGCCGTCTACGAGGTCCTGTACGAAGCGCGACACCGACCGGACTGGCTGCCCGTGCCGATGGCGGCGATCGAGCGCCTTGCCGTGAGAGGAGACTGAGCCGTGGCCCTGCGTGACACTTCACTGCCCGAGCCGTCCGGACCGGCCAGGTGCCTGCCGGCACCGCCGCTCGACGGCAGCGACCGGTCCCGTCTGCTGGCCGGCGCCCACCACGACCCGCACGCGCTGCTCGGCGCCCACCCGGTCGCCGGCGGCATCGTGTTCCGGGCGCTGCGCCCGTTCGCCCGCGCGGTGAGCGTCGTGATCGACGGCGAGCGCAGCGGACTGGCCTCGGAGGGCGACGGCCTCTTCTCCGGTCTGTTCCCCCTCGACGCGATCCCCGACTACACCCTGCTGGTGGCGTACGCGGACGCGGAGCAGGAGGTGCACGACCCGTACCGCTTCCTGCCCGCGCTCGGTGAGACCGACCTCCACCTGATCCGCGAGGGACGCCATGAGCAGTTGTGGAAGGCGCTCGGCGCCGAGCCGATGACCCACCAGGGCGTCACCGGCACCCGCTTCGCCGTCTGGGCGCCGAACGCCCAAGGGGTCCGGGTCGCCGGGGAGTTCACCCACTGGGACGGACAGGCGTTCCCGATGCGCTCGCTCGGCGCGTCCGGGGTGTGGGAGCTGTTCCTGCCGGGGATCGGCGAGGGCGCCCGCTACAAGTTCGAGATCACCTCCCGGCACGGCGACCGGTTCCTGAAGGCCGACCCGATGGCGCGGGCCACCGAGGTGCCGCCCGCGACCGCGTCCGTGGTGGCCTCCTCGCACTACGCGTGGAGCGACCAGGAGTGGATGGCCCAGCGGGGCGCGACCCCGGTGCACGAGGCTCCGTTCTCGGTGTACGAGGTCCATCTGCCGTCCTGGCGCAAGGGATTGACGTACCGTCAACTCGCTGAGGAGCTGCCCGCTTATGTGAAGGAGCTGGGCTTCACCCACGTCGAGCTGATGCCGGTCGCCGAGCACCCCTTCGGTCCTTCCTGGGGTTACCAGGTCACCGGCTTCTACGCGCCGACCTCCCGGCTGGGCTCCCCCGACGACTTCAGGTTCCTCGTCGACGCCCTGCACCGGGCCGGCATCGGCGTGATCATGGACTGGGTGCCGGCCCATTTCCCCAAGGACGACTGGGCGTTGGCCCGGTTCGACGGGGATCCGCTGTACGAGCCCGGGGACTGGCGGCGGGCGGAGCACCCGGACTGGGGGACGTACGAGTTCGACTTCGGGCGCGTGGAGGTGCGCAACTTCCTCGTCGCCAACGCCGTGTACTGGTGCGAGGAGTTCCACATCGACGGCCTGAGGGTCGACGCGGTCGCCTCCATGCTCTACCTCGACTACTCGCGGGACTCCGGCCAGTGGAGCCCCAACGTGTTCGGGGGCCGGGAGGATCTCGACGCGGTCGCCTTCCTCCAGGAGATGAACGCGACCGTGTACCGGCGGGCCCCCGGCGTCGTCACGATCGCCGAGGAGTCCACGGCCTGGGACGGCGTGACCCGGCCCACGGACAGCGGCGGACTGGGTTTCGGCCTGAAGTGGAACATGGGCTGGATGCACGACTCCCTCGGCTACATCAGCCACGAGCCGGTGCACCGCAAGTACCACCACAACGAGATGACGTTCTCGATGGTCTACGCGTACAGCGAGAACTACGTTCTGCCGATCTCCCACGACGAGGTCGTGCACGGCAAGCAGGCCCTGGTGTCCAAGATGCCGGGCGACTGGTGGCAGCGGCGGGCCGACCACCGCGCCTACCTGGGCTTCATGTGGGCCCATCCCGGCAAGCAACTCCTCTTCATGGGGCAGGAGTTCGCCCAGGGCGCGGAGTGGTCGCAGGAGCACGGCCCGGACTGGTGGCTGCTGGACCCGGCGTACGGCGCCGAGCCGGACCACCGGGGCGTGCGGGATCTCGTGCGCGACCTCAACGCCGTCTACCGGGAGACGCCCGCGCTGTGGCAGCGCGACACCGACCCCGGCGGTTTCCGGTGGGTGGTCGGGGACGCGGCCGAGGACAACGTGTTCGCCTTCCTGCGGTTCGACGCGCAGGGCACCCCGCTGCTCGCGGTCTCCCACTTCTCCCCCGCATTGCGCGAGGACTACCGGCTCGCCGTCCCCGAGGGCTTCCCCCTGTGGCGGGAGGCGCTCAACACCGACTCCGTGCGGTACGGCGGCGGCGACATCACCTGTCCCGACCCGGTCAAGGCGGAGGACGGGGCGCTGCGGCTCACCCTGCCGCCCCTGGCGACGGTGTGGCTGACGCCGGTGTGATCACCCGTCCTGTGGGCAGTCGGGGCGTACGAAAAACACCGGCGTCTCGGCAGAAGGGCGGCTCACGTGCGCACCGTCGGAGTGGAGGAGGAACTCCTCCTGGTCGACCCGGAGAGCGGTGAACCGCAGGCACTGTCCTCCGCGGTCCTCGCCCGGGCCGCGCAGGACGAAGCGGACCAGGTCGTGTTCGAGAAGGAACTGCACAACCAGATGCTGGAGTTCGCCACCCATCCGCAGTCGGGGATGGACGCGCTCCACGCGGAGATCGTGCGCTGTCGCAAGGAGGCCGGCCGGCTCGCCGGCGAGAGCGGCTGCGCGGTGGCCTCGCTCGCCACCTCTCCGCTGCCGGTCAGCCCGTCCGTCGCCGTCGGGCGCCGCTACGACTGGATGGCGGAGCAGTACGGGATCGCCACCCGGGAACAGCTCGTCATGGGCTGTCACGTCCATGTGTCCGTCGAGTCCGACGACGAGGCCGTCGCCGTGGTGGACCGGATCCAGCCCTGGCTGAGCGTGCTGGCCGCGCTCAGCGCCAACTCGCCCTTCTGGCAGGGCAAGGACACCGGGTACAGCAGCTACCGCAGCCGGGTGTGGCAGCGCTGGCCCTCGGCCGGTCCGACCGAGCCCTTCCGCTCGGCGGAGCGCTATCACCGCCGGGTCGCGGACATGGTGGCGACCGGAGTGATCCTCGACGAGGGGATGATCTACTTCGACGCCCGGCTGTCCCGGAACTTCCCGACGGTGGAGATCCGGGTCTCGGACGTCTGTCTCCAGGCGGACACCGCCGTCCTCCTCGCGACGCTCGCCCGCGGCCTGGTGGAGACGGCCGCCCGCGAGTGGCAGGCGGGACGGCAACCGGTGACGCACAGTGTGAGCCTGCTGCGGCTGGCCGCCTGGCGGGCCGCGCGCTCCGGGCTGACCGAGGAGCTGCTGCATCCGGCGACGATGCACCGGATGCCCGCCGAGACGGTGGTGCGGGCCCTGCTGGAGCATGTGGAGGACGCGCTCGCCGACAGCGGCGACCTGGACCGGGCCCGCGAGCACTGCGAGGAACTGCTGCGGCACGGCAACGGCGCCCGGGTGCAGCGCGAGCTATTGGAGCGCACCGGCAGCCTGCGGGACGTGGTCACCGAGTGCGTGCGTCTGACCCAGGCCTAGCCGACTTCCGGACGGCGCAGGCCCTGTGCGCCGCAACGGCCGCGGCCGTCACAGGGCCAGCGTGATCGCGTACACCAGGAAGAACGCGGCGACGAGCACGACCAGGATCAGGATCAGGGCGAGCGGCCCCTTGGCCCAGCCCTTGGTCGGGTTGTGCGTCTCCAGGGGGCCGGCCGCGGGCAGACTGCTCTCCGCGGGCGGGGTCTCCCCCGGGGGCACGCCGCCGCCCGGCTCCAGTCCGGTGGTGCGCTCGGGTTCGGGATCGGGATTCGTGTGGCTCATGGGGTCCGAGTCCCCCGATCTCGACGAGATCACAGGTGACCGGCTACTTCCGTAATACAGGCACCCCTTGCTGTCTCCTGGGCTACATTCGAGCACCGCGGATGACCGAGCTCGTCGGCGCAGTCACAGCCCGTACACGTCAGGAGCAGCGCATGCGCGACTTCGCCCTCGCTCCCCGGACCCTGTCGCGCTCCAGCGGGGGTCTGGCCGACAGCGTCTTCGAGAGAGCGGAGCTCGACCCCACCCTGCCGGTGCTCGCCCGCCGCCCCGAGGGCTCCCCCGGGGGCTGGCAGGAGGTCACGGCGGTGGAGCTGCGGGACGAGGTCGTGGACCTCGCGAAGGGGCTCGTCGCCTGCGGTATCTCGCCCGGTCACCGGGTGGCGATCATGGCACGCACCCGTTACGAGTGGACGGTTCTCAGCTATGCCCTGTGGACGGTCGGCGCCGAGGTCGTGCCGATCTACCCGACGGCGTCGCGCGACCAGGTCGAGTGGATCCTGCGGGACGCCGGCTGTGTGGCCGTGGTGGTGGAGGACGAGCAGGCGGTCATGACGGTCGGCTCGGTGTGCGCCGCACTGCCCCGGCTGCGGCACGTCTGGCAGCTGGACGCGGCGGCCCTCGACGACCTGGCCGAGCGGGGCGAGGTGATCCCGCTCGCCACGGTCGAGTCGCTGCGCCGCATCGTGCTCCCGGACTCCACGGCGGTGGTCGCCTACACGTCCGGCACCACCGGGCGTCCGATGGGGTGCGCGCTCAGTCACCGCGGTCTCGCGACGCCCTGCGACATCCTGCTGGAGGGCTGGCGGCAGATCACCTCCGCGCCGGGCGAGCAGCCGTCCGTCCTCGCCTTCCTGCCCTTCTCGCACGTGTACGGCCTCATGATCCAGGGCGTGTGCATCCGGGGCGGTTTCCTCATGGCCCACGAGCCCGACCTGAGCGAGGAGGCGCTGGCCGTCTCCCTCCAGTCGTTCCGGCCCACGTACTTCTACGCCGTGCCCTCGGTCTACGAGAGGATCTACAAGAACTTCCTGCGCGCCTCCCAGCAGTCGGGCCGCGGTGCCCTGTTCGAACGGGCCGCCGAGACCGCCCGCGACTTCGCCCTGGCCTGCGAGCGGCAGCGGCTGGGCGGGGGACCGGGCCCCGGGTTCGACCTGCGGCTCCAGCACGCCCTGTACGAGCGGACGGTGTACCGCAGACTGCGGGCGGCGCTGGGCGGCCGGGCCCGCCGGGGCACCTCGGGCGGCTCGACCCTCAACCGCGAGCTCTCCCTGTTCTACGAGGGCATCGGTCTCTACGTCCACGACGGCTACGGCCTCACCGAGACCTGCGGCGGGATCACCATGCAGCCGCTGGGCCGGGAGAAGTCCGGGACCGTCGGCAAGCCGCTGCCCGGGGTGGACCTCAGGGTGGCGGAGGACGGGGAGATCCTGGTGCGGGGTCCGTCGGTGTTCCAGGGGTACGTCAACGACGAGGCCGCCACCCGGGCCGCGCTGTACGGCGGCTGGCTGGCCACCGGGGACCTGGGGCGGCTGGACGCCGACGGCTATCTGACGATCACCGGCCGCAAGAAGGACATCCTTGTCACCACCAGCGGCAAGAGCGTGGCTCCGGCCGCCCTGGAGCACCGGCTGCGGATGCATCCGCTGATCCACCAGGCGGTGGTCGTCGGTGACAACCGGCCCTGCGTCGGCGCGCTGCTCACCGTGGACCCGGAGTTCCTCGCGCACTGGCGTGGCGTGCTGCTCGCCCAGCAGGACCCCGCGGTCCGGGAGGCCCGGGAGGAGAACCTGCTGCGGGAGGAGATCGCCCGGGCCGTGGCCGCCGCCAACAGCACGGTCTCGCGCTCGGAGTCGATCAGGGTCTTCCGGGTGCTGTCGGAACCGTTCGACCTGGCCAACGGGCTGCTGACGCCGTCGATGAAGCTGCGCAGGGACGAGATCGTGCACCGGTACGCCGCCGAGATCGACGCGATGTACCAGGCCCGCTCGGCCGGCGCCCGGCGCAATGCGGCGGAGGAGTTGCTGAGCTGGGACGACTCCGACGACGTGTTCCGCTGACCGGGGCGCACACCGAGCGCGTTCGGGGAGGTCACACCTGGCGCGTTCGGGGAGGTCGGAACGATTGGGCGGCGCGCCGTCGGGAACACGGATCAGTGGCAGCATGACCGTTGTCCGTCAGTCCCGCTGACGCCGGGCCGCGCGAGCGGTACGGCGCCCGATCCGCGTGGGGAGAGGATCCTGACTTCCGAGGCGATTCCGAGTCGCACCACCCGTTTCGCGGGCGAACCGCACTGTGTGACGGGTGCGCGGCTCGCTGCCGAGGAATTCCTCAGCAACCTCGGCGAGAACCAGCCGCCCGCCAGTCCGGAGCACTGGGACGACATCCTGCTGGTCGTCACCGAACTGGCCGCCAACGCCGTCCAGTACGCGCCCGGGCCGTTCGCGCTGCGGCTGCGACGGACGTTCGACGGTGTGCACGTGACCCTGCGGGACACCAACCCGACGCCGCCCGCCCCCCGCTCCTTCAATCCCCGCACGGGCGGCGGCGGCATCGGCTGGCATCTCATCCACGCGCTGTGCGACCAGGTCAGCGTGGTGCCGGACGATCGCGGCAAGGACGTGCACGTCTTCCTGCCGTGGTGACTGCCGCGGTGAGGTGTCCGACGGCGGTCAGGCGGTGGCCGTGAGGCCCAGGTAGTAGGCGCCGACCTCGGACAGGTAGGCGCGGTCGCGGGTCTCGCTGTCGGTGCGGAAGCGCGGGGCCGCCTTCACCTCCGACCTGGTGCAGGCCACCGTGATCCGGCGGCCCTCGAGGTCGACGCGGGTCACGACGCCGACCGGGACCAGGACACTGCGGCCGAAGATCCACACGCCGGTGTCCACGACGAGGTGGGCCAGTCCCTCGGGGGCGTCCTGCCGGTCCACGAGCCCGATCGTGCCGTCGCTCGCCTCCACGCTGAAGCCCGTCAGGTCCTGTCCCTCGACGAGTCCGCTGTCCGGCGTGTACGACCAGATTCTGTCGGTGGTCACACTGCTCCTTTCCTCCCGCACGCTGCACGGGTCCCGGCGGTCCGCCGCGCACGGGCCCACTGCACCAAATACCCGTATGCCGCACGCGCATTCGGGACCCGGCGGCCTCGCAAGCGGTTTCCCGGCCTCCGCTCCGCGCACCTCCTTCACCTTTCTCCCGGTGCGTTTTGAGGTCAGGACGGGCATGGTGGTCCTCGAACGCATTCGTCGCGTCCGCATGGGCAGACGAAGGGCGTTCGAGGCAGACCGCCTGGAGCCGCAGAAAGGGATGAACACCGTGACACGACCCAGGATCCTGGTGGTCGGCGCCGGCTTCGCCGGTGTCGAGTGCGTGCGCCGGCTGGAACGCAAGCTCTCGCCGGACGAGGCAGACGTCACCCTGGTGACGCCGTTCGCCTACCAGCTCTATCTCCCCCTGCTGCCCCAGGTCGCCTCCGGCGTGCTGACGCCGCAGTCGATCGCCGTCTCCCTGCGCCGCAGCAAGAAGTACCGCACCCGTATCATCCCGGGCGGTGCGATCGGCGTGGATCTCAGGTCCAAGGTCTGTGTGATCCGGACCATCACGGACGAGATCGTCAACGAGCCGTACGACTACATCGTGCTGGCGCCCGGCAGCATCACCCGTACCTTCGACATCCCCGGCCTCACCGAGCACGCCTTCGGCATGAAGACGCTGGCCGAGGCCGCCTACATCCGCGACCACGTCATCTCCCAGCTGGACCTGGCCGACGCCAGCCACGACCCCGCCGAGCGCGAGGCACGGCTCCAGTTCGTGGTCGTCGGCGGCGGTTACGCCGGCACCGAGACCGCGGCCTGCCTCCAGAAGCTCACGCACGCGGCGGTCAAGCGCTACCCGCGGATCGACCCCGCGCTGATCAAGTGGCATCTGATCGACATCGCCCCGAAGCTGATGCCGGAGCTGGGCGACAAGCTGGGCCGCAGCGCGCAGGAGATCCTGCGCCGACGCGGGATCGACGTGTCGCTGGGCGTGTCCATCGCGAAGGCGGGTCCGGACGAGGTCACCTTCACCGACGGGCGGGTCGTCCCCACCAGGACCCTGATCTGGACCGCCGGGGTCGTCGCGAGCCCCCTGATCGCCACGCTCGGCGCCGAGACGGTGCGCGGACGCCTCGCCGTGACGGCCGAGATGACCCTGCCGGGCCAGGACGGGGTGTTCGCGCTCGGAGACTCCGCCGCCGTGCCCGACAAGGCCAAGGACGACGACAGCGCGGTGTGCCCGCCCACAGCCCAGCACGCCATGCGGCAGGGCAAGGTGGTCGCCGACAACGTCATCGCGACGCTGCGGGGCCAGGCGCTGAAGCCGTACGTCCACAAGGACCTCGGCCTGGTCGTCGACCTCGGCGGCACGGACGCCGTCTCCAAGCCGCTCGGCATCGAACTCCGCGGCCTGCCCGCCCAGTTCGCGGCGCGCGGCTACCACTGGGCGGCGCTGCGCACCAACGTCGCCAAGGTCCGGGTGGCGACGAACTGGACGCTCAACGCCATCGCGGGCGACGATTTCGTCCGCACCGGCTTCCAGGCCCGCAAGCCCGCCAAGCTGAAGGACTTCGAGTACACCGACGCCTATCTGAACCCGGAACAGCTCCGCGCCCAGGTCGAGGGAGCGAAGCGACTGGACCCGTAGGTATGGCGCACGTCACCCCGGACCGCCGACCGGTTTCCGGCCGGTCGGCGGTCGTAGGAGGGACAGCACAGCGTCCCCCCGAAGTACGGCCGCCCCGTAGCCGAGTGGCAGGAACTGATCCGCTCCTCCCCGCTGACACGGCACATGGACCGTAGGCGCGGCGCACACCCTCGCCGAGGCCGGAGGGAAGTGATCCGCTTCGCCGTGCCATGCTGGAAACGGATCATGACGTGACACGGGAGCGAGTACGGCGGAGTGAACACAGCGAGGCTGCGGGACCGAGTCGCCGCGTCGGATCCGGGGCTGCTGCGGCTGGCGGCCGGTCTGCGCACGGTGGTGGCGATCGCGCTCACGCTGGCAGTCCTGGGTCTGGCGGGCGTGAGCGTCCGGCATCTGGTGGCGGGCGCCATCGCGGCCATGGTCGCGACCTTCGCCATCCGGGAGAAGCAGCGCTCCTCGCAGGCCGTGACCCTCGCCCTGGGCCTGCCGCTGGCGCTGGTCTCCATGTCGCTGGGGGCGCTGCTGAGTTCCCGAGTGGTGGCCGGTGACCTGTTCTTCGTGGCGCTGATCTTCTGTGCCGTCTACGGCCGCCGCTTCGGCGAACGGGGCACCGCCCTCGGCCTGATCGGCTTCCAGGTCTACTTCGTGTCCCTGTTCGTCGGCGCCACGGTCTCCGGCCTGCCCGAGCTGTACGGCGTCCTCTGCGTGGCCTTCCTGTGCAGCGCGGCGGCGCGGTTCCTGCTGGTGCCGGAGACCCCGGCGGGCCTCCTTGAGCGGCTGCGGGAGGCCTTCCGCGCCCGGCTCGCCCAGCTGGTGTCCGCACAGCTCGGGCTCCTCGACGCCGGGCCCGAGGAGATCGACGAGGTGCTGGAGACCGTACGGGAGGGGACCGCGCGGCTGCACGAGACAGCGCTGATGATCCAGGGGCGGCTGGAGGAGGGGACCGCCGACGAGGCCACGGCACGGCTGGTGCAGCGGCGGATCGCGGACGCCGAGATCGCCGCCGAGCGGCTCGGCCTGCTGCTGCTGACGGCCCGCAGCGCCGAGCGGGCGGACACCCTGACCCTGCATCTGCCGGGCGCACCGGCCCCGCGGGCGGGGCGGATGCCGGGCCGGGACGAGGCGATGGCACAGGTGCGGCGGGATCTGGAGGCGCTGCGGCTCCTGGTGCTCCGTCCGGCAGCTGCCCGGTCCGGTACCGCGCTGTCCCAGGTGCGCAACCGGCTGCTGGGCTACCGCGAGGAGGACCGGCTGCCCCCCGCACCGCCCGCCGTCCAGGACGTCTTCCGGGGCATCGGGGAGACCGCGCGAGCGGTCCTCGGCCTCAGGATCGCCCTGGACGGTCCGCAGGACGAGTCGGACGACTCCCCCGAAACGGCCCGTTCGCGCGAGGAGCTGGACGCCGAGGACGCCGTCATCGACGCCGGCAAGGCGGACGGCGCGGCGCCGGAGGAGCTGACGGGGCTCCGGCGGCCCACCACCCGGGCCGCGGTGCAGGTGGCCGTGGGGTCCTCGCTCGCCATCGTGGGCGGTGAGTTCCTGTCCAGCCAGCGCTGGTACTGGGCCGTGCTGACCTGCTGGATCGTCTTCCTCAACACCTCGTCCACCGGGGAGATCCTGGTCAAGGGCTACCGCCGGCTGCTGGGCACGGTCCTCGGCGTGCTCGCCGGGATCGTGCTGGCCGGGTCGGTCGGGCAACACACCTGGACCGCGTTCGCCCTGGTGCTGGTGCTGGTGTTCGCGATGTTCTACACCGCGCCGCTGTCCTACACGCTGATGTCGTTCTTCGTCACCGCCGCCCTGGGCCTGCTCTACACCCTGCTGCACACCTACAGCCTCTCGGTGCTGGTGCTGCGGGTGGAGGAGACCGCGCTCGGCGCGGCCTGCGGGGTGATCGCGGCGGCGTTCGTCCTGCCGGTGCGCACGGACCGCCGTACCAACGACCTGCTCGTCACCGTCCTGGAGCGGCTCGACGAGGTCACCGAGGCCGCCGTGGACCAGCTCAGCGGCGGCACCCCGGTCGAACTGCTCGACCAGGCGCGCGACCTGGACCAGGCGCTGGCGGATCTACGGTCGGCCACCCAGCCGCTCACGCATCCGATCACGCCGCTGCGGGCCCGCCGGGACACGGCCCGCTATGTGGTGGCGCTGCTGGAGACCTGCGCGTACCACGCGCGTTCCCTGGCGGCGACGGCCGAACTGCTGCCCACGCACCCCTCGATCGCGGCGGATCCCCGGCTGCGGCGGGCGGGCCGGCGCATCGGGGACAACATCGCGGCGATCGCAGCGCATGTGCGCGACGACCGCTCCACCGCCGCGGTCGAGACCGGGCCGAGCATCGCCTCGCTGCTGGACACCGAGGTTCCCGGCACCCCGCGGTTCGGCCGGGTCACCGACCGCGTGCTGCGGCACGTGCAGCGGCTGGACGAGACCCTGGTGGGTCTGGCCCGGCCGCTGCACGTGCCGGTTTCGGCGCCTCGGAGGTAACGAACGCCTGGGCGTTCAGAGATCCGTCGGGCGCTCAGAGGTCCGTGGGCAGACCGCTCACCTCGGCGATGCCCCGCAACTCGTCGTCGAGCCGCCTGCGTTCCCGGATGTACTCGGCGATCTCGCCGAGCCGCACCGGGTCGTCGGCGGTGTCCGCGTCGGTGACCACCCGGATCGGTTCGGTCCGCTCGTCGACGTGGAGTTCGATCACCTTGTTGTCCATGCGCCCGGTGACGGCGGTGGCGATGACCAGGGCGGCCTCGTCGCGGATCTCCTGGGGCAGCCCGTCCTGTTGACTGTCCTCGAGGGCGAAGTCCAGGGCGGGCAGCTGTTGTTCGTCGATCGCCCGCAGCACCGGACGGACCACGCTGAGCAGCAGCTCGTAGTCCTCCGAGGGCATGCGGATGCGCAGAAGGTCCAGGTAGACGTCCACGGGCCTACCGTCGGGCGGAAGCTCGGGTTCGCTCATACACCTCGGGTTCCCCACGAGCCGCCGATCAGACCCGCCGCCAGCGGGCCATCGCGAACGAGAACACCCCGAACAGCACCAGACCGGCCGCGACCAGGACCAGCAGCCAGGGTCCCAGCGGGGTGTCGACGAACGAACGGAGCGTGTCGTCGAGGCCCTTCGCCTTGTCCGGCTCGTAGTCGACAGCCGCGCGGACGGCGAACGCGCCGGCCGCGGCGAACACCACGCCGCGCGCCGCTCCACCGCCCACCCCGGTCACGTCGACCAGCTTGCGGACCCGCGGGCTCATCTCGTGGAGCTTGAGCTTGTCGTGGAACGACCGCATCAACGCCCGGCCCGCGATCCACAGGCCCGCCACCGCGACGCCCACGCCCGCGACGCCCACGATCCACTGCCCGCCGGGCCACTCGAGGACCCGGGCGGTGACGTCCTTGGACTGCTTGTCGCTGGAACCGCTGCCGTCGGAACCGGAACCCGCGGCGAAGGACAGGACGGAGTAGGCGACGAAGGCGTAGAAGAGGAAGCGCCCGGCCGACATCAGCCGTTTGCCGGCCTTGCGGCCGTCGGGCCCGGCCGCGCCGAACACCGCCTCGGACAGCCGCCACAGGGCCATCCCGGCGAGCCCGATGCCCAGCGCCCACAGGACGACCGAGCCGAAGGGCTTGTCGGCGAGGGTGGCGAGGGCGCCGCCGCGGTCGGCCTGGCGCTTGCCGTCGCCGAAGGCGATCTGGAGCGCCAAGACGCCGACCAGCAGGTAGATCACACCGCGGGCGGTGAAGCCGACGCGGGCGGCACCCTTCGTCACGGAGCCGCGCGCCGCGCGTCTGGCTCCGGTCCGGCCGGTCTGCGCCATGGAGGCAGTGTTCATGTCCACTCCTGGGTTACGGATGCCCTGGGCGGGCGATCGCATCCTGGGTTACGGATGCCCAGGGCGGGCGATCGCACGTCATACGGTCAGTCGGCGGTTCGGGCGCGGTCGGGGACGGCCCCGAGGAGTTGGTGGGCGGTCTCCAGCGCCGGCTGCACGTCCCGGGTCCCGGTCACCACGCAGAGCGTGTAGGCGAGGTCCCGCGCGCGAGGGCCGGGCTCGGCGGCCGTCCGGGCCTCCGCGGCCCGCAGTGCCTCGTACTCCTCGACGAGCCCGCGCAGGAACGCGGGATCGGGTATCAGCATCTGTCTTCCCCCCCTCGTCCCCTCAGGCCCCGGCCGTGCCGTCGGTGGCCTGCCGCCTCGCCCGGTCGGCCAGCGCCTCGTCGCGTACCCGTGCGCAGCTGCGGCTGATGAGCCGGGAGACGTGCATCTGGGAGATGCCGAGCTGGTCGGCGATGCGGCTCTGGGTCATGTCCTCGAAGAAGCGCATGTAGAGAATGGCGCGCTCGCGCTCGGGCAGCCTGCGCAGGCCTTCCTTCGCGGACTCGCGGTCGACCACCACGTCGTACGACGTGTCGGGGCCGCCCAGGGTGTCCGCGAGGCTGTAGCCGTCGTCGCCGGCCGAGAGCTCGGCGTCCAGGGACAGGGTGCTGAAGCTTTCCAGCGCCTCCAGACCGGTGGTGACCTCTTCCTCGGTGAGGCCGGTGTGGGCGGCGAGGTCGGCGGGGGACGGCTCCGGGGAGCCGGGGTTCTGGGTGAGTTCGCGTCGGGCCAACCGCACCTTGTTGCGCAGTTCCTGCACCCGGCGGGGCACCCGCAGGGCCCACATGCGGTCGCGGAAGTGACGCTTGACCTCGCCGGTGATGGTGGGCACGGCGTAGCTCTCGAAGGCTCCTCGTTCCGGTTCGAACCGGTCGATGGCCTTCACGAGCCCGAGGGCCGCGACCTGGCGCAGGTCCTCGAGGGACTCGCCGCGGTCGCGGAACCGGCCCGCGATGCGGTGGGCCATGGGCAGCCAGGCGGTGACGAGCTCGTCGCGCAGGGCGTCTCGCTCGGGTCCTTCCGCCAGCCCGGCCAGCCGGGCGAACTGGGCCATGGTGTCGGGGGCGTCGTCGTGCCGCCGCCTGTTGGCGGCGGGGCGGTCCTGGGTGGTGGGACGGCTGGTCGACGTGTCGGTGAGCATGCGGATTCGCTCCTGAAGAACGGGTTCAGGGACTGACCGCGGGAGGAGGGCCGCCGGGACCGCCGAAGAGGGGCCCGCAGCAAGCCGTACGGCTCCCGCTGGCGCGCCTCCGGTCCGAAGCACGAAACTGCGTCTGCCCTGCTGCATGCGACGCAAACACCGCTGTCGAAACTCCGTTTCCGGAGCTTTCCCAGCAGTGTCGGATCAGCTCAGGGGCACCATCGCGGTGATGCACTTGCCGCCCGTGGGCAGGTCGGTGACACGGACGTCGTGGGCCAGCCGGCACACGATGGGCCAGCCGCGGCCGCCCGGCCGCCACCGGCCCTGCCGGTCGACGGGTTCCTTGGCGACCGGCAGCGCGGTGCTGCGGTCGCTCACCGAGACACGTACATCCCGCCCCTCGACGCACACGTCGAAGCCGGTGATGCCGCCGCCGTGCAGGATGGCGTTGGTGGTGAGTTCCGAGGTGACGAGCAGGGCGTCCGAGAGGGCCTGCTCGTCGCAGGGCATATGGGTGGCGCGGCACCGCTCGGACACGGCCTGTGCGACGGCGCGGCGTGCCTCGGCCGGCCGGTTGGGGCGCGGCGGTGCTGGTCGGAACGCCACGGAGGATTCGGGGGTGACGTCGGTCCTGTGCTCGTCGCACATGACGTGGCTCCTGATCGGTGATTCGACTGGCTGTCTGGTCTGTGCAGCAGAAGCCGGGCCCGGCCCGGGCCCGCGAACACGGTGACCGCGGTCTGCGGTGCCTGCTCTCCGTGGGCCTCCTGTAATCGGCTGACCTTTGCGCGCCTGGTCAAACCTCCCTGTCTCGGGTGGATGTCCGGGTCATTCGTCGGCTCAGGACGGGTACGCGGTCTGCATGACGGATGTCGTGGACTCAGACGAACTGCTGCGCCGTATCCAGCGAGCCCGGGCCTGTGCGGCCGAGGAGGAGCGGTCGTGGCGGGCCCGCAGCGAGGAGCTCGGGCCCGCCGACACGGGCGCCGCCCGGGACGCAGCCGTACGCACGCTGGCCTACGAGGCCGTGACCCGGGTGCTGGACGAGGTGCTGCGACCGGGCAGCCGGGGGCCGTCGGCGGGGTCCGACGGGGGCTGATTGACGCGGGCCGGGTCCGGGCACCCGGCGGCCCATGACTGTCGACCACACCGAAGCACCGGTTCTCCAAGCCCTGGCCGATTTCCACCGTCAGGGACAGTTGGCGTTCGCTCCGCCGGGCCACAAACAGGCACGTGGGGCCGACCCCGCGGTGCGGGAGGTGCTGGGCGACGCGGTCTTCCTCGGCGATGTCCTGGCCTCGGGCGGTCTGGACGACCGGCTGACCCGCGGGCGGGTGCTGGAGCGTGCCGAGGAGCTGCTGGCCGACGCGGTGCACGCGGAGCACACCTTCTTCACCACCTGTGGGAGTTCCCTGTCGGTGAAGGCGGCGATGCTGGCCGTCGCGGGCCCGCACGAGAAGCTGCTGATCGGACGGGACGCCCACAAGTCGGTGGTGTCGGGGCTGATCCTGTCCGGGATCGAGCCGGTGTGGGTCGATCCGCGGTGGGACGCCGAACGTCATCTCGCCCACCCGCCGTCCGCCGCCGACTTCGAGCGGGCCTTCGAGGCCCACCCGGACGCGAAGGGCGCCCTTGTCGTCAGCCCGACGCCGTACGGCGGCTGCGCGGCGCTGGAGGACATCGCCGAGGTGTGCCACCGCCGTTCGGTGCCGCTGATCGTGGACGAGGCATGGGGGGCGCATCTGCCCTTCCACCCCGATCTGCCGAGCTGGGCCATGGACGCGGGCGCCGACATCTGCGTGACCAGCATCCACAAGATGGGAAGCGGCCTCGAACAGGGTTCCGTGTTCCACCTCCAGGGCGATCTCGTCCCGCCGGACCTGCTGAAGATGCGCGCCGACCTGCTGGGGTCGACCAGCCCGTCGGTGCTGCTGTACGCCGGGATCGACGGCTGGCGGCGGCAGATGGCCCTGCACGGCAAGGAGTTGATGGGCGGGGCGCTGGATCTGGCGGCCCGGGTCCGGGCCGCCATCGAGGAGATCGAGGGGCTGCACGTCAACGACCGGGACGACTTCTGCGGGCCCGGTCTCGCCGACGACTTCGATCCGCTGCCCGGCGTCATCGACGTCACGGGGCTCGGGATCACCGGGTACCAGGCGGCGGACTGGCTGCGCGAGCACCGGAGCATCGATGCCCACCTCACCGACCACCGTCGCATCGGCATGCAGATCACCCATGGCGACGACGAGGAGACCACCGGCCAGCTGCTCGACGCGCTCAGGGATCTCGTCCGGGCGGCACCCGACTTGGGGCCGGCCCCGCGGGTGGCGGTGCCGCCGCCGTCCGAGCTGCGGCTGGAGCAGGTGCGGCTGCCCCGGGACGCGTTCTTCGGGCCGGCTGAGAACGTTCCGGTCGGCGAGGCCGCGGGACGGATCGCGGCGGAGATGGTCACGCCGTATCCCCCGGGGATCCCGGCCGTGCTGCCCGGCGAACTGCTGACCGAGCCGGTGCTGGAGTATCTGCGGACCGGACTGGCCGCGGGCATGAACCTCCCCGATCCGGCCGATGCGACGTTTGAGACGATCAGGGTGGTAAACGCCGGTTCCGAGTGAAACCGGTCACTCACCCCGCACGGGATTGCGCGAAATCACCATGGATGGTTTACGGTTCATCCATACGTGGTGACGGGGTCGATACCCTCCTCCGCACCACCTCTGACTGCCCTGGCTGGCCTCCCCCGTCCAGCCAGGGCTTTTCCATGCCGTGGGCAGATCCTCACCTCCGCCGAGGTGCCCCGGACGGCGGCAGCCGCTGAAATGGGCATAGGCACAACACCGGAATCCCTGGCCGGCGAGGAGCCCCGCGTCATGACCAAAGCGACGAAACTGCTGAACGCACTGCCGCAGCCGCAGCGCCAGAGCCTGATGACGCTCGCCAGGGAGGTCTCCTTCCCGGAGGACCACCACATCTTCGAGGCGGGCGGCACGGCCGACCGCTTCTGGGTCATCCGCTCCGGGGCGGTGTCGCTGACCCAACAGGTGACACCCCAGCACCGGGTCACCGTCGCCGCACTCGGCTCCGGCGACCTGCTCGGCTGGTCCTGGCTGTTCCCGCCGTACCTGTGGGATTTCGGCGCGGAGGCCTTCAGCCCGGTGCGGGCCTACGAGTTCGACGCGTCCGCCGTGCTGCGGCTGTGCGAGGAGGATCCCCAGCTCGGGATGATCCTGGTGCGCAGCGTGGCGGAGATCCTGGCCCACCGTTTGGAGACCACACGGGGCAAGCTGATGGAGCAGTACGGCTCGCGCCGCAGAAGCGCGCTGTAGGCGCGGGACGCTCTGCGGGACTCAGATCCGGTAGCGGCGCAGTGCAGGGAACGCGAAAGCGAGGCCCAGCATCACGGCGACGACCAGGAGGCCGCCGCCGGCCACCGCGGCATGCGGCCCGAAGACCGATCCCGCGGTGCCGTGCAGGACGTCGGCCAGGCGCGGGCCGCCCGCGACCACGACGGTGAAGACGCCTTGCATGCGGCCGCGCATCTCGTCGGTGGCGGCGGAGAGCAGGATGGCCCCGCGGAAGACCATCGAGACCATGTCGGCGACCCCGGCCGCCGCGAGGAAGACCACGGCCAGCCACAGACTGCGGCTCAGCCCGAACCCGGTGACGGCCGCACCCCAGGCGACGACCGCGCCGATGACCATCCAGCCGTGCCGCCGGGCCCGGGAGAACGTGCCCGAGAACAAACCGCCCACCACTGCGCCGATCGGAATGGCGGCGAACAGCAGGCCCAGCGCGAACCCTTCACCGTAGGGGGCGTATTTCTCGGAGGCGAGCTGCGGGAACAGCGCCCGGGGCATGCCGAAGACCATGGCGACGATGTCGGCGAGGAAGGACAGCAGCAGCACCTTGTGCGCGGAGATGTACCGGAAGCCCTCGGCGATCTCGCGCACGCCCGCCCGGCGGGCCAGAGCCGTCGCCAGGGGCGGCAGGGAGGGCAGCCGGTACACGGCCCAGACCGTCACGCACAGCGCGAGCGCGTCGAGCAGGTACAGCTCCGGCAGACCGATGACCGGGATCAGGACACCCGCGAGCAGCGGCCCCATGACCTGGCCGGTCTGCATGACGGTGGAGCCGAGGGCGTTGGCGGCGGGCAGCTGGTCCTCGGGCACCAGACGGGCGATGGAGGCGTTGCGGGCCGGGGAGTTGAGGCCCCAGAAGGCCTGCTGCACCGCCAGCAGACCCATCAGGGCGGCCACCGAGTCGAGCCCGGTCACGGCCTGGAGCCAGAACAGGACCGAGGTGACGGCGATGCCGCTGTTGGTGATCAGGAGCAGCTTGCGGCGGTCCATGGCGTCCGCGACCGCGCCGCCCCACAGCGCGAACACGATCAGCGGCAGCAGCCCGGCCATGCTCGCGGCGCCGACCCAGGCCGAGGAACCGGTGATGTCATAGATCTGCTTGGGCACCGCGACGGCGGTGAGCTGGCTGCCGACAGCCGTGACGATCGTCGAGCTCCACAGGCGGCGATAGGCCGGGATGCGCAGCGGGCGGGTGTCCATGGCCCAGCGGCGCCAGCCGCGCCGGGGCGGCGGTGCGGTGTCCGCGAGGGAGGCCTGGGGTTCGGTGCTGCTCTCGCCGGTGTCCACGCGTGTCCTGGTTGCTCGTTACATCTATCGGGTCCGGGGATCACTATCGCAGCATCGCCCAGGAGTTCGAAGCGCGATGTCTCAGCTCGTGGGACACCAGGGCGTGGACTTCACGCTCCGGCCACGAGCGTGGCGCCGAGGGCGATCATCGTCGCGGCGACCAGCCCGTCCAGGAACCGCCAGGCGGCCGGCCTGGCGAGGAAGCGGCTGAGCAGGCGGGCCCCGAACCCGAGCGCGGCGAACCAGCACAGGCTGGCGAGCATCGCGCCGAGCCCGAAGGTCCAGCGCAGCGGGCCCCGGTCGGCGGCGACGGAGCCGAGCAGGAACACCGTGTCGAGGTAGACGTGCGGGTTGAGCCAGGTCATCGCCAGACATGTCAGCACCGCGCGGCGGCGGGAGCCCGCCGCAGCGCCCTCCGTCGGCAGCCCCGACTCCCCCGGCCGCAGGACCCGGCGGGCGGCGAGGGCGCCGTAGCAGAGCAGGAATCCCCCGCCGATCCAGCCCACCAGGGTCAGCGCGCCCGGCCAGGCGACCACCACGGCACCGACCCCGCCGACGCCCAGGGCGATGAGCACGGCGTCGGACAGGGCGCAGATCCCGACGACGGCGAGGACCGCGTCGCGGCGGATGCCCTGGCGCAGGACGAAGGCGTTCTGGGCACCGATGGCAACGATGAGCGAGAGGCCGGTGCCGAACCCGGCGGCAGCGGCGGACAGAGAGGCTGGCATGGCTTCGACGGTACGGAGACGATCACCGTACGTACAGCTAAAGATTCTTACGTATCATTAGCTGACGTGATGATGACCGAACTGCCTCTGGATCAGGTACGGACGCTGCTCGCCGTGGTCGACGAGGGCACGTTCGACGCCGCGGCGGCGGCCCTGCACGTGACGCCGTCGGCGGTGAGCCAGCGGGTCAAGGCCCTGGAGCAGCGCACGGGGCGGGTGCTGCTGGTGCGGACGAAGCCGGTGCGGGTGACCGAGTCGGGCGAGGTGGTGGTGCGCTTCGCGCGGCAGCTGGCGCGGCTGGAACGGGACGCGCTCGCCGAGCTGGGGATGCCCGGCGAGGGGGAGGTCACCCGGGTCTCGGTCGCGGTGAACGCCGACTCGCTGGCGACCTGGTTCCTGGAGGCCCTGACCCGGGTCCCCGAAAGGGACCGGCTCTGTTTCGAGCTGCTGCGCGAGGACGAGAAGCGGACGGCTGAGCTGCTGCGGGAGGGGGCGGTGATGGCGGCGGTGACGTCCTCGGCGGAAGCGGTGGCGGGGTGTTCCGTACGGCCGCTGGGGCGGATGCGGTACCTGGCGGCGGCGAGTCCCCAGTTCGTCGAGCGGTGGCTCGGCGGGGTGTCGGTCGCCGGGCTCGGGGAGGTGCCGGTGGTCACCTTCGACCGGAGCGACGACATCCAGGACGGGTTCCTGCGGGAGCTGGGTTTCGCCGGTGCGAGCGCGGCGCGCCATGCCGTGCCCACGTCGGAGGGGTTCGTAGAGGCGGTCGCGCTCGGGCTGGGGTGGGGGATGGTGCCGGAGGTGCAGGCGGTCACGCTGCTGCGGGAGGGGCGGCTGGTCGCGCTGGCGCCGGACCGGCCGGTCGACGTCCCGTTGTACTGGCAGCAGTGGAAGCTGGACTCCCCCGCGCTGGCCGCGGTGGCGCAGGCGGTGGCCGCGGGGGCTTCAGCGGCCCTGCGATGACCTGCCGTCGGGTGGCCTGAGGTCCGTTGTGGCTGGTCGCGCGGTTCCCCGCGCCCCAGAAGGGGCGCAACCCAGCTGCTTCTCCACACTGTCGAGGATCATGTCCAGAGCCGTCGGGTAGGCGCTGGTGACCATGCGAACCGCCAGCAGGGGAGCCGCCTCCGCGATACGGGGGTACCGGTCGTCCGGCAGACGGGCATACGTCGAGCGCCACTGGTTCTCATCGGCGTGGAGCGCCGCGCTCGGCAGGGCCAGGGACGCCGCGTCCAGCGCCGCGAAGGCCAGCGTCTGGTCGATGAAGGCGTGGTAGATCCGGACGGTGTCGGCGAGCGGCAAGCCCGCCGTGCGCAGGACGTCGAGGACCGCCTCGTCCGCCGCCAGTTCGTTCGCCCGGCCGGTGACCCGACTCGTCGTCAGCAGGGCGGCCTGCGGGTGGGCCACGTACGCGGCGTGGATGCGCAGGCCCACCTCGCGCAGGTCCCGCCGCCACTCCCCCGCCGGCTCCCAGCCCGCCAGCGCCTGTCCGATCAGTGCGTCCCCGATCGCCAGCGTCAGGTCGTCCATGCCGCGGAAGTAGCGGTACAGCGTGCTCGGGTCGGCGTCCAGGGCAAGGCCCAGGCGGCGGGCGGTGAGACCGGTGCTGCCGTGCTCGCGGAGCATGCGCAGGGCGGTCTCGACAATCAGCCGCTCCGACAGCACCGTGCCGCTCCTGGTGGGCCGGCGACGGCGGCGTTTCTCCTCGGGTACGACGGGCTTGGGCATCACCGGCCTCCTTATGCCAACGCCATTGACCTTAAACGAGCGCACGGCGTTGTATCTCCCGCAGGGGCCCCGTACATCCGCGACCTTCGATCCGAAACAGGGAGTTATCGTCATGCGTGTCCTGCTCGTGGGTGCCGGCGGCGTCGGCACCGCCATCACCCGGATCGCCGCCCGCCGCCCCTTCTTCGACGCCATGGTCGTCGCCGACTACGACCCGGCACGCGCCGAGGCAGCCGTCGCGGCGCTCGGCGAGCGGGCCGGCCGGTTCACCGCCGAGCGCGTGGACGCGAGTGACGAGTCGGCCGTGATCGCCCTGCTGGAACGGCACTCCTGCGACGTCCTGCTCAACGCCACCGATCCCCGGTTCGTCATGCCCCTGTTCCGGGCGGCCGGCTCCGCCGGGGCGACCTATGTCGACATGGCGATGTCCCTCTCCCGGCCGCACCCCTCACGCCCTTACCAGGAATGCGGGGTCAAGCTCGGCGACGAGCAGTTCGCGCTGGCCGAGGAGTGGGAGAAGGCGGGAGGTCTCGCCCTGGTCGGCATGGGGGTGGAGCCGGGACTCTCCGACGTCTTCGCCCGGTACGCGGCCGACGAACTGTTCGACGAGATCGAGGAGATCGGTGTCCGCGACGGGGCGAACCTCACCGTCGACGGCTACGACTTCGCGCCCTCCTTCAGCATCTGGACCACCATCGAGGAGTGTCTGAACCCGCCCGTGGTGTACGAGGCCGACCGCGGCTGGTTCACCACGGAACCCTTCAGCGAGCCCGAGGTCTTCGACTTCCCCGAGGGCATCGGCCCGGTCGAGTGCGTCAACGTGGAGCACGAGGAGGTGCTGCTCGTCCCGCGCTGGGTGGGCGCGCGCCGGGTCACCTTCAAGTACGGCCTCGGCCGCGAGTTCGTCGAGACGCTGAGGACCCTGCACCTGCTGGGCCTGGACCGGACCGAGCCGGTGACCGTGCCGAGCGCCGCCGGGCCGGTCACGGTCTCGCCCCGGGACGTCGTCGCCGCCTGTCTGCCCGACCCGGCGACGCTGGGCGAGCGGATGCACGGCAAGACCTGTGCGGGGACGTGGGTGAAGGGCGTCAAGGACGGTTCGGCGCGCGAGGTGTACCTCTACCACGTGGTCGACAACCAGTGGTCCATGGCGGAGTACGGCAGCCAGGCCGTGGTGTGGCAGACGGCCGTGAACCCGGTCGTCGCCCTCGAACTCCTCGCCGGCGGCGCCTGGTCGGGCACCGGCGTGCTGGGGCCGGAGGCCTTCCCGGCCCGCCCCTTCCTGGAGTTGCTGAGCGCGTACGGCTCCCCGTGGGGCATCCGCGAGCAGTGACCGGGAGGGGTCCCACGGGACCCGTTTGTTTCACGGCGCATCGACAGGTCACCCGAAAGCGAGTAAGGCATGCACGAGGGCACGTACGACTTCGATCGCAGGTGACTTTTGATGGACAACTGGCGAACCCATGCCGCGTGCCGCGATGAGGACCCCGATCTCTTCTTCCCGATCGGCACCACCGGACCCGCTGTGGGACAGACGGAGCAGGCCAAGTCCGTGTGCAGGCGCTGCCCCGTCCAGGAGCAGTGCCTCGAGTGGGCCCTGGAGACGGGACAGGGCATCGGCGTCTGGGGCGGCACCAGCGAGACGGAACGCCGCGCGATGGCGCGGCGGGCGAGTGCCGCACGGAGAAGGTCGGGCTGAGCGGGCCGGATGGACGGCGGGCCCGGTTCAGCGCCAGGTCCGGTTCGGCAACGAGTCCGGACCTGGCGCCGGACCGGGCCCGTTCCCGCGTCGGGAGCCGCTGTCCGGGCCGCCCCGCTCAGGGGCCCGTACGGCGCAGTGGTCCCCAGGCCGTCTCCTGGCCGTCCACCGCGTCCCGTGCCTCGTCGATGACCTGGGGATCGATCCAGCACATCGGCCGCACGTCCGCGACGAGCGGCTCGTTGTCCGGTCCCCGGCCCTGCTCGCACCCCTGGAGCACCCAGGGGCGTACCCCGGGGCCCTTGTCGTGCGGCAGATGGGAGTAGTCGTACAGACGGCGGGCCACCCACAGTCGCGCCGGCCGCCCCTGCCACCACTCCTCCATGTCGAGCGGGTTGGCCGAGAGCCCCGGCAGGGCCAGCCCGGTGAGGTCGTCGGTGCTGGACGAGCGGGCCAGGTCGACCGCGGGGCCGCGCGACCAGCGGACGTACAGCCGCTCGTAACGCCCGGCCAGGTCCGCGAGTTCCGCCAGTGTCCGCACCACCGGCAGCCCGTCCGGCTCGTCCATCTCCGTGACCTCCCTGTCCCTCGCGGTTCTACGGAGTACCCGCAGGCCACGGAGGGAATCGGGGACCTCGCTACGGTGTCGGGCCGCCGGGCAGCCGCAGCGTGAAGACACTGCCCTTGCCGGGCTCGCTCGCCGCGTCGACCGTGCCGCCGTGGGCGGCGACCAGATGGCGGACGATGGCCAGACCGAGCCCGGAGCCTCCGGTACGGCGGCTGCGGGACTTCTCCGCGCGCCAGAACCGGTCGAAGACGTGCGGCAGGTCCTCGGGTGCGATGCCCGAGCCGGTGTCGGCGACCGCCAGCACGACCTCGTCGCCGTCCCGGCGCGCGGACAGGGTGACCGTGCCGTCGGGCGGGGTGTGCCGCAGTGCGTTGGAGACCAGGTTGCCGAGGGCCTGACGCATCCGCACGGGGTCGGCGTCCAGCCACAGCGCGTCCTCGGCCCGGGTGCGCAACTCCACCTGGGCGGCGACCCGGTGGGCCGCCGCCACCTGCTGGAGCAGTTCGTCGCAGCGCACCGGCTCGCGGTGCAGACGCAGCGTGCCGGCGTCGGCGGCCGCGAGGTCCTGGAGGTCGTCGATGACGCGCTGGAGGACGAGCGACTCCTCGTGCAGCGAGGCGAGCAGCGCCGGGTCGGGTTCGACGACGCCGTCCCGGGTGACCTCCAGCCAGCCGCGGATGTTGGTGAGCGGGCTGCGCAGTTCGTGGGCGATGTCGCTGACCATCGCCTTGCGCTGGGCTTCGAGACGCTCACGGCGTTCGGTCAGGTCGTTGAAGGCGGCGGCGAGGATGCCGGTCTCGTCCCGGGTGGTGACGGGCACCCGGACGTGGAGTTCGGGGGGTTGCTGGGCCGCCGCGGTGAGCGCCCGCAGCGGCCTTACGAGCCGGCCGGCGACCAGGGCGGTCGCGGCGACGGTGACGGCGAGCACCAGGGCGGCGGTGCCGACGACCTTGGCCTTGTTGCCCGGGGACATGTCGAAGAGCACGGCAGGGGTGTCCCCGGTGCCGAGGAAGAGTTCGGCCGCGGGTGCCACGTAGGGGTCGAGCTGGGTACGGCGGGCCTCGTCGACGCAGGGCTGAGCCAGGCGCCTCTCCTTGTCGCCGAGTTTTCCCGACAGGGGGTCGCGCGCGTCCACCCCGCCCAGCTCGCTCCCGACCGGCACGGCGATCCCACCGCTCAGTCCGGCCTTGCTCAGGCAGTCCCGGGCGAGCCCCTGGAGCGCCCTGGTCGCCTTCTCCTCCGTCGGGGTGGGGGTGTTGAGGAGTCCGTCGGCGCAGGCGTCGGGCACGTAGGCGGGGGCGGAACCGCTGTCCGGATCGGTGAGGGCCGTCCGTCCACCGGGAATCTTCTTCAGCCGGGTCTCCAGACCGTGCCGGGAGAAGCACAGTTGCCGCTTGCGAGCCAGGGCGGCGACCGTGACACGTTCCTTCTCGGGGAGGCGGTACGGGCCCACCGCTCGCGGGTCGATGCCGGGGATCTGGGCGCCGCGCTCGCTGTAGGTGTCGGTGTGCAGCGGGTCCACGGCGGCGGCCGCGCTCGGTGGCAGGGACGTCCCGCGCGGCGCCGAGTCGGCGATGACCCGGCGGTCGGAGGTGGTCAGGGCGATGCGCCGGCCAGTCCGCTCGGACAGTCTCCGCACAGTGGCGGCCACACCGGTCCAGTCGGGATGGGTCGCCGCGTACCCGCTGAGGTCGGCGAGGACCTCCATGTCGTCGGCGAGCGCCTGGCCCTGTTCCTCGCGCAGGGCCTGGGTGGTGGTGGCCACGGCCAGCCAGGCCGTCGCGGCCACCGAGCACACGGCGATGAGCCCGGACGTGATCAGCAGCCGCACCAGCAGCCGTTTGTGCAGGGGTATCCGGACGCTCGCCCGTTGCCTGCGCCAGGGGGTCATCCGCGACCGCCGCTCAGCTTGTAGCCGACGCCGAACACCGTGAGGAGCCGGGCCGGGCGGCGCGGATCGGCCTCGATCTTGCGGCGCAGGTTCATGATGTGCACGTCCACGGCCCGTTCGGTGGAGGCCCGGTCGGTGCCCCGGGTCACCTCCAGCAACTGCCGCCGCGAGAAGACCCGTTCGGGCTCGGCGGCCATGGCGAGCAGGATCTCGAACTCGGCCGGCGTGCACTCCACCGGGGTTCCGTCGCAGTGGACTTCGTGCCGTACGGGGTCGACGGCGAGGTCACCGGCGCGCACGACGGGGTCCTCGCGCGGTCCGGCGGCCACGTTCCGGCCGCTGCGTCTGAGGACGGTCCGGATGCGGGCCATCAGCTCACGCGGGCTGTACGGCTTGGTCATGTAGTCGTCGGCGCCCAGTTCCAGGCCCAGCAGGACGTCGTCCTCGGCGGAGCGGGCGGTGAGCATCACGACGGGGATGTCGGCGTCCCGGCGCAGCACCCGGCACACCCCGAAGCCGTCGATCACGGGCAGCATCAGGTCCAGGACGACGAGGTCGGGGGCGGTCCGCCGGGCCGCGTCCAGGGCGGCCCGCCCGTCGTGGACCACGGTGGCGGTGTGCCCCTCCGCGAGCAGGGACCGCCGTATGAGTTCGGCCTGCATCTCGTCGTCCTCGGCGACCAGCACATGTGCGCACACTCGGCGGATCCTAGGCGCTTCAGCGGGCCAGGGAGGTGCCGTCGCCCATGACGACGACCGGGTGGAGGCCGGGGTCCAGGACGCGGAGCAGTTCCTTCATGTGCTCCTCGGAGACGCTCACACAGCCGTGGGTGGGGCCGCCGTGGTCGACGTGGAGCCAGATCCCGCCACCACGGCCCGTGCCCATCGGACGGGTCCAGTCCAGAGGGGAGGTGCCGGGCCGCCGGTTGTAGTCGATGGCGATCACGTAGTCGAAGGATCCGGCCAGCGGCTCGCCCTCGAAGCCGGTGCCGGGTGCGGTGAAGCTTCCGGAGCGGTCGTACGGCAGCTTCGTGCCGGGGTTCTTCAGCAGTCCTCCGGCGTCGGTGAGGGTGTAGACGCCGATCGGTGAGCGCAGGTCGCCCGCGAGGTGGTGGGCGGTCCAGCCCTTGAGGGCGTTGTGCGCGGGCCAGCTCTCGCCGGCCCGCCAGCCTGCCTCGGTGCGCTGGTGGAGGACCACGGTCGAGTCCGAGGAGTCGCGGCCTTTTCCGGTGACGACGACGACCTGCCGGGCGTCGTCCGGTACCTTCGCCCAGGTCTTCGGGCCGAGGCCCGGTATCTGCTGGGGAGCCACCTCGACGGAGATCTCCGGAGAGGGCGTGGGCACCGGCTCCGGAGTCTCGCGCACGGGCGCGGGCGCGCCCTCCGTACTGGCCAGGGCACCGCCGCCGCATCCGGTCAGAAGCAGGGATGCGGCGAGCAGGGCCACGTGGGTTCTGCGTGTGATCATGAGGCGACTCTGACGGACAGTTGTAAGAAACTCGTCAGGTTCTAGGGCCGGTTCGGCTTGCCCGGGGTGTAGAGCCAGGTCTTGAACAGTCCGTCAAGCTTCTTCCCCGAGACGTGCTCCGCCAGTCGCTCGAACTGTGCGGTGGTGCCGTGGCCGTCGCGGTGTCCGCCGGCCCAGGCGCGCAGGATCCCGAAGAACGCCCGGTCGCCCACGGTCGTGCGCAGCACGTGCAGGGTCATGGCGCCGCGGGCGTAGACGGGGGTACCGAAGATGTTGCCGCCACTGCCGGGATTTCCGGGCGGGAACTCCCACAGGTCGTCGCTCGTGGGCTTCGCATACAGGTCGTCGAAGGCCTTCTGCGCGCTGTCCCCGCCGTGCTGCTCGGCGTACAGCCACTCCGCGTAGGTCGCGAAGCCCTCGTTGAGCCAGATGTCCTTCCACGAGGTCAGCGACACGGAGTCGCCGAACCACTGGTGGGCGTTCTCGTGGACGAGGGTGCTCAGGTCGGGCGCCCGGTCGTAGACGGGACGGGACTGGGTCTCCAGCGCGAAACCGACGTTCGGGGCACGGTCCACGATCGAGCCGGCGGCGCGGAAGGGGTAGCGCCCGAAGAGCTTGCTCTCCCACTCCAGGACGGAGGGCAGCTTCTTGAGGACGGGGGCCGCGGCGGCCGCCTCGCGCGCGTCGACGGCGTTGTAGACGCGGATGCCGTCGCGGGTGGTGAACTGCTCGACCTTGAACTTCCCGACGGTCGCGGTGGCCAGGTAGGCGGCCATGGGCTCGCTCTGGCGCCACCGGAACGTGGTCTTCCCGTGCGCGGTCCGCTGGGAGCGCAGCACGCCGTTGGCGACCGCGGTGCGCCCCTTGGGCACGGTGATCGTGAAGTCGTACGACGACTTGTCCTTGGGGTGGTTGTTCGCCGGGAACCAGCTCATCGCACCCTGCGGCTCCCCGGCGACGAAGGCGCCGTCGTCGGTGGGGATCCACCCGTCGAGCGAGCCGTCCGGGTCTTTGACGGGGCCCGGCTTGCCCTTGTAGGTGACCGTGACGGAGAAGCGCTCGCCCTTGCTCAGGGCGTGCCGCGGGGTGACGACGAGTTCCTGTCCGTCGCGGCGGAAGGCGGCCTTGGCGTGACCGACCGTCAGACCGGTGACGGTCAGTCCCTTGAAGTCGAGGTCGAAGCGGGTCAGGCGCTGGGTGGCGCGGGCGGTGAGGACCGCCTTGCCGTCGAGATGCCGGGTGCCGGGGTCGTAACCGAGCGTCAGGTCGTAGTGCTCGACGTGGTACCCGCCGTTGCCGGCGAGCGGGAAGTAGGGGTCTCCCACTCCCTTGGAACCCGTCGCCGCGGGTGCCGCGGCGCCGATCAGGGCCACGAGGGCGACGGGGGTGGTGACGAGGACGAAGGTGCGTCTGGCGGCCTTCGGCACGTGCGCTCCTACAGATGGGGGGCGAATGGTCGCCTCACCCTAAAGGCCGGGCACGATGCGACTCACCCATGATCAGGTCAAGTCGCGGCAGGTCGGACAGTACGCTCCGGGCACACCCTGCACTTCGTCGAGAGGCCTGCCGTGAGCGTGCGCGTCCGCCGTGTCTACGACCCGCCCGAGCCCGCGGACGGCGTCCGCGTCCTGGTCGACCGGCTGTGGCCGCGCGGCCTGTCGAAGGACGCGGCCCGCGTGGACGAGTGGCCGAAGGCACTCACCCCGTCGACCGAGCTGCGCCGCTGGTACCACGCGGGCGAGGGCTCCTACGAGGAGTTCGCCGAGCGGTACGAGGCGGAGCTGGCCGCGCCCGAGGCGATCGAGTCCCTGGACCGGCTGCGGGAGTCTGCGCACCAGGGCGACATGACCCTGCTGACCGCGTCGAAGACACCGGAACAGAGCCACGCCACGGTGCTGGTAGGGCTGTTGGGGTCCTAGGTGGGCCGCGGGGAGTGGGACGCGGCGGGGCGGACACCTGGTGTGTGCCCCGCCGCCGCAGCCCCTAGCCGACCTGCTTCGCCGCCGCCCGGCCCGCCGCGCGGCCGGAGAAGAGGCAGCCGCCGAGGAAGGTGCCCTCCAGGGCGTTGTAGCCGTGGACGCCGCCGCCGCCGAAGCCGGCCACCTCGCCCGCCGCGTACAGGCCTTCGAGCGGCTTGCCGTCGGTGCCCAGGGCGCGGGAGTCGAGGTCGGTCTGGATGCCGCCGAGGGTCTTGCGGGTCAGGATGTGCAGCTTGACGCCGATCAGGGGGCCCGCCGCGGGGTCGAGGATGCGGTGCGGGGTGGCGACCCGGCCGAGGCGGTCGCCGATGTAGCGGCGGGCGTTGCGGATGCCCTGCACCTGGGCGTCCTTGCTGTAGGAGTTGGCGATCTGGAGGTCACGGGCCTCGATCTGGCGGCGGATGGAGGCCGCGTCGAGGAGGGCCTTGTCCGTGAGGCCGTTCATCTTCTCGACGAGTTGCTCCAGGTTCGGGGCGGTCACGAAGTCCGCGCCCTTGCGCAGGAACGCGTCGACCGGCCCGGGCGCGCCCTTGCCGAGGACACGCTCCTTGAGGAAGCCCGCGCGGTCCTTGGCGGTGATGTCGGGGTTCTGCTCGGAGCCGGAGAGGGCGAACTCCTTCTCGATGATCTTCTGGGTGAGGATGAACCAGGAGTGGCCGTGCTCCGCGATGTCCTCCGTGGTGCGCAGGTGCCGGAGGGTGCCGAGGGTGTCGTAGCCGGGCAGGCACGGCTCGGGCAGTCGGCGGCCTAGGGCGTCGAACCACATCGAGGACGGGCCGGGCAGGATGCGGATGCCGTGGCCGGGCCAGATGGGGTCCCAGTTCTGGAGGCCCTCGGTGTAGTGCCACATGCGGTCGCGGTTGACCAGGCGGACGCCTGCGTCCGCGCTGATGTCGAGCATCCGGCCGTCGACGTAGGCGGGCACGCCGGTGACCATCTCGGCGGGCGGGGTGCCGAGCCGCGCGGGCCAGTAGCGGCGGACGATGTCGTGGTTGGCGCCGATGCCCCCGGTGGTGACGACGACGGCCTGGGCGGTGAGTTCGAACTCGCCGATCGGGTCGCGGTTGGAGGCCACCCCGCGCGCGGAGTCGTCCTGGGCGAGAACTGTCCCGCGCACGCCCCGCGCGGTGCCGTCCTCGACGACGAGCTCGTCGACCTGGTGGCGGTGGTGGAAGGTCAGCAGTCCGTCCCGCGCGGCCTGCTTGGCGTACCTGGCGAACGGCTCGACGACACCGGTGCCGGTGCCCCAGGCCACATGGAAGCGCGGCACGGAGTTGCCGTGTCCGTGCGCGGTCAGGTCGCCGCGCTCGGCCCAGCCGACGGTGGGCAGGAACTTGATGCCGTGCCCCTCCAGCCAGGACCGCTTCTCCCCGGCCGCGAACTCGACGTAGGCGCGCGCCCAGCGCACCGCCCAGGAGTCCTCGTCGTCGACGCGGTCGAACCCGGCGCTGCCCTGCCAGTCGCTCCAGGCGAGGTCGAAGGAGTCCTTGACGCCGAGGCGCCGCTGTTCCGGGGAGTCGACGAGGAAGAGCCCGCCGAACGACCAGAAGGCCTGGCCGCCGAGGTTGGCGGCGTTCTCCTGGTCGACCAGTGCGACCCTCTTGCCGCGGCTGGTGAGTTCGTGCGCCGCGACCAGGCCCGCGAGCCCCGCTCCGACGACGATGACGTCGGCATCCATGGCGACCGTCCCTTCCCTCATACGGTGGTGTCGCTGCCGTCGGTGAGCAGCGCGGTGAGCAGTTGCCTGAGCCAGCCGCGGGCCCGCTCGAGGTCCCCGTCCAGCAGCAGTTGGACGGTGACCCCGTCGTAGGCGGCGACCACGGCGTGGGCGGCCCCCTCCGCGTCGACCAGCACGGCGGGCAGCGCGGCTTCCCCACGCGTGCGTGCCAGCCGGTCGGCGATCGCCCGCCTGAGCCGCGCCCGGTGTTCGAGCAGGGTGCGGGCGACCTCGGGGGCGCGGGCCGCGTGGACCAGGAAGTCGGTCTTGACCAGCAGCCAGTCCCGGTCAAGGAGCAGCACCTCGGTCACCCGGTCGACGGCGGCCGGCACGTCGAGTCCCGGTCCGTCGAGGGCGAGGGCTCCGGCGACCTGTTCGGCGATCAGGTCGGCGCGCTGCTGGTAGAGCGCGAAGAAGAGTTCGTCGAGGCTGCCGAAGTTCGAGTAGAAGGCGCCCCGGCTGTAGCCGGCGGCCTCGCAGACCTCCTCGATCGACACCCGGCCGAAGCCCTTGGCGGCGAAGACCGCGAAGGCCGCGTCGAGGAGGTTGGCACGGGTGCGGACCCGGCGCTTGGTCACGCGCCTGGCCGTCTCTTCCACCGCCATGTCCGCCTCCATTCGATACACGAATGTATCCGATACACCAATGTATCGAAAGAGGCGGGCGCACGGGAAGGCCGAACATCTCGACAGATCCCATGGGAACAGATTTTCGAATCAGGAGTACGCTGGATTCATGACCCCGCACCTCCAGGGCTCCCTCTTCGACCAGACCGACCAGCTGCGGCTCGGCTCCCTCGACAGGATCCGCCGTACCGCGCTCGGCCTCGGCGCCTGGATCGACGTACTGCCCGGCTGGCTCACCGCCTCCGACACCCTGTTCGAACAGCTGGCCCACGAGGTGCCCTGGCGGGCGGAGCGCCGCACGATGTACGACCACGTCGTCGACGTACCTCGGCTGCTGGCCTTCTACGGCGTGGACAACGTCCTGCCGCACCCCGTGCTGGAGGAGGCGCGCGCGGCACTCGGCGCGCACTACGCCGGCGAACTCGGCGAGCCGTTCACCACGGCGGGGCTGTGCTACTACCGGGACGGCCGGGACTCCGTCGCCTGGCACGGCGACCGGGGCGGCCGGGGCGCGAGCCACGACACGATGGTCGCGATCCTCTCCGTGGGCGCTCCGCGCGACCTGCTGCTGCGGCCGGCGCGCGGCGGGGGCGAGACGGTACGGCGACCGCTGGGCCACGGCGACCTGATCGTGATGGGCGGCTCCTGCCAGCGCACCTGGGAGCACTCGGTACCGAAGACCACGCGCGCGACGGGACCGCGGATCAGCATCCAGTTCCGCCCGCACGGCGTGCACTGAGGCGGAGAGGCGGCCGCTTCGGGGCACGCGGGGGCTGCCTCCGGCGGACGGTGCCGGAGGCAGCCCCGTCCCGCCGGGAGCAGGGGCCCGAAGTGCGGGGGAAGTTGAGCGCTGGAGGACCGGTACCCGCCGCTCCGGATCGGCTGAGCGTCTGCTTTGCTGTGTGCCGTCGGGCAGGTACTCAGCGGGCGGGGCGATCATGAGCGCGGGCGTGCAGCAAGTCGCGGACGGCACCTATCTGGTGCACGGCAGCAACACCAACTGGGTGATCCTGACCGAGGGAAGCTCCGCCACGCTCGTCGACACCGGCTACCCGGGCGACCGGGAGCAGTTGCTCGCCTCCCTGACCGAGGTGGGCAGTTCACCGGAGGCGGTCACCGCCGTCCTGATCACACACGCCCACAACGACCACCTGGGCTCCGCCGAGTACCTGCGCACCGCCTACGGCACGCCGGTCTATCTGCACGAGGCCGAAGTGCCCCACGCGCGGCGGGACTTCCTGCACCAGGTGTCCGTGGGGACGGTCCTGAAGAACGGCTGGCGGCCCGGTGTGCTGCCGTGGGCGGTGCACGCGATCCGCGTGGGCGGCACGGCCCATGTGCCGGTCGCCTCCCCGCAGCCGTTCCCGGCCGAGGGCGCCCTGGACCTGCCCGGCCGTCCGGTGCCCGTGCACACGCCGGGCCACACCGACGGGCACTGCGCCTTCCACCTTCCCGAGCGCGGGGTGCTGATCTCCGGCGACGCCCTGGTGAGCGGCCACGCCACGTCCCGGGTCAAGGGGCCCCAGCTGCTGCCGGACATGTTCCACCACGAACGCCCGCGTGCCGTGGCCTCCCTGGACGTCCTCGCCGAACTGGAGGGCGACGCCCTGCTTCCCGGGCACGGTCCTGTGCACCGCGGTCCGGTCCGTGAAGCGGCACTTCAGGCGCGGGACCGCGCGCTCTAAGGTGAGGTGACGATCACCGGCCGGACAAGGACACCGCACCATGGCACTGCAGATCAGCGCGACGAACCCGGAGCATCCCGCGCTCCTGCTCGAACTGCCCTGGCACGTGCCGCTGGAGGAGTGGCCGGAGGAGGTCCTGGTCCCGCTGCCGCGCGGTATATCCCGGCACGTGGTGCGTTACGCGCGCGCCGGCGACGAGGTCATCGCCGTCAAGGAGCTGGCCGAGCGCCCGGCGCTGCGCGAGTACGAGCTGCTCCGCGACCTGGACCGGCTCGGCATCCCGGCCGTCGACCCGCTGGCCGTGGTCACCGGGCGCACCGACACCGACGAGGCCCCGCTGGAGTCGGTGCTGGTCACCCGGCACCTGGGCGGCTCGATGCCGTACCGCTCGATGTTCGAGACGACCATGCGGCCCGCCACCATGCACCGCCTGATGGACGCCCTGGCCGTTCTCCTGGTCCGGCTGCACCTGGCGGGGTTCGCCTGGGGCGACTGCTCCCTGTCCAACACGCTGTTCCGGCGCGACGCGGGCGCCTACGCCGCCTACCTGGTGGACGCCGAGACCGGTGACCTGCATCCGCAGCTGAGCCCCGGGCAGCGGGACTACGACCTGGACCTCGCCCGCGTCAACATCAGCGGCGAGCTGCTCGACCTGGAGGCCTCGGGGGCACTGCACCCCTCCGTGGACGCCATCGAGTTCGGCATGGAGATCTGCTCGCGCTACGGCAGCCTGTGGGACGAGCTGACGCGCAGGTCGGTGTACCCGGCGGGCAAGTACCACTTCATCGAGCGCCGGATCCGGCGGCTGAACGACCTCGGCTTCGACGTGGCCGAGATGCAGATCGAACACGCCCCGAACGGAGACTCGGTCACGTTCGTGCCGAAGGTCGTGGACGCCGGCCACCACCAGCGCCAGCTGCTGCGCCTGACCGGCCTGGACACCGAGGAGAACCAGGCCCGGCGGCTGCTGAACGACCTGGAGAGCTGGATGGCCACCCAGGACGACTACGCCCCGGGCGACCCGCTCGGCGCCCGCCCGGAGGTGCTCGCCCACCGGTGGGTGCGGGACGTCTTCCGGCCGACCGTGCGGGCGGTGCCACCGGAGATGCGCGGCTCGATGGACCCGGCCGAGATCTACCACGAGCTGCTCGAACACCGCTGGTACCTGTCCGAGCGGGCCCAGCACGACATCGGGCTGGACACGGCGGTCGAGGACTACATCACGAACATCCTTCCCAAGGCCCGCGAGACGCTCCAGCCCACCCCCGCCACCGCCGAGTGACTCAGCTGTGCGGCACCACCGCCACCGGGCAGTCGGCGTGGTGCAGGACGCCGTGCGCGACCGAGCCGATGCGGGCGCCGACGGCGGTACGGCGGGCCCTGCGGCCGACGACCATCAGCTGCGCCCGTACCGACATCGACAGCAGCACCTGGCCGGCGCTGCCCATCTCCACGTGCTCGGCGACCGGCACCTCGGGGAAGCGCTCCCGCCACGGCTGGAGGGCGGCGGCCAGGGCCTTCTTCTCGTACGGCTCCAACCCGCCGGCCTCGTCGAGCAGTTTGAGCGAGCCGGGGCTGTAGGCGAACACCGGCGGCAGGGTCCAGGCCCGCACGGCACGGACCGTGGCTCCCCGGGCGGCCGCTGTCTCGAAGGCGAACCGCAGGGTCTCGGCGCTGTCCTCCGGGTCACCCTCCTGACCGACGACGATCTCGTGCCCCGCGGCCTCCGCGGTGCCCTGGTCGCCCGCGCGGACCAGGACGACGGGCCGGGTCGCCTCGGCGATCACCTGCCGGCCGACCGAGCCCAGCAGGAAGCCGACCACGGGGCCGTACCCGCGGGAGCCCAGCACCAGCAGTTCGGAGTCGGCCGCGGCGGCGACCAGCACGTCCACGCTGCCGCCCTCCACCAGGTCGGTGTCCACCTCGAGGCCGGTGTGCCGCCTCGTGACGGCCCGCACGGCCTCGGCCATCGCGTCCCGCGCCCAGTTAGCCTGCGTGTCCCGGTCGCCGGCGTCGATCCCCTCGTACGACTGGAACCGCCAGGCGTGCACCACCCGCAACCCCGTACCCCGCCGGACCGCCTCCCGGGCGGCCCAGCCCAGTGCGGCGAGGCTCTCCTCGGTTCCGTCGATGCCTGCGGTGATCGGGCCGGGCATGCGGTGGCCTCCTTTTATCGCGGTGACGTAGGACCCCAGTCTTCACTACGCTGCCGGAATGACCTTGGAATGGGAGCAAGTGATCGTGGATTCGGCCGACCCCGCAGCCCTCGGGCGCTGGTGGGCCGAGGCGCTGGGCTGGGTGGTGGTCGAGGACTCCCCCGACGAGTTCGAGATCCGTCCCGAGAAGGACCGGATCCCGGGGCTGCTGTTCGTGCCGGTGCCGGAGGCGAAGACCGTCAAGAACCGGCTCCACCTCGACTTCCGGCCCGACGACCACGAGGCCGAGGTCGCCCGCTTCCTGGCCCTGGGCGCACGGCACGCGGACATCGGGCAGGGCGAGCAGTCGTGGGTGACGCTCCTGGACCCCGAGGGCAACGAGTTCTGCGTGCTGGGCCAGCGCCGGGCCTGAACCGCGCTGCCGCGGCCCGGGCGGCGCCGAGCCCGACGCACGCTTTCGCGTGCCGGGCCGGCGCCGGGCCTGCCCCCGGCAGGGTCCGTCATCCCGGCGCGAAGCCGGGCGATCGAACATACGATGGGCGGGACCGGGCCGGTGACCACGGGGGGCGCCGTGCCCCCACGGACCGCCCGGGGTGGGGAGACGTATGGCACAGGCCGCCGAATCGGCGCGGACCGTCATCCTGACCGTGGACGACGACCCGGGGGTCTCCCGTGCCGTCGCCCGCGACCTGCGGCGGCGCTACGGCGAGTCGTACCGGATCGTGCGCGCGGAGTCCGGCGAGTCCGCGCTGGAGGCGCTGCGGGAGCTGAAGCTGCGCGGCGACCTCGTGGCGGTGATCCTGGCCGACTACCGCATGCCGCAGATGAACGGCATCGAGTTCCTCGAACAGGCCCTGGACGTGTATCCGGGGGCCCGCCGCGTGCTGCTGACGGCGTACGCGGACACCAACGCGGCGATCGACGCGATCAACGTCGTCGACCTCGACCACTACCTCCTCAAGCCCTGGGACCCGCCCGAGGAGAAGCTGTACCCGGTCCTCGACGACCTCCTGGAGGCGTGGCGGTCCAGCGACTACCGGCCCGTCCCGGCCACCAAGGTGATCGGACACCGCTGGTCGGCCCGCTCCTCGGACGTCCGGGAGTTCCTGGCCCGCAACCAGGTGCCGTACCGCTGGTACTCCACCGACGAGCCCGAGGGGCAGCGGCTGCTGACCGCCGCGGGGCAGGACGGGCAGCGGCTGCCGGTGGTGATCTCGGAGGGGCTGCGGACCGTGCTCGTGGAGCGCTCGGCGACCGGCGGGCAGGCCGGACAGAGCTCCCGGATCGAGAACTACCTGGGCTTCCCCGACGGTGTCTCCGGCGGTCAGCTCACCGACCGGGCCCGGCGGCAGGCCACCAAGTTCGGCGCCGAGATCCTCACCGCCCGTGAGGTGGCGGGCCTGGAGATCAACGGCGCGGCCCGTACCGTGCGCTTCTCGGACGGGTCGGCGGTGGCCGCGCACAGCGTGATCCTGGCGACCGGTGTCTCCTACCGGCAGCTGGAGGCGCCCGGCTGCACGGACCTGACCGGATGCGGGGTGTACTACGGCTCGGCGCTGACCGAGGCGGCCTCCTGCCAGGGTCAGGACATCTACATCGTCGGCGGCGCCAACTCGGCCGGGCAGGCGGCCATGTACCTGTCGCGGGGCGCCAAGTCGGTGACCCTGCTGGTGCGCGGCCCCGACCTCGCCGCGTCGATGTCGTACTACCTGATCCAGCAGATCGAGGACGCCCCCAACATCTCGGTCCGCGCGCACACCGTCGTCGAGTCCGCGCACGGCTCCGACCACCTGGAACAGCTCACCCTGCGCAACACCCGGACCGGGGAGACCGAGCGCGTCGACGCGCAGTGGATGTTCGTGTTCATCGGCGCGGCTCCGCTGACCGGCTGGCTGGACGGCACGGTGCTGCGCGACGAGCACGGGTTCATCCTGGCCGGGCCGGACCTGACTCCTGACGGCCGGCCGCCGGCGGGCTGGGAGCTGGACCGGCCGCCGTACCACCTGGAGACCAACATTCCGGGCGTGTTCGTCGCGGGCGACGCGCGCGCCGAGTCCGCGAAGCGGGTCGCGTCCGCCGTCGGAGAGGGAGCCATGGCAGTGATGCTCGTCCACCGGTATCTGGAGCAGTCGTGAGCGGGCAGCTGATGCCGTGCAGCCCCGGGGAGATCGGGTCGCTGTTCCTGTTCGAGAAGCTGTCCCCCGAGCAGCTGGGGCAGTTGTGCGCGGCGGGGCGGGTCGAGAAGTTCGAGCCCGGTCCGGTGTACGCCGAAGGTGAACCGGCCACCTGCTTCTACGTGATGATCGAGGGCACGATCGTGCTCTCCCGCCGGGTCGGCGGCGACGACATCGAGATCAACCGCACCTCCCAGCGCGGGGTCTACGCCGGATCCATGCAGGCGTACCTCGGTGACCGGGTGCAGCAGACCTACAACGGCTCGATGCGGGTCACGGAGCCCTCGCGGTTCTTCGTCCTGCCCTCGGAGACGTTCGCGGCCTTCATGCAGGAGTGGTTCCCGATGGCCGTGCACCTGCTGGAGGGGCTGTTCTTCGGTTCGAAGAACACCCAGCGGGCCATCGGGCAGCGGGAGCGGCTGCTGGCGCTCGGCTCCCTGTCGGCCGGACTGACCCATGAGCTCAACAACCCCGCCGCGGCGGCCGTGCGGGCCACGGCGACCCTGCGCGAGCGGGTGGGCAAGATGCGCCACAAGCTCGGCATCATCGCCCAGGGCTCGTACAGCCCCGAGGTGATGGCGAACCTCATCGACATCCAGGAGCGCACGGCCGAACGCGTCGCCAAGGCACCGACGTTGAGTCCGCTGGAGGCCTCCGACCGGGAGGACGCGCTCGGCGACTGGCTCGACGACCACGGCATCCAGGAGGGCTGGCGGATCGCGCCCACCTTCGTGCAGGCCGGGCTGGACGTCGACTGGCTGGACCAGGTCGCGGCCGCCCTCGACGAGGAGATGCTGCCGAACGCGATCGGCTGGCTCAACTACACCGTCGAGACCGAGCTGTTGATGGACGAGATCAACGACTCCACGGCCCGCATCTCGCACCTCGTCGACGCGGCCAAGCAGTACTCCCAGCTGGACCGGGCGCCCTACCAGGTGGCCGACGTCCACGAACTCCTCGACAGCACGCTGCTGATGCTGTCCGGGAAGATCGGGCAGCAGATCAAGGTCGTCAAGGAGTACGACCGGACCCTGCCGAGGATCCCGGCGTACCCCGCCGAGCTCAACCAGGTGTGGACGAACCTGATAGACAACGCGGTGCAGGCCATGAACAGCGTAGGCGGGGAGGGGACGTTGACCGTCCGGACCGCGCTGGAGCACGACCGGCTGCTGGTGGAGTTCCGGGACACCGGGCCGGGGGTGCCGGCGGATATCCGCGGGCGGATCTTCGACCCCTTCTTCACCACCAAGCCGGTCGGCGAGGGGACGGGGCTCGGGCTCGACATCTCCTGGCGGATCGTGGTCAACAAGCACCACGGGACGCTCCAGGTGGAGTCGACGCCCGGTGACACCCGCTTCCAGGTGCTGCTTCCGCTGACCGCCGCGGACCCCGACGACACGACCGAGGAGCAGGAGTGACCGACATCAAGGGGATCGACCCGAGCGTGCCGCCGAGCGGGGACGGGTGCGTGGAGTGCGACGCGGCGGGCGGATGGTGGTTCCACCTGCGGCGGTGTGCGCAGTGCGGGCATGTGGGGTGCTGCGACTCCTCTCCCGGTCAGCACGCGAGCGGGCACTTCCGGGAGACCGGGCATCCGCTGGCGCGGAGCTTCGAGCCGGGTGAGGAGTGGTTCTGGAACTTCGAGACGGAGGAGATGTTCGAGGCGGGGCCGGGGTTGGCTCCGCCGGTGAGTCACCCGGAGTCTCAGCCTGCGCCGGGGCCTGCGGGGCGGGTGCCGGCAGATTGGGCTCGGACGTTGCGCCGATGAAGTCGGGGTCGTCTGTCCGATGGCGGCTGCGGACGCGTCGTGGCTGGTCGCGCCCACGCGGCGGAGCCGCAAATCGACACAGCCCCGCGCCCCTGGGTGGCTCATTGCGCTGTCAGTGTCGAGTGCCAGGATGTTCTTGTGTCGCAGATCTCCAGCAGTACGCCGATCATCGGACGGGACGACGAGCTTGCCGGGCTCTTCAGTGTGCTGGAGCGGGCCAGGGGTGGGGAAGCCCGGGCCGTGCTCGTCGCCGGGGATGCCGGGGTCGGTAAAACGCGGCTGCTGAACGAGGTCACGGGGCAGGCCACTGCGGACGGAATGACCGTGCTCACCGGGCACTGTGTCGATCTCGGGGACGTCGGGTTGCCCTACCTGCCGTTCACCGAGGTGTTGGGGGCGGTCGCGCAGGACGAGCGGTTCGCGTCGGCGCTCGGTGCGTATCCCGTGGTGGAGCGGCTCATGGGGGGCGGCTCCGCCGACGAGGCCGGTGACCGGCTGCGGCTGTTCGAGGGGATAGCCGGGCTGCTCGCCGATCTCGCGGACATCGCTCCCCTGCTCCTGGTCCTGGAGGATCTGCACTGGGCCGACCAGTCCTCGCGGGATCTGCTGCGGTTCCTGCTCAGCCGGGGGATCCTCCAGCGGTCGGCGGGCGGGGCGCCCACCCATCGGCTGGCCGTGCTCGCCTCCTATCGCGCCGACGACCTGCACCGGCGGCATCCGCTGCGGCCGCTGCTCGCCGAACTCGTACGGCTGTCGGCCGTGGAGCGGCTGGAGCTGCGGCCGATGCCGGACGCCGAGGTGGCCCGGCTGGTGCGGGCCCTGCGGGACGGGCCGCTGTCCGACACCACCGTGCGGCGGATCGTCGAGCGGGCCGAGGGCAACGCCTTCTACGCCGAGGAACTGCTCGCCGCGACCGGGAGCGGGGACGGCGGAGTGCCCAGTGGGCTCGCGGATGTGCTGCTGATCCGCTTCGAGCAGCTGTCCGACACCGCTCAGCAGGTGCTGCGCACCGCCGCCGTGGCCGGGCGGCGCGTCGAGCACGACCTGCTGCGGGACGCCGTAGGACTGCCGGAGGAGGAGTTGGAGGGGGCGCTGCGGGAGGCCATCGGGCGGCAGCTGCTGGTGCCGGGTGAGGGGGACACCTACGCGTTCCGCCATGCCCTGGCCCGGGAGGCCGTGTACGCCGATCTGCTGCCGGGTGAGCGGGCGCGGTTGCACGGGGCGTTCGCCCGGCTGATCGAAGGGCGCGGGCCGCGGTCCGAGAGCGCGGCGGAGCGGGCCCACCACTACCGCGAGAGCCATGACCTGGCGTCCGCGCTCGCCGCCTCGCTGGAGGCTGCGGACCACGCCCAGCGGGTGGGGGCGCCCGCCGAGGAGCTACGGCATCTGGAGGCGGCCCTGGATCTGTGGTCGGCGGTCGAGCCGTCGGCGCGGCCCACCGGCGAGGGGGTGGACCGGGTCCGGCTGATGCTGCGGGCCTCGGCCGCCGCCGCGCACACCGGAGAACTGCACCGGGCCGTCTCGCTCACGCGGGCCGCGCTCGCCGGTGCCGGCCAGGAGGCGGACTCCGAACTCGCCGCCCGGGTGCGGTACACCCTTGCCGGCAATCTGATGACCGTCGACAACCTCACCGCGGCCTTCGCCTACAGCAGCGAGGCGCTGGCCATGATCCCCGCCGAGCCCCCGTCGCGTACCTGGGTCTGGGCCGCGGCGACGCACGTGCTGGCCGCCCGCCATGTCGGGGAGAACGAGACCGCGCGGCGGGTCGCCCGGCAGGCCCTGAGCAGGGCGGAGGAGCTGGACGTGGCCGACGCCCAGGCGGATCTGCTGATCTCCCTGGCGGTCATCGAGGGCGACGGCCGCCGCTCGGTGGAGGGGCGGGAGCGGCTGCGGCGGGCGCGGGACCTGGCGCGCAGCTCCGGCAACGCTCCGGTGGAGATGCGCGCGCTGTTCAACCTCGCCGTCGGCACCTACGAATCCGGGCACCTCGAGGAGTGTCTGCCCTGGATCACGGAGGGACTCGACCGCGCTCGCCGGGCCGGGCTGCTGTCGTCGCCGTACCCGATGGAGATGCGCTATCTCCAACTGCTGGTGCTGTACACGCTGGGCCGCTGGGACGACTGTGTCCGGGCGGCGGCGAGCGATGCCGAGGTGCTGCCCGCGGCCGGGGGGTACAGGGTCGGGCCGGCGCTCTACGTGGCGCTCGCGCGCGGTGACTTCAGGGCCGCCGACCGGGCTCGGAGCCTGTTGGAGGGGCCGTTCGACTGGATGGCCGCGCTGGTCGCGGGCATCGCGCTGACCGAGGCGGCGGCACTGCAAGGCGACGCGGAGGCCGCTGTGGAGCGGATGCGGTCCACGGTCGACGTCCTCACCGACGACGCCGGAACGCGTCCCCACGTCACCGTCCGGCTGGCGGCCCTCGCCCTGTCCGCTGTCGCCGACCGGGCCGCCGACCTGCGTCTCAAGGGGGACCAGGAAGGGGCGCGTCGGTGGGCGGAGACCGCGGGCGAGCTGGTGGAGACCGCCCGGGCCCTCGCCGTGCACGGTGGGGTACCGCAGGGTCCGGAAGGTCAGGCGTGGCTGGCGCGGGCGGAGGCGGAGTGGAAGCGGGCCGTGTCGGGGCCCGATCCCGAGGCGTGGGCGAAGGCGGTCGCCGCGTTCGACTTCGGTGACGTGTACGAACCGGCGCGCTGCCGGCTGCGGTACGCGGAGGCCCTGCTCGCGGCCGACCGGCGTGCGGAGGCCGCGGTCGAGGCGCTGGCCGCTCGTGAGGTGTTCGCGCGGCTGGGCGCCAAGCTGCTCCTTGAGCGGGTGGACGAGCTGATCCGGCGCGGCCGGCTGGCCGAGGCCCCGGCCTCCGGCGCGTCGCTGCTCACGGCGCGTGAGCAGGACGTGCTGCGGTTGCTCGCCCGGGGGCGCAGCAACCGGCAGATCGGCGAGGAGCTGTTCATCACCGGCAAGACGGCCAGTGTGCATGTCTCCAACATCCTCGCCAAGCTGGGCGCGGCGAGCCGCACCGAGGCCGTGGCCGTCGCCTACCGGCAGGGGCTGATCGTCCCGGAGACGGCGGTCCGTGACTAACGGCGCTCGCACTCCAGGGAGTTGAGGTCGACGGAGTCCGCCATGGCCTGCATCCCCTTGTCGTTGGGATGGATGTGGTCCCCGCCGTCGAGGAACGGGAGCATCCGCTCGGGGTCGTAGGGGCTGCGCAGGACGCGGTCGAAGTCCGTGACGCCGTCGAACTCCTTCCGGTGGCCGCGGATGAAGTCGTTGACCTGCTGCCGTACGGCCTCGGCGGCCGGGTCCCACTCGGACCAGCCCTTGAAGGGGGCGATGGTCGAGATGACGACGCATTTCCCGGCGTCGTGGGCCCGGTCGACGATCTGGCGGTAGCCGCCGACGAGGTCCTGCGCGGTGACGCCGCTGTGGGCCTTGAGGTCGTTGACGCCCTCGAAGAGGAACACGGTCCGTACGCCCGGCTGGGACAGGACGTCCCGGTCGAGCCGGTTGAGTGCGCTGGGCCCGCCGCCGTCGGCCAGTACCTTGTTGCTGGAGATCCCCTCGTCGGCCACGCCCTTGACGGTGGTGTGCGCCTTCTGGAGGCGGCGGGCGAGGTAGTCGGGCCAACGGCGGTTCCGGTCGTCGGTGGAATGCCAGCCGTCGGTGATGGAGTCGCCCAGGGCGACCACGGCACCGGTGGCGCCCGGCGTGCGCACCGAGACGGCGTCGAGGTAGAACCAGGACCCGATGGTGTCGGTCCAGTGGGCGCCGCTCTCCTCGTCGGTGTGGTCGCCGTGGGTGGCGTACGAGGTCTGAAGGGCCATGCCGTGGCCGGTGACCGGGCCGGCCGCGTCCGGGGTGTGGAGGCTGACGACCAGGTCCGAGCCGGCGGGGAGGCTGCCCGGCAGCGGGTCGCTGTACACGGTGGAGCCGGGTTCCACGACCGTGGAGGCCGAGCCGTCGAAGGTGAGCCGGCGGTTGCTGCCGCGTACCAGGTCGGGTCCCTTCAGCTGGAGGCCGGCGTAGACGCTGTCGAAGGTCACCGGGCGGTCGCCGAAGGCGTTGGAGAGCCGCACGCGCGGGTCGCGGCCGCCGGCGCTGGTGTGCACGACCATGCGGTAGCCGCGGTCGGCGGTCGAGTCGCCGATGCGGTAGGCACTGGCGCCCCAGGTGATCACACCGTCGGGCGGGCCGACCGCGGCGAGGGAGGGGGTGGCCTGGAGCATGGCAGCCGCGACCGTGACGGCGAGCAGGCGGGCGCGACGGACGGTCCGGCGCCTCATCGGCCGAACCCCCTCAGGGTGACGGCCGCCCCCGGCTTCAGCGTCACCGTCCGGGTGCTTCCCGCGTGGGCGACCGTCGTGGTGCGGCCGCCGGTACTGCGGATCCGGGCTTCGGTCGGCTTCCCCTCACGCCAGTGCAGGTCCACGACGAATCCGCCGCGGGCCGGCGCTCCGGTGAGGGAGCCGGCGGCGGCCCAGGCGTCGGGCAGGGCGGGCAGGAGTTCCAGGTGGCCGGGGCGGGAGTACAGCAGCATCTCGATCATCGCTGCGGGAGTACCCAGATTCGCGTCGATCTGAAAGATTCCGCGGCCCTTTTCCACTTCGTAGATGTCGAAGAGGTTGAAGGCGGTGCCGTTGCTGCCGCCGGTGGAGGGGCGGAGGTTGGTCGCCACCAGCCGGTATGCCTTGTCCGCGTCCTTCAGCCTGGCCCAGCACAGGGCGCGCCAGGCGTTGGCCCAGCCGAAGCTCTCCATGCCGCGGGCGGTGAGCAGGGCGGTGGCGCCCTCGACGAGGTCCGCCGGGGTGGAGCCGTCGGGGCGGATGCGGTCGCCGGGGAACAGCCCGACGAGCGGGGACAGATGGCGGTGGGTGGTCTCGCCGAGGTTGTCGGGGGACATCCACTCCTCCAGCCAGCCGGTGGTGGGGCTGACCTCGGGGAGGTGGAGGCGCCTGCGGAGGCCGGCGATCGTGGCGGCGAACCCCGCGTCCTTCTTCAGCTCGGCGGCGGCCGTGCAGTAGTTGCCGAACAGGGTCCACACGAGTTCCTGGGCGTAGGTGATGCCCTTGGCGTCGAGGGGACCGTGCTCGGGCGACCAGTCGCTGTCGGCGACGAGGACCTCCCGTGCGGTGCCGGGCAGGGTCATGGGCAGCAGCCGTGCCTCCCAGAACTCACAGGCGCCCTTCAGCAGGGGGTAGATCTTCTCCAGATGGGCCCGCGAGGCGGTGAACTCGTAGTGCTCGTAGAGGGAGTTGCACAGCCAGGCGTTGCCCGCCGGGTGCCACCACCAGCCGCCGCCGCCGAAGGGATTGGTGGAGATGGCGACCGTCCAGCCCGCGTTCCTTCCGGTCGAGTTGCGGTAGCGGTTGCGGGAGTCGTTGAACAGCCTGCGGGTGAGGTCGGTCCAGGACGGGAGTTGGGCCACGCAGTAGTCGGTGAAGGCGTCGAAGCACGCGGAGAGGCCGGTCCGGTCGGCCGCCCAGTAGTTCATCTGGAGGTTGATGTCGGTGTGGTAGTCGCCCATCCAGTCCGGGTCGTTGCCGTCGAGCCACAGTCCCTGGAGGTTGAGGGGCAGACTGCCGCGTGACCCCGCGATCATCAGGTAGCGGCCGAACTGGAGGTACTGGGCCTCGAGTTCGGGGTCGGGCATGCCGTCCCGGGCGCGCGCCCGGAGTCGCTCCCAGGTGTCGAGGGACCGCTGGTCGGCGGTGGAGGTGCCGAGGGAGAGACCCAACCGCCCGTACAGGGCGTGATGGTCGGCGGTGTGGGTGCGGAGCAGGGTGGCCGCCGGGTGCCGGGCCGCCGCCCGGACCTTGGTGCGGGCGAGCCGCTCGGGGTCGAGGGACGGGTCGCGGAAGCCGGCCGCCGCGTCGGGCGCGTAGTCGGTGCCGCCGCTGAGCACCACGGTCAGGTCCCGGCATCCGGCGAAGGTGATGTCAGGGCCGTTCACCCGGACGCGGCCGCCGCTGCCGTACGCCGTGATCGCGGCGCCGTAGCGCAGCCCGTTCGGGAGGGTCGCCCCGAAGGAGACCGCGGGCTGTTCACCGTGTGTGCCCTCGAGGGTGATGGTGCCGGTGTAGTGGCCTCCCCCGCTCTGGGTGAAGTGCAGGACGATGACGTCGTCGGGGTGGCTGGCGAAGATCTCCCGGTGGTAGGTGACACCGGAGCGGACGTACGAGGTGCCGTTGACGCCCCGGTCGAGGTCGAGGGTGCGGCGGTAGCCGGAGACGGTGGACAGGTCGTGGTCGGGGAGGTCCACGGTGAGCCGGGCCAGCAGGGTGAAGGACCCGAAGTCCTGGCGGCCGTAGGGGAACTGGCCGTCGGCGTCGAGGGTGTCGTTGAGGCCGCCGGTCCACATCGTGGCGTCGGTGACGAGGAGCAGTTCGCGGCCGGGGTCGTTGCTCGCGAGGGCGCCGAGGCGCCCGTTGCCGACGGGCAGGCCCTGTTCGAGCATCGAGTGCTCGTCGGCGGGGGCCTGCCACCAGAGCCGGTGGCGCGGGTCGGTGTCGAGGGCGGCTTCGGCGGCGGGTCTCCGGGGTGCCGCGGTGGCTTGGAAGACCGGCAGGGCGGCGAGCGCGGCGGTCAGTCCGAGAACACCGCGTCGGGAAGGGGCGGGGGGCATGGCGGCTCCTGGTGGCTCGGTCAGGACATGACTCGGTCAGGACATGACTCGGTCAGGACATGACTCGGTCAGGACATGGCTAGGTCAAGACGTCGCTCGGTCAGGACTTCGGGACGTCGATCCGGTCGAGGTCCGGCGCGTAGCCGTCGGCGCCGCTGTCGAAGGTGATCGTGTTGGCGCCCGCCCGGAGCGTCACGGGCACGTACACGCTCGCGACGGTCCCCCAGTCGCCGGTGGCGGGGAGCTTGTGGCGGGTGGCGCCGCCGCCGTTGGCCGAGACGTCCACCGAGCGGGCGTCGCCGCTGATGTAGGAGATCTTGATCTGGTAGGTGCCGGCCTTGGCGACCGTCACGTCGTTGAAGGTCAGCTTGCCGCCGAGGTACAAGTTGCCCACCTTCTTTCCGTTCGAGCAGTCGGAGCAGTCGCCGACGGAGGCGTTGCCCGCGAGGGTGTTCGCGGCGGACTCGGCCTCGTAGCCGGTGTACGTGAGCGCGGTGCCGTGCGGGGTGACCGTGAACAGGCGGGAGCCGTGGGCGGGCAGGGCCTGGGTGACCTTATTCCTGAAGGTGCCGAGGTTCTCGTGGTTCCACAGGTCCCGGACGGCCGCCGTGCCGGTGAAGCCGAGGTTGGTCCAGTCGGCGGTGACGGCGGCGGGGACGTCGGCGAGGTTGAACAGGGCGACGGTGTAGGTGCCGTCGGGGTTCTTCGACGCCCAGACCTGCTGCGGGTCGGACGGGGTGACCGGGTGGGCGGGCGGGTTGGGGCCCTGGTTCAGCGCGATGACCTCGCGGTTGGTCAGCAGGGCGAGGCCGTAGGAGTCGAGGCGGGTGAGGTCGTCGCCGGTGTAGAGGGGGGACTTGGCGATGGCCCACAGGGTGGCGTAGCTCTGCCGTTCGGCCTTGGTGAGGCCGTCCATCTGTCCGTTGCCGACGTCGAGGGAGTCGAGGTCGTTCCAGCCTCCGGGGCCCGCGTGCCGGGTCCAGGCCGGGGTGTCGTCCCAGCGGTCGTCGACCGAGTTCTCCCAGCTGACGAGGGTGTTGCAGTAGCACTCGACGTCGGTGTCGACGCGCCAGCCCTGGGAGTACTTCTTCCAGTCGGCGGCGTGTCCGATGTCCAGGGACCAGGACAGTTCGAGGTGGATCGGGCGGCCCGTGCCGGCTATCGCCCGGTGCCAGGCGGCGACGTCGGCAACGTTGTCGTACTGGTCGCCGCTCTTGCCCGAGCCGGGGCCTACGCCGTCGAGCTTGAGGAAGTCGTAGCCCCAGTCGGCGATCAACTGGGCTTGCGAGTCGATGTACTTGCTGGTGCAGGGCTTGGTGAAGTCGAGCTTGTAGGCGCTGTCCCAGCCGTTGGTGGTGCGCAGGTCGTCGTAGACGATGTCGGCGGTGGTACAGCCGTCGGCGTTCCGGATCGGGGTCCTGCCGTCGCCGTAGGCCGCCTTCTCCAGGCCGGCCGGGAGATAGATGCCGGCCTTGAGGCCCTTGGCGTGGATGCGGTCGGCAACAGCCTTCATGCCGTTGGGGAAGCGGACCGGGTCGGGCTTCTGGCGGCCGTACCGGTCGAAGCCGGACTTCCAGCTCTTGTCCATCCACCAGCCGGCGTCGATGTTGACGTACTCGTAGCCGTACTTCTTCAGCTTGGCGGCCAGGGCGTCGGTCTGCTTGAGGACGTTGGCCTCGGTCAGGTAGCTGTAGTCGCCGTCCGGGTTGAGGCCGGGGTACTTGGAGGACTGCATGCTCCAGCTGGACCAGCCCATGTAGGGCTTGGCGGCGGGGGCGGTGGAGGCGACGGCTGGGGTGTCGGCGGCGGGGACGGCCGCGGGAGTGTCGGCGGCGTGGGCCGTGGGGACGGCGACCGTGGTGAGGGCGAGCACCAGCAGGGCTCTTGCGGGCAGCAGGGCTCGCGCGGGCATGGCGAAGTACGAGGATGACCGCATGGGTCGTACCTCCAATGGGGTGCGGGTTCTTATCGGCTCGTGTCCGGGGTGATGAAGGACTGGATGGCGGTGGCGGCGGCCCCGCGTGCCCACTCCTCGAAGGGCAGCGGACGGGTGCGGACGTCGCACTGGGCGGCGGAGCCGAACGCGGCCGTGACGAAGGCGTCGCGGATCTGCTCGGCGAACAGGTCGTAGGCGGCGAGTCCCTCGCCGGAGATGATCACGCGTTCGGGGCCGAGGAGGTTGGCGACGGTGGCGATGCCCCGGCCGATCGCCTCGCCGGCGCGGGCGTACACCTCCCGGGCTCCGGCGACGCCCTCACGGGCCAGGGCCAGCGCCTGCTCCGGGTGGGTGAGTTGCACGCCGGTGGCCTCGCGGACCTGCCGGACGATCGCGGCCTCCCCCGCGATCGCCTCGACGCAGCCGCGGTTGCCGCAGTGGCAGAGCGGGCCGGCCGGGTCGACGGTCACATGGCCGATCTCGCCGGCCACTCCATGGGCCCCGGCGACCACCCGGCCGTGCACCACGAGTCCGCAGCCGATGCCGGCGCCGACGGTGACGACAGCGAAGTCGGACAGGCCCGCACCGGCGCCGAACCACTGCTCGGCGACCGTCAGGGCGCGTACGTCGTTGTCGACGGTGACCGGCAACCCCGTGGTCATTCCGGCGAGTTCGGCGAGCGGGACGTCACGCCACTCCAGGAAGGGCGAGTAGCGCACGGTGCCCTCGCCCCGGTCGACGTCGCCGGAGACGGCTATGCCCAGGCCCAGGACGGGGGCCGCGGAGCCGTCCGTCTCGGCCAGGAGCCGCTCGACGAGTTCCGCGATGCCCGAGAGCACTGTCCGGGGATCGCGGTCCGGCAGGGGCAGGTGCCGGGCGACCCGGACACGGCAGCACAGGTCGGTGAGGACGCCGATGATCTCGTCGCCGGTGACCTTGACCCCGAGGAACAGGGCCCGTCCGCCGTCCACCCGGACGAGGTTGGCGGGCCTGCCCAGGGCGGGGCGGGCCTCCTCGTCCGCGCCCTCCACCAGGTAGCCGGCCTCGATGAGGGGGCGGACCGCCTTGGTGACGGCGGCCGGTGACAGTCCGACACGCCGGGACACCTCCAGTCGGGCGAGGGGCCCGTGGGAGAGGACGGCGGTGAACACCTGTGAGGCGGCTGGGGTGTTGGCGGGAAAGGTCTCGGCGCTGGAGGTGGGGCGCATGGTCGGGAACCTAGGGGGATTCTTTTCCGACGTCAATAAAAGAAGCAGAATCGCCTGTGCCGTTGCTGTGCTCAGCCAAGGAGAAGAGCCGGATGACATCTGTGAGAGTGCTCGTCGGGACGGTGGCCGGGGCGGTCCTGCTGCCCCTGCTCGCGAGCCCCGCGCAGGCCGATTCGCCCACCGGACCCGCGGTGGATCTCGCCGGTCTGCGCGGCGTGTTGCGTTCCGCGCTGGCCCAGGGCGCACCGGGTGCGATGGTCCGGGTCGAGGACCGGGGCACGGTGTTCCGGGCCGCCGCCGGGGTCGCGGACCGCGGGAGCGCGCGGGCGATGGCCGACACCGACCGGTTCCGCATCGGCAGTGTCACCAAGACGTTCACCGCCGTGGTGCTGCTCCAACTGGTCGACGAGAAGAAGCTGACGCTCGACGCGCCGGTCAACCGCTATCTGCCGGGGCTGCTGCCCGACGACCGGATCACCGTGCGGCAGGTGCTCGGCCACCGCAGCGGGCTCTACGACTACACCAACGACATGTTCGCCAGGACGGTGCCGGGGTTCGAGGCGGTCCGCAAGCGGGTCTTCACCCCCGAGGAGCTGGTGAAGCTCTCGCTGCGCAAGCCGCGCACGAGCGCGCCGGGCGCGGTGTACTCGTACTCGAACACCAACTTCGTGATCGCCGGGATGCTGGTGGAGAAGCTGACCGGGAACCCGGTGCGGACCGAGTACCAGAACCGGATCATCGCGCCGCTGAGGCTGAGCGACACGTTCTACGTACACCCGGGCACGAAGATCCCGGGCCGGTACGCGCGCGGCTATCTCACCCCGGACCAGGCGGGCGCGCCGCTCGTCGACGCCACCGAGCAGACCGTGTCGTGGGCGCAGGGCGCGGGCGCGCTGATCTCCAGCACCCGGGACCTGAACACCTTCCTGTCCGCGCTGCTCGGGGGCCGGCTCACCTCGGCGGCGCAACTGGCCCAGATGGAGAAGTGGTTGCCGTCCTCCGGGACCGGTCAGGCGTACGGCCTGGGGCTGCGCCGCCGTGATCTGTCCTGCGGGGTCTCGGTGTACGGCCACACCGGCGCCGTGCAGGGCTTCTACACCTACGCGTTCGCCTCGAAGGACGGCAAGCGGACGCTGGCCGCGGTCGCCAACACGTCCAACAACGGCACCGTCCTCAACACCATGCTGCGCACCCTGGACTCCGCGTTCTGCGGCAAGGCGACGAAGGCTGTGGGCAGCCCGGAGAGCAGGGCTCCGCGGGGCAAGGCGCCGGCCGAGCGGCACGAGGACATGGCGCCGGCGGTCCCGTTGGACTGAGTCCGGGCGGGGAACCCCCGGTGCCCGGTGGGCGTTGCTCCCTGCGGACGACGACACCAGGGCGGCACGATGAACGAGTTGGTACCCGGGGGCAATCTGCCCCTTCCCGAGGGGGCCGTCACCGTGCGGGTGACCGGCCCCTTCGACGTGTCCGCGCTCGTGACGGACGAGGGCGGCAAGGTCCGCGGCGATGCCGACTTCGTCTTCTACAACCAGCCCTCGGCTCCCGGCGCCCTGCTCTCGGGCGACACGCTGACGGTCGATCCGCGCCGCCTGCGTGCGGACGCCGCCCGGGTCGCGGTGGTCGTGAGCCCGGCCGACCCCGCCACTCCCCTGGGCCGACTGCCCGTCCCGGTTCTCGAGGTATCCCGTGTGGGCGGCGGGGCGCTGGCCCGGTTCACGCCACCGCTGCCACGGCAGGAGACGGTGCTGCTGCTCGCGGAGCTCTACCGCCGGGGCGACGGCTGGAAGCTGCGGGCTCTCGGGCAGGGGTACGCGGACGGACTCGGGGGTCTGGCGCGGGACTTCGGCGTGGAGGTGGCGGACGAGACACCGACGACCGCGGGGGCCGGCGCGTCGTTGCCGTCTCCGCGACCTGCGGCACCTCCGATACGTGCGACACCCCCGGCGCCGCCCGCTCCCCGCCTCGCCCCCACGTCCCCCTCCCCCGCGCTCTCCGCCGACCTGGACACCTTCCTGACACTGGTCAACTCGGCCCGAGGCAAGGCCGGTTCGGCCCCGGTCGCCCTCGACGCCCGCCTGACCCGAGCTGCCCGCGCCCACGCCTCCGCGATGGCCTCCTCGGGACGCCTCGGCGTCGAGGGGCCGGACGGTGTCTCCGTGTTCCAGCGGGTCACCGCCACCGGGTACACGTACGTCACCGTCGGCGAGCACCTCGTCTCCGGTCCGCGCAACCCGTCCGAGTTCGTCGAGTACTGCCTGCGCACCGAGCAGCCCCGGCGCACCCTGCAAGACCCCGCCTTCACGGACGCCGGCCTGGCGTACGTCTCCGGGGGCCGCTCCGGCGACACGTACTGGACGGCGTTGTGGGCCAGGCCCCTCACCACCTCCGATCTCGCCCGGTCCGTCGACGAGGTGGTCGTCCTCACCAACCGTCAGCGCACCGGGGCCGGCCTGCCGCCCCTCGCCGCCGATCCCCGTCTCGCCCGTGCCGCGCAGGCGTACAGCACCGACATGGCGGCCCGTGCCTTCTACTCGCACACCTCGCCCGAGGGCACCCAGCCCTGGGACCGGGCCGCCGCCGCGGGCTCGACCCGGCGCTCGATCGGGGAGAACATCGCGTGCGGACAGCGCTCGGCCGCCGAGGTCGTCGAGGGCTGGATGAACAGCCCCGGGCACCGCGCCAACACCCTGAAGCCCGGCTTCACCCACATCGGGGTCGGCTTCGCGGGCGGCGGTCCGGCGGGCACGTACTGGACGCAGCTGTTCGGCGGCTGATTCCCGCACGGGACTTCACGAACCGGACTCCCGGCGCCGAACTTCCCGCCCCGAACGTCCCGCACCGGCCGGGATCTTGGCGGAGGGAAGCGCTCCGGGCCAGGATGCCCCCATGAAGGGTGACCTCTTTTCCAGTGAGCACATGGTGCAGCCGGCCACCGCGCCGGGCATGACGGTCGAGAACGCGAAGTGCATCCGGTACGCGGTGCACGGCGAGATGCTCGCCCGCCAGGGGGCGATGGTCGCCTACCGCGGCAATCTCCAGTTCGAGCGCAAGGGCCAGGGCGTCGGCGGCATGCTCAAGCGGGCCGTCACCGGTGAGGGGCTGCCTCTGATGGCGGTGCGCGGCCAGGGTGAGGCCTGGTTCGCGCACGAGGCGCAGAACTGCTTCATGGTCGACGTGGAACCGGGTGACGAGTTCACGGTCAACGGCCGCAAAGTCCTGTGTTTCGATGCCTCGTTGGCGTACCGGATCTCGACCGTGAAGGGCGCGGGCATAGCGGGCGGCGGTCTCTTCAACAGTGTGTTCAGCGGCCACGGCAGGCTCGGTCTGGTCTGCGAGGGCAATCCGCTGGTGATTCCGGTCGCCCCCGAGTTCCCGGTGTACGTCGACACCGACGCGGTCGTCGGCTGGACCGCTGGCCTGGGCACCTCGCTGCACCGTTCGCAGTCCATCGGCTCGATGCTGCGGGGCGGTTCCGGCGAGGCGGTGCAGCTGATGCTCCAGGGGTCGGGCTACGTCGTCGTACGACCGAGCGAGGCGACGCCGCAGAAGGCGCAGCAGCACTGACGCCCCGGTACAAGGTGCGTCGGCTCGGACACGTCACGCCGTGATCTGCGCCTCACAGGCAACCCGTCCGGCTCCGTCCACGTCTTGATCGGCAACAGGTGAGCCCCGGCCCCCGGGCCGGGGCTCACTTTCGACGCACTATACGCACCATGTATACGCGGCATGTATAGATGGGGTGTATACCGACGGAAAGGCATGCATGTACGGCAAGGCATTCGCCCCCGAGTACCAGGGCGCCCTCACCTCCCTCTCCGTGAACTCCTCGCTGGACGACGTACTGGCCGCCGGCATCGAGCAGTTGCGAACGGCCGAGCGGGCCGGGCGGCACGCTGAGGCGGCGCGTTCCGGGCTCGCGGTCGCCGAGGCGCAGCGCCGGCTCGGGCGGATCGCCGACGCCGACCTGGCCTGGAAGGCCAGTTACCGGGCCGCCCGCCGGGCCGAGGACACCGCGGGGAGGGCGTGGGCGCTGTGGAGCGGCGGCACCCTCGCCCGGCAGCGCGGTGAATTCGCCCTCGCCCGGCGGCTGCTCGGGCTCGCGGCCGAACTCGGCGAGCGCGGCGGGGATGTCGTCGTGCGCGGCTACTCGCTCGCGGGGCTGGCCGAGACCGGCCGCATCCAGGGCGACTACGAGGCGGTCGGCAGGCTGCACGAGCAGTTGCTGGCCGAGGCCAGACGGCGCGGCGAGGCCAGGCACACGGTGTGGGCGCTGTCGGGCATCGCGCAGATGCACCGCAACACGGGCTCCTACGACACCGCGTTCGCCATGTTCGAGGAGGCGGCCCGGATCGCCGCGGACGCCGACGACCGGCGCGGCCACGCCTGGGCACTGCGCGGGCTCGCGGACCTCGCCTCGGTGCGGGACGGCGACACCGAGCGGGCCCTCGCCCTGCTGTCGGAGGCGGAGTCGACCTGCCGCGCGATGAACCTCTCCAGCGCGCTGGCCTACAACCACAAGATGCGCGGCAACGTCCTCTACCGGGCCGGGCGTTACGCCGAGGCGCGCGAGCTGTACGAGGAGGCGCTGGCGGAGTTCCGCGCCATGAGCGAGCCGCGCGGGGAGGCGCTGGCGCGGCTGGGGCTCGCCAAGTCCCTGGCCCGCCTCGGCCGCGACCGGGCGGAGACGGCAGCCGAACTGGACGATCTGGCACGGGTGTTGGAGCGGACCGGGCTGCGGCACGCCCGGGAGATGGTGGCACGGGCCCAGGAGGAGTTCGGCGTGCGGGCAGAGTTCGGCGTGCGGGCGGAGGCGGTCCGGTGACGACCCTGACCGCACCCGAAGTCCTCACCCGCTGCCGCGCGTTGGTGCGGCCCGCGCTCCGGGAGGCCGTCGGCCGGCTGCACCCCTGGGTCGGGGAGATGGCCGCCTACTCCTTCGGCTGGTGCGAGGTCGGCGGCACTCCGGCCGACGCGTCCGGCGGCAAGGGCGTACGGCAGGCACTCGCCGTGCTGGGCGCCGAGTCGGCCGGCGCGCCCGCGCAGGCCGGGGTGCCGGCGGCGGTCGCCGTGGAGCTGGTGCACGTCTTCTCCCTGCTCCACGACGACATCATGGACGCCGACCCGACCCGCCGCGGCCGCCCCACGGTGTGGAAGGCGTACGGCACGGGCCCGGCCGTCCTCACCGGCGACGCCCTGTTCGCCCTGGCCGTGGAGACCCTGGCCGACTCCGGCGCCGGGGCCGTCCGCCTGCTGTCCACCGCGCTCCGGGACCTGGTCCGCGGTCAAGCCGACGACCTCCTGTTCGCCACGCGTCCCTGGCGGGGCCCTGAGCGGGTCGGCACGCAGGAGTACCGGGTCATGGCCGAGGGCAAGACCGGGGCACTGCTGGGCTGCGCGGCCGCGCTCGGCGCCCTGCTCGGCGGGGCACCGCCCGCCGACGTGGCCGCGCTGGACCGGGCCGGACGGCACCTGGGCGTGGCGTTCCAGATCGTGGACGACGTCCTGGGCATCTGGGGCGACCCCCTGGTCACCGGGAAGCCGGTGCACGGCGATCTGCGGGAGCGGAAGAAGACGTTCCCGGTCCTGGCCGCCCTTGGCGCTCCGACCCCCGCGGCGGCACGCCTGGCCCGGCTCCTCGCGGCGGACGCCGACCCCGAGGAGGTCGCGACCCTGGTCGAGAAGTGCGGCGGCAGGGCGGCCGCACTGGCCGAGGCGCGCCGTCACATGGTGTCGGCCGAGAGGGTGGAGGCGCTGCGGCCGCTCCTGGACCACGTGCTGCGACGCGACCTCTGACGCCCCGCACGCCGAGTTGACCGACGGCCGTCCGCCGGGACAGGGTGCGAAAGGACTTCCCTCCCGGAAGGAACACCGTCTTGTCGGAAGGAACACCGTCTTGATCGGGATCACGGACATCGAGCGGCAGGCCGGGCGGATCGCCGAGCACGTCGTCCGCACGCCGACCCTGCCCAGCCCCGGCCTGTCCGCGCTGCTCGGTGCTCCCGTCACCGTCAAGCTCGAACTGCTCCAGCGCACCGGCTCGTTCAAGGCGCGCGGGGCGACCGCCAAGCTGGTGTCGCTGAGCGAGGCGGAGCGGGCGGCCGGGGTCGTGGCGGTCAGCGGGGGCAACCACGGGATCGCCCTCGCCCACATGGCCGCCGCGCTCGACGTCAAGGCGACGGTGGTGATGCCGCGGTCGGCGCCCGCCCGTTCCGTGGAGATCGTGGCGGCAGCCGGTGCGTCGCTGCGGCTGACGGACGACATGGACGGCGCGTTCTCGCTCGTGAACAGGCTGCGGGACGAGGGGCTGACGCTGGTCCACCCCTTCGACGACCCGCTGGTGATCGCCGGACAGGGCACGGTCGGAATGGAGTTCGCCGACGACGCGGACGACCTCACCGACGTCCTGGTCAGCGTCGGGGGCGGCGGTCTGATCGCCGGAGTCGCGGCGGCGCTGAAGGCCCGCCGTCCGGGGGTCAGGGTCTGGGGCGTGGAGACCGAGGGCGCCGAGGCCATGTCCCGGGCGCTCGCCGCGGGCGGGCCGGTCCCGGTCGCGCTGTCCTCGGTGGTGTCCACGCTGAGCGCCCCAGCCGTCTCGCAGCTGACGTACGAGCATGCGGCGGCGCTGGTCACCGAGGTTCTCGTGGTGCCGGACCGGGAGGCCGTCCAGGGCTGCCTGGACCTCGCCGACCACGCCAAGGTGTGGGGCGAACCGGCGGCCGGCTGTCTCCTGCCCGCCGCCCGGCGGGTGCTGGAGCGGGTCGGTGACGACTGCCGGCTGGGTCTCGTGGTGTGCGGCGGCAACACGACCACCACCGACGTCATGACGTGGGCCGAGCGGTTCGGACTGCGTTGAGGGGCTGTCCGACTCCGTTCGCTGTACTGACTTCTGCGTCAGATATCGACCGGGCGCCGACCGGCCAGAAAGCGGATTCCACCGGTTGGGGAATTGATTGAACAGACCCCGCCGCACCCGCCGTACCTCTGTGAAAGGTGAGAGCCAGGGGTTCAGCGAAGGATGACCATGGTCAAGGCGCACGTCTCCGCACACGAGTTGCTCGCCGGACGGTACCGGCCCCTGGACGTCCTGCATCGCGAGACCAACCGGATCTGCTGGTACGGCGAGGACGTCTCGACCGAACGCCCATGTCTGCTCACCGAGATCGGGCTCCCGGCCTCCACCGACGAGGAGACCGCGCTGCGCACCGCCGGGGGCGTCGTGCGGATGTCCAAGACCATGCGGGTGGTCGCCCCCGGCCGGATCGCCACGGTCGTCGACGCCGTGGTGCAGGACGGCGCCCTGTGGACGGTCACCGAACCCGTCGACGGCGTCCTGCTGGGTGAACTCCTCGCCCGGGAGGGGACCTTCGACCCGGTACGGGCGGCACGCGTGGGCCTGGAGCTGCTGGAGGTGCTGGAGGCGGCCCACGGCGAGGGCATCACGCACGGCGAACTCAGCCCGGGCCAGGTGTTCGTGCGCGACGAGGGCTCGGTCGTGGTCACCGGTTTCGGCCTGGCCGGCGCGACCCTCGCCCCCAGGCTGTCGGCACCCTCGTACGCCTCCCCCGAACAGGCCCGTGACGAGCGCATCGGCCCGGCCTCGGACCTGTGGGCGCTCGGCGCGATCCTCTACACGCTGGTGGAGGGGCGCCCGCCCTTCCGGGACCGCGACCGTCCCACGGCCACCCTGAAGGGGGTCGACCGGTTGCCGCTGCGCGCCCCGGTGCGGGCGGGCCCGCTCACCCCGACCTTGCAGGCGCTGCTGCGCAAGAACTCCCAGGAGCGGCTGAACCGGTGGGCCGTGCGCAACGCCCTGCTCAGGGTCCTCAGCGAGGATCCGGGCGCGGAACCGCCCGAGGAACCCAGGCAGCGGCTGCGCGGGCTGCCCGGCGTGGCTCCCAGCCGCAGCGGCCGCCTCCTGATCGCGGGCACCGCCCTGGCCGTGGTCGCGGTGGCCGCCGTCGTCCTCACGGTCACCAAAGCGCTGCCCGGCAGCGACTCCACGACGACCGGCGAGGCTCCCGCCCCGTCCGCCTCGGCCTCCGCGCCCGCCCCGGCCCCGCCGTCCCCGTCCGTCTCCCCGGCGCCGTCCGCGTCCGCCTCAACGCCCGGGAACCGCGTCGACGAGTCCCCCGCGCCCGCGACGCCGACGCCCACGCCGACCAAGTCGGCCTCACCCACCGCGGGGACCGGCCTGCCGCCCGGGTTCCGCGTGTACCACTCCCCCGAAGGCTTCTCCCTCGCGCTGCCCAAGGGCTTCAAGCCGTTGGCCACCAAACGCCAGGAGGACCTGGCCTACCGTGTCACCTTCGGCGCCACCGGCGACCCGCGCACTCTCGCCGTCACCTTCAGCAAGGCCGTGGGGTCGGACGCGGTGGCCGTGTGGCGCGACGACGTGGAGCCGGGGCTGGAGGACCATCCCGGCTACGAGCGTCTCGGCGACATCCGCGCGTTGACCTACCAGGGCCACGAGGCCGCCGACATGCAGTGGGTCGAGGAGGTCGACGGCACCCGGGTGCGCACCTTCGGCCGCGGTTTCCTCATCGGCGGCGGCCAGGGCTACTCCCTGCGCTGGACGACCCCGGCGGACGGCTGGAACGACGACGCGAACCAGGAGGCGCTGAAGACCTTCCTGAGCACGTTCCGGGTGCCGCAGGCCTGAACCCGGGCCGCCTACCCGTCCGGGTTCTCAGCCGCGCGCCTCACACCGCCCCGCGCGGTGCCCGCATCCGTCGCAGCGGCCCGGTGTGCAGGGGCCTGGTGCGCCAGTGCGCGGTGAACGTCCGGTCGTCCGGTGAGCACGTCACCAGCAGATGGTGCGGGGTCTCCAGGAAGGCCAGGTCGACGACGAGGGCCTGTGCGTCGGTCCAGCCGCCGCTCACCGCGACGGGCAGCGGCTCGTCGACGACCGTCCAGCCGTACGTGCCGAGCACGTCCCCGAGTTCCAGCCGCTCACCGTCGTCGACCAGGGTCACCCGTCCCCCGGGGCCGACCTCGACCGCGGCGAGGGTCGGTTGGTCCGTGCAGGTGCCGGTGGCGGGGGTGAACACGGTGGTGCTCTCCGCGTGGGCCGCCTTGCCCGCGGCCGGCGGCAGGGCGAGCCGCGTCAGCCGGTCGGCGAGGGCCGTGTCCGCCGCGTCCCGGCCGGTCAGCGGACCGGAACCGAAGGCGGGGAGGAGATGCTCCCAGGCCAGGTCCAGGACCCGCTGCATCTCCTCGGTCTCCGAGGTGATCGCCAGCACCGCGTCCTGCCCGGGCAGCACCACGCAGAACTGGCCATACGCACCGTCCCCGCGATAACCGTGCCGGCTCATCCAGAACTGGAAGCCGTACCCCTGCTGCCAGTCCGGCCAGCCGGCTTCGAGCCCCGCCTCGTGCGCGATCTGGGTGCGCGTCGCCTCGGCAACCCACCGCTCGGGCAGCAGCCGTTCGCCCTCCCACACACCGCCGCGCAGATACAGCAGGCCCAGCCGGGCGATCGCGTCGGTGGTGGCGTGCAGACCGCTGAAACCGATCTCGCGGCCGCTCCGGTCACGGATCCAGGCCGTGTCGCCGATGCCGAGCGGCTCGAACAACCGGGGCCGCAGGTACTCGGTGAGTGTCTGTCCGGTGACGCGCTGCACGATCGCGGCGAGCGCGTAGGTTGCGGGCTGGTTGTAGGCGAAGACCGTGCCCGGGTCGCGGTCCGGCGGGATCAGCAGGAAGCCCCGGACCAGTTCGTCACGGTCCCGTGCCAGCGCGCGGTCCACCGTCTCGGCCTCGTGCCCGCTGGCCATCGACGCCACGTGCCGTACGAGCATCGCGCGGCTGCGCGGGTCGGTGACGTCGGCCTCGAACTCCGGGAAGTAGGAGATCACCGGGTCGTCCAGCCGGATCAGCCCCTCGGCCGCGGCGAACCCGGCCGCCGTGGCCGTGAAGCTCTTGCTGAGCGAGTAGAGGAGCTGCGGCCGTTCCGGGGCGTACGGCGACCACCAGCCCGAGGCCACGACCTTGCCGTGACGCAGCAGCATCAGGCTGTGCGGCTCGATGCGCGGGTCGGATTCGAGGGCGTCGAGGAAGGCCTCAAGGCCGGCGGCGTCGACGCCCTGGGCTGCGGGGGTGCTCGTGGGCAGGGAAGTCATGTCGGCATCCTGCCCCGTTCGACGCTCTTGATCGAGAGCCCCGGGTGATCGGGAAGCCGTGGAAGACCCGTTTTCGCCGGCGGTCGGCGGGGACCCGGAACCCATGGTGCAAATCGGATACACGATGATGACCGAGCAGGCCGGGCCGCGTGACCTCGTGAGCCATGTGGTGCGGGCCGAGGAGGTCGGCTACGACTTCTCGGTGACCTCGGACCACTACTTTCCGTGGCTGCGGTCGCAGGGACACTCGCCGTACGCGTGGAGCGTGCTCGGCGCGGCCGCGCAGGCGACCTCGCGCATCCCGCTGATGACGTACGTGACGTGTCCTTCCTTCCGCTACCACCCCGCGGTGGTGGCGCAGAAGGCGGCGACCATGCAGCTGCTCTCGGAGGGCCGGTTCCGGCTGGGTCTCGGCTCGGGCGAGAACCTCAACGAGCATGTGGTGGGCGGCGGCTGGCCGGCGGCCGACGTACGGCACGAGATGCTGGAGGAGGCCGTCGAGATCATCCGCGCGCTCTTCGAAGGCGGTCATGTGAACCACCGCGGGAAGCACTTCGACGTGGAGTCGGCCCGGCTGTGGGACCTGCCGGACGAGCCGCCGCAGATCGGTCTGGCCGTCTCCGGTGACCAGTCGTGCGCCCTGGCCGGGCGGCTCGCCGACCTGGTCATCGCGACCGAGCCCAAGGCGGGCCTGCTCGACGCGTTCGACCGGCACGGCGGCGAGGGCAAGCCGCGCGTGGGCCAACTGCCCGTCTGCTACGACCCCGACCGGGACACGGCGGTCAAGCGGGCGCACTCCCAGTTCCGCTGGTTCGGAAGCGGCTGGAAGGTCAACTCCGAGCTTCCGCACCCCGATGCGTTCGAGGCGGCCACGCAGTTCGTCACCCCCGACGACGTGGCGGCGTCGATCCCCTGCGGGGACGACCCGGACGACTTCGTCGAGGCGGTACGGCCTTACGCGGAGGCGGGGTTTACCGAGATCGCCATGGTGCAGATCGGCGGGGACACGCAGCCGGAGTTCCTGGACTGGTCCGAGAAGACCCTGCTGCCCGCGCTGCGCGACGCGTTCGCCTGAGCGGGAGGATTGCCGGGGCGGCACCCAGGGGTGCAATAGGCTTCCGAGCTGCACAGGACGCGGCCCGAAGGTGGTGCCGCGCCCCTGTGCGGTCCGAACGAACCTGCCCAGGAGACGCACCCGTGACCACAGCGATCGACCCGTCCGAGACGCCCGCGCAGACCCCGGTCGACACACCGGCCGAGATCTGGGTGGAGCCCTCGGCCGCGCCGTCCGCCGCCCCGCTGTCCGACCTCGTCGCACGGGACGCCCGTGAGTTCGGGGTGTACGCGCGCACCGGCGGCTGGGCCTTCGGCCTGATGGTGGCGCGCAGCGTGCGGCCCGGCGGCCAGGGCGCGGACGAGACGCCGAAGGTGTCCGCGAAGGAGTTCGCCGAGCTCGCCGGCTGCTCCCCCGAGCGGGTCATGCGCTACTACAAGGCCTGGGACCGGGCCGCCGACGACGGAATGGTGCCGCACTTCGAGGCGCTGTCCCCGGGCCAGGAGGTGGAGCTGCCGGACGCGGACGTGTGGCTGAGCTACTACTCCTCCCGCAGCAGCGCAGGCTCCGACCGCGGCACCGCCATCGCGGAGGCCGCCGAGGCCGAGGGCATCCGCCCGACGAAGGCCCTGGAGGTCGCCGAGAACCCGACCGCGCTGCGCGCCGCGATCCTCGCCGACCCCTCCACCGCCCGGGCCGCGCGCAGCGCGCTGCTCGACCGCATCAAGGAGGACCCCGAGCTCCAGGCCTCGCTCGCCAGGGACGTCGTGCGCACGGACGACCTGAAGAAGGCCGTGGCCACCGAGAGCCGGGCCGCCGACCGCATCGGGTACGTGCGGCAGATCGCCGAGTCAGGTCAGGTGAAGACCCCCGCCGGGCAGACCATCGACGCCCCGGCGGACCTGCGCGAGGAGGCCGAGCGCCATCTGTCGCTGCTCGCGGAACTGGAGGAGGACGAGGACACCGGCGAGTGGGCGGCCGAGGCCTTCGACACCATGAAGTCGCTCGTCGCCGAGGCCGTGGAGGCCGATCCCGAACTCCGGGTCCAGGAGCGGCGGACGAAGTTCTACAGCAGCCTCCAGAAGGCGACCAAGGCCTTCGAGGAGCTGACCTTCGACGACGCCCAGGACTTCTACGAGGACGACATGGTCCAGCAACTGGAGGAACTCCAGCGCGCCATCGCCTCCTGCATCACGTCCTTGCGCGGCGCGAAGGGGAATCACCCGGAAGGCTGAGCATCTTGGCCGGATGAGGGGTACTAGAGGGCTCTACCCCGTTGCCCCGGAGGCCTCCAGGTGAACTCCTTCGTCCGCAGGACCGCGCACAAGACCCTCGTCGTGCAACTCCAGGCGGGCGGCACGGACCGATGTCCCGTGCTCGCCCACCTGGGATACGACGCGGCGGACCCGTTCGCGGTCACCGCGGTGTTCAGCCATGACGGCCGGGTGCTGGCGCGCTGGCGGCTGGACCGGGAGATGCTCACCGAGGGCCTGAGCGGCCCGGTGGGCGTCGGGGACGTGCGAATGGGCCCCGTGTCGACCGGGGTGTGGGAGGAGCTGCGCATGGAGTTCTACGGCGAGGTCCGCCCCGACGGAGGCCGTCAGCATGCGGTGGTCTTCGCCTGGGCACCGGCGATGGCCTCCTTCCTGCGTGAGACCCGTGAGGTCGTGCCGCCGGGCCAGGAGGAGGTCAGCGTCGACGACTTCCTGGCCTCGGTCATCGCGGGCGGCTGAGACCGGGGCCAGGACCGGCCGACCGGGGCCTGTACGCAGCCGCTTGAGTAGCCGTACTCATGCCACCGCCGACGGGTTCCCCCGACGATGAGGGCTCCTACGAGAAGGAGCACCTCATGACCGCTGTGCGAAGGCCGCTGCCCGTTCTGCTCGCGTGGGCCGTGGTCGCCGCGCTGGCCCTCTCCGCCTGGGGCCCGCGCGACCGCACCACCTGGTTCCTGGAGACCGTGTGGGTCCTGGTCGGGCTGCCCCTGATCGTGCTGACCTGGCGCCGCTTCCCGCTCACCGACCTGCTGTGCGCTCTGCTCGCGGTGCACGCGCTCGTGCTGATGGTGGGGGGCCACTACACCTACGCGCAGGTCCCGCTCGGCGACTGGGTGCGCGACACGTTCGGGCTCGACCGCAATCCCTACGACCGCTTCGGCCACCTGATGCAGGGCTTCGTGCCGGCGGTCCTGGTGCGGGAGTTGCTCAGCCGGACCTCACCGCTGCGGGGCAGCCGCTGGCTGGCGCCGCTGACGGTGTGCGCGTGTCTGGCGTTCAGTGCCGTCTTCGAGATGCTGGAGTGGGCGGCCGCGGTGATCGGCGGCCAGGCGGCGGACGCCTTCCTGGCCACCCAGGGCGATGTCTGGGACACCCAGTGGGACATGTTCTGCGCGCTCATCGGCGCCACGGTGTCGGTGCTCGTCCTGAGCCGTGCGCACGACCGGCAACTCGACCGGCTCAGTCCGTCGTGTAGCGGCGCCGGGTCCACAGCGGCAGAACGAACCAGCACAGCAGGTACCAGGCCACGACTGCGGTGACGAGCCAGGGCACCCACGAGTCGTGGGTGGCGACCCGCAGGACCAGCAGCAGGGCCGCGGTCATCGTCGTCAGGAGCAGGACCAGTCCCACGAAGGTCAGCCGGGAGGCGATCCGCACGGCCTGGGGTTTGATACGGCGCCCGGAGACGAGGCGGTGCAGGGACACCGGTCCGATGAGGGCGCCGGTGGCGCAGGAGCCGAGGACCACGGTCACGATGTAGATGACCTGGTCGGTGTGGGCCAGGTTGGCGTACTTCGGTGTGAAGACCACGGTCAGCAGAAAGCCGAAGAGGATCTGCACACCTGTCTGCGCGACGCGTATCTCCTGGATGAGTTCGCCCCACATGCGGTCCGCGCGCTCTTCCTCGGTCTCGTCGCGGCCTGTCCGTGTCACCGTGTCGACCATGCGCTACGTGTATCCGGTGACTGATCGTTCAAACAGCAGTGCGGCTCCGGGAACCGCGGACCGGGACCCGGAGCCGCGCGTGCCTCACCAGCGGTTCTCGACCTGGTCCTTGATCCGCCGGTCGTAGAGGTCACGGATCGCCGCGAGGGTCTCCTCGGAGAGCGGCGGCAGCTTGGCGGCGGCCGCGTTGGCGCGGGCCTGCTCGGGCGAGCGGGCGCCGGGGATGACGGTGGTGACGCCGGGCTGCTCGACGATCCAGCGCAGCGCGAGCTGGGCCGGGCTGTAGCCCTCGGGGGCGAGCGCGGAGAACTCCGCGGCGGCCTCCACGCCGGTCGCGTAGTCGACGCCGGAGAAGGTCTCGCCGACGTCGAAGGCCTCGCCGTGCCGGTTGTAGGCGCGGTGGTCGTTCTCCGGGAAGACGGTGTCCCGGGTGTACTTGCCGGACAGCAGGCCGGAGGCCAGCGGGACGCGGGCGATGATGCCGACGCCCGCCTCGCGCGCCGCGGGCAGCACCTCCAGCAGGGGCTTCATCCGGAAGGCGTTGAGGATGATCTGCACGCTCGCCACGCCCGGCCGGGCGATCGCGGTCAGCGCCTCCTCGCAGGTCTCGACGCTGACGCCGTAGTGGGCGATGCGCTCCTCCTCGACCAGGGTGTCGAGGGCGTCGAACACCTCGTCGCTGGAGTAGACGGGGGTGGGCGGGCAGTGCAGCTGGACCAGGTCGATGCGGTCGACGCCGAGGTTGCGGCGGGAACGGTCGTTCCAGGCGCGGAAGTTGTCGAGGACGTAGTTCTCGGGGATCTGGTCGACGCGGCGGCCCATCTTGGTCGCGACCAGCACGTGCAGATCGGGCCTGCCGCTCAGGAAGGCGGAGATGGTCTGCTCGCTGCGTCCGTCTCCGTACACGTCGGCGGTGTCGAAGAAGGTGACGCCGGACTCGGCCGCCGCCTCCAGTACCGCGAGGGCTTCCTTGTCGTCGACGTCTCCCCAGTCGGCACCCAGCTGCCAGGTGCCGAGGCCGATGACGGATGCGTGCTGCTGCGACCTGCCGAATGTGCGCTCGTCCATGCCGTCAGTCTGTCATCTGTCGCCGACCTGCGCGGAACGGGTGGCTCCGTGGCGGGACCTGTGAGTTGTTCACTCGCAAGGGTGACACGTTTCGACGTAAGGCATGCACGTGTCAACATCCGCCTAGCGTGACCCCGTGACTGATCGTTTCGTGAGCAACCACCCGCAGAACACCCCGCCCTGGTCCCGTCGCGGCTTCCTCATGAGTGCCGCCGCCCTGGCCGCCGTACCGATTCTGCTGCCGGCGGATCCGGTGGCCGCGGCGGAGCAGCTGCCCGGCTTCCCGGCCGGTGTGGGCCTCTACCGTTCGGCGTACCGGAACTGGGTCGGCGAGATCACCGCCGACGGACTGTGGGCCTGTGCGCCGACGGATGCCGACCAGGTGGTCGAGGTCGTCAACTGGGCCTGGCGGCACGGCTGGCGGGTGCGCGCCCGGGGTTCCTCGCACGGCTGGTCGCCCCTCACGATCACCGAGGGCACCACCTCGGACGCGCCCGTCCTCCTCGTCGACACCGCAGCCCACCTCACCGGCCTGTCCCTGGACTCCGCCTCCGCGGTGCGGGCCGGCACCGGCGTCACGCTGGAGGCGCTGCTGACCTATCTGGAGGGCCACGGCCTCGGGGTCACCGCCGCGCCCGCGCCCGGCGACCTCACGCTGGGCGGGGCGCTCGCGATCGACGCACACGGCACGGCAGTCCCGGCGGACGGGGAGCAGCGGCTGCCGGGGCAGACCTACGGCTCGCTCAGCAACCGGATCCTGTCACTGACGGCGGTGGTGTGGGACGAGGGCAGCGGGGCCTACGCCCTGCGGGAGTTCGACCGCGCGGAGGCCGACAGCGCCGCTCTGCTCGCTCATCTGGGGCGGGCCTTCGTCACCGAGGTCGTGCTGCGGGTCGGCGCGAACAGCAATCTGCGGTGCGTGAGCCGGGTCGACATTCCGGCCGCCGAACTCTTCGCGGCTCCCGGAGGTGACGGGCGGACCTTCGCGAGCTTCCTGGAGGAGTCCGGGCGGGTGGAGGCGATCTGGTTCGCCTTCACGGAGTTCCCGTGGCTGAAGGTGTGGAGCGTGGCGCCCACCAGGCCGCTGACCTCACGGCGCGTGACCTCGCCGTACAACTACCCCTTCTCCGACAACGTGCCGGCTCTCGTCGCCGATCTGGCCGGGCGGATGGTGTCGGACGCGGCCTGGTACCTGGCGCCGGTCCTCGGGAACGCACAGCTGGACGTGGCGACCGTCGGACTCACCGCGACGCTGTCGGCGGACATCTGGGGACCGTCGAAGAACACGCTGCTGTACGTCAGGCCGACCACGCTCCGGGTGACCGCGAACGGCTATGCGGTCCTGACCTCGCGGGACCAGGTGCAGCAGGTCGTCTCGGAGTTCACGGACTTCTACCGGGAGCGCCTGGCCGCGTACACGGCCCGGGGGCGCTTCCCCGTCAACGGGACCGTCGAGATCCGGGTGACCGGGCTCGACGATCCGGACGAGGTCGGCGTGGCGGGGGCGCGGGCTCCGCTGCTGTCGGCGCTGCGTCCGGACGGGGCGCGTCCCGAGCGGGACACGGCGGTGTGGCTGGACATCCTCACGCTGCCGGGGACGCCGTACGCGGAGGCCTTCCTGCGGGAGGTCGAGCAGTTCCTGTTCGAGGGCTACGACGGGACGCGCGTCGAGTGGTCCAAGGGGTGGGCCTACACGGACGACGCGGTGTGGGCGGACGAGGAGGTGCTCGGCACGGCGATTCCGGGGTCGTTCGGGGAGGCGGTGTGGGGGCAGGTGTCCGGGGTGCTGGACCGGCTCGACCCGCACCGCGTGTTCGGCAACGCGTTCCTGGACCGGCTCTTCCGCTAGGGCGCCGGACGGACCGCGCCGCTCAAGGCGCGGCCGGCTCTTCCGCCAGGGCGCAGGACGGACCGCGCGGCTCAGGGCGCGCCGGACGGGCCGTCACGGCTCGGGGGGTCAAGTGGTCCTGTACGGCTCAAGGCGTCAAGTGGGCCTGCACGGTCGGGGCGTAGCGGTCCACCACGTCCTCCACCGCGCGCGCCCTCAGCTCGGTGCCCCGCGCGATGCCGTACATCACGCCGAGGCCCAGCAGGGTGCCCACCGCCAGTTCCGCCCGCAGGCCCGCCTCGGGGCCCGTCAGGCGCCCCGCGAGCCGTTCCACCACCTGCGTACGGAAGTTGACCCGGAGGATGTCGCCGTGTTCCCCCTGCACGGGGGCGAAGGCGATCCGCAGCAGGGGGTCGGCGCCGCGTTCGAGCTGGCTGGTGAGGACATGGCGGACCATGTGCCGGCCCAGTTCGTCCAGGGGCGCGTCGAGCAGGGCCGCCGCGTCGGACTCGAAGGACATGACACGGGCGAACAGGGTGTCCTTGTTGCCGAAGTACTTGACGATCAACGGCGGGCTGACACCGGCGCGGTCGGCGACCGCCTTCAGGGTGATGTCGGCGTGCGGGGTGCGGGCCAGGAGGAAACGGGCGGCGCGGAGGATCGCGGCCTTCGTCTCCGCGGCGTCCCGGCGGGCCGGTACGGCGGTGGGGGGCGGCGTGCTCACGGCACTCATGCTCCCTCCCGCACCTCGCCCCGCGCACCCCGGGTGCGGTCCCCGTCCTCCTGGGTGCCCTCGGGGGCGGAGTCGCCGGGGATGGTCAAGGCCGCCGCGCAGGCCGCGAGGGCGACCGCGCCCGCCATCGCGAAGGCGAGCAGATAGCCGTGCAGGGTGGGCACCGGGGCGCCGGCGACGAGGCTGGTGTGATGCACCAGGACCGCGGCGACCGCCGCGCTGGAAGCGGCCTGGCCGATGGTGCGCATCAGGACGTTGACGCCGTTGGCGGAGGCCGTCTGCTCGGCCGGGACGGCCCGCAGGATCAGGGTGGGCAGGGCCGAGTAGGCGAGGGTGGTGCCGGTGGACACCACGGTCGCGCCCAGGATGACCATCCACAGGTCCCGGCTGTCGGCGATGCGCAGCGCGTAGCCGCACGCGATGACCGCGGCGCCGAGGGCAAGCGTGACGCGCGGGCCGCGGGCGGTGGAGATGCGGGCCGACAGCGGTGAGAACAGCAGCATGGTGACGCCGCCCGGCAGAAGGCACAGGCCGGTGGCGACGATCGACAGGCCGAGTCCGTAGCCGGTGGCCTTCGGTGCCTGCACCAGCTGGGCCGTCACCAGGGAGTTGGCGTAGAACGCGAAGCCGGTGAGCAGGGCCGCCACATGGGACAGGCCCACCCGTGGCCGGGTGACGAGCCGCAGGTCCACCAGGGGCTGCTCGGTGCGCAGTTGGCGCCACCACCACACCGCCAGTACGGCGGCGGAGCCCAGGAAGAGACCCAGCTCTCGGGGGCTCCCCCAGCCCCACTGGCCGCCCTGGGACACCCCGAGCAGCAGGCTCACCAGACCCACGGCCAGTCCGAGAGCGCCCCACAGGTCGAAGCGGCCGGGCCGGCGTACCGGCGACTCGCGGACCGCCCATGTCACGGCGGTCACGCCCAGGGCACCCAGGGCACTGGTCATCCAGAACATGGTGTGCCAGTCGGCGTACTGGACGACCATCGCGGCCAGCGGCAGGCCGAGGGCGGCCCCGATGCCGACGGTGGAGCTCATCATCGCGACCGCGGAACCCCGCCGCTCGGGCGGGAGTTCGTCGCGCAGGATGCTGATCGACAGCGGCACCACGGAGGCGGCGGCGCCCTGGAGGGCGCGGGCCGCGATGAGCACGGTGATGTCGGACGACAGGGCGCACATCACCGAGCCGACCGTCATCAGGACCAGGGACGCCGTCAGCACCCTGCGCTTGCCGTACATGTCGCCGGCCCGGCCTAGGACCGGGGTGAGGACCGCTCCGGACAGCAGGGTCGCGGTGACCATCCAGGAGACGGCTGCGGCGGAGGAGTGCGTGAGCCGGGGCAGGTCGGGCAGCAGGGGGACGACCACGGTCTGCATGACGGCCATGAGCGTGCCGCACATCGCGAGCACCGGCACGGTCGGTCTGGGGCGCGGGCCTGTTCCGCGTGGCGGGGATATCGGGCCCTGCTGGTCCATCGGCGCTCCGCATTCGACAGGGAAAGCAGTGGTGAATGGCGATTCACTCTAGCGGTGAATCGCCATTCACCCAACTCTTTCCGAGGTCTGCGGCTATTTACGGGAGGACAGCTCCCGCGCGTGCACGCTGCGCGCCAGCTTCGGGCCGAGCCAGCGCTTGAACCGGCGCAGGGCCTCCAGCTGCCCGGCCGCCTTGTCGATGCGGTAGTACAGCTGCGGCGGGACATAGGGCAGCAGGGGCGAGTGCCGCTGGCCGAGCAGGGCGAACATCTGCTCCGGCGGCAGGCCGATGTAGCGCGTCAGGTTCTCGTACCACTGGGCGCTGTAGCGGGCCGCGCTCTGCACGGAGAGCAGTTCCGCGGTGCGCTGCCGCTGGTAGCGGGCGAGGGCCTTTGGCAGCTCGGCGTGCTCGCGCAGGGCGTCGGCCAGGGCGATGGCGTCCTCCAGGGCGAGGGTGGTGCCGGCGCCGATGGAGTAGTGGGTGGTGTGGGCGGCGTCGCCGAGGAGGACCAGGTTGCCGCGGTGCCAGGTCCTGTTGGTCAGGGTGCGGAAGGTCAGCCACTGGGCGCGGCCCGAGCCCGCGGAGCGGCCGATCAGCGGGTGGCCGTCGAGGATGTCGGCGAACAGCTTCTCCAGTTGGACGAGCCCCTCGGCCTCGTCGGCGTGGTCGAGACCGAGACCGGTCCAGGTCTCGGGCGCGCACTCGACGACGACGGTGCTGCGCTCGGGGCTGAAGGCGTAGCCGTAGCACCAGACCCAGCCGTGCTCGGTCTCGACGAAGGCAAAGGTGAAGGAGTCGAAGACCTTGCCGGTGCCGAGCCAGATGTAGCGGTTGCGGCCCTCCTTGACCTCGGCGCCGAAGTCGTCGGCGTGTCCGGTGCGCAGAGCGCTGTTCACGCCGTCGCCGGCCACGATGAGGTCGGCCCCGGCGAGGTCACCGGCGGTGAGGTCGGCGGCGGTGATCCCGCGCTCGAACTCCACTTGGACACCCAGCGCGCGGGCCCGTGCGACGAGGATCTCCAGCAGGCGGTGCCGGCCGATGCCGTGGCCGAGGTCGCTGGGGCGCCGGGTGACGAGGTCACGGACGCGGGCCTCGCCCTCGTTCCAGGTGACCGACGCCTCCTCGATCGCGCGGGCCGACTCGGGGTCATGGGCGTGCAGCTTGTCGAGCAGCCCCCGCCAGTAGGTCACGCCCCAGCCGTAGGTCGAGCCCTCCGGGTCGCGCTCGTGGACCGTGATGTCGTGGGACGGGTCCTGCTGCTTCAGCAGGATCGAGAGATACAGGCCGGCGGGCCCGCCGCCGACGCAGGCGACCTTCACACGCACCCCTAGTCATTACCCAAAGCGGTCGATTGGCAACGCAGGGTAGCAGCCGGGGGTCATCGGCCCCGCGCTTCGGATCGCGCCACTTTCCGCACGTGAGGCGGGCCACTGCCTGCGGGTCCGCCCGCAAAGGATCATCGAATCCACGGCCCGCGGGCGAAGGAATTCCTCCGTCCGGGTTCCGGAAAACCCTCTCCACAGCAAGATCATCTTTGTTCAATGCTGTACGACATGTAGGGAATTGTCTGGATCACGGCCAACCCGTCTCGAGTGATTTCTCCCGCTCTCGGCAGGGCCGATAGGCATGCGGAGTCCGTCAACTCAGGAGGAACACCGCATGCCGGAACTCACCCGCCGTACCGCGCTCGCCGCTACGGCCGCCCTCGCCGCGGCGACCGTCGCCACACCGCGCGCATCCGCCGAGGGCCACGACCACGGTTCCCCCGAGGCCTTCGACGAGGTCTACCGGGGGCGCCGGATACGGGGCCGGGCCACCGGCGGTCACCACGGGGGCTGGCTCGTCACGGTCGACGGTGTGGAGCTGCACACGATGCAGAACGCCGACGGCACCTGGATCAGCGTCGTCAGCCACTACGACCCGGTGCCCACCCCGCGCGCCGCCGCGCGGGCCGCCGTGGACGAGCTCCAGGGCGCACGGCTGCTGCCGTTCCCCGCCAACTGACCGCCCCGTACGTCTCTTTGGAGCACCCGCACACATGACCGTCCGCAAGAACCAGGCCACCCTGACCGCCGACGAGAAGCGGCGCTTCACCGCCGCCGTCCTGGAGCTGAAGCGCTCCGGCCGCTACGACGCGTTCGTCACCACGCACAACGGCTTCATCATGGCCGACACCGACAACGGCGCGCGCACGGGCCACCGTTCGCCCTCCTTCCTGCCCTGGCACCGCAGATTCCTGCTCGACTTCGAACGTGCCCTCCAGTCCGTCGACGCCTCGGTCGCCCTCCCCTACTGGGACTGGAGCAGCGACCGCTCGACGCGTGCCTCGCTGTGGGCGCCCGACTTCCTGGGTGGCACCGGGCGCAGCCGGGACGGGCGGGTGATGGACGGCCCGTTCGCCGCGGACAGCGGCAACTGGCCGATCAACGTGCGGGTCGACGGCCGTACGTATCTCCGTCGCGCCCTCGGCGCCGGGGTACGGGAGTTGCCGACCCGGGCCGAGGTGGACTCGGTGCTGTCCCTGGCGACGTACGACATGGCGCCCTGGAACAGCGCCTCGGACGGGTTCCGCAACCATCTGGAGGGCTGGCGCGGCGTCAATCTGCACAACCGGGTCCATGTGTGGGTCGGCGGGCAGATGGCCACCGGCGTGTCCCCGAACGACCCGGTGTTCTGGCTGCACCACGCGTACGTGGACAAGCTGTGGGCCGAGTGGCAGCGGCGGCACCCGGACTCCCGGTACGTGCCGGCCGCGGGCACCCCGGATGTCGTCGACCTCGACGAGACCATGCGGCCGTGGAACGACGTGCGGCCCGCCGACCTGCTGGACCACAGGAGCCACTACACCTTCGACACCGAATAAGAGTCGCTTGCTCCGGTTTGCCCTGCGGGGCGTGCGGTACCCGCGCCGTACACACCGAGAGGACGAAGGAGGGATTCACCCGTGTCGCAGGTCGAGGAATCCATCGAGGTCGGCGTGCCGGTGCACACCGCCTACAACCAGTGGACACAGTTCGAGACCTTCCCCGAGTTCATGAGCGGGGTCGAGCGCATCGAGCAGCGGACCGACACGCTCACGCACTGGGTGACCAACGTCAACGGGGTGCACAGGGAGTTCGACGCGGAGATCACCGAGCAGATCCCGGACGAGCGGGTCGCGTGGACCACGATCGCCGGTGAGGCCAAGCAGGCCGGTGCGGTCACCTTCCACCGCCTCGACGAGGGTCACACCAAGGTGATGCTCCAGATGGACTTCCACCCGGACAGCATCACCGAGAAGGTCGGCGACAAGCTCGGGTTCGTGAAGCGGCAGACCAAGGGCGACCTGGAGCGCTTCAAGACGTTCATCGAGCAGCGCGGCCGGGAGACCGGCGAGTGGCGCGGGGCGGTGATCTGACCGCCTCGGGCTAGCCGGCCCCTTCCGTACGGCACTCCGGGTGCCCCCAGCCCTGGGCGTTCTTGGCGATGGGCTCGCCCGCCGCGTAGGAGCGTCCGCACAGGCACCGGCCGGGGAACTTGGCCTTGATCGTGCGGGAGGACGAACCGGACGAACCTGAGGACGAACCACCGCTCCGCCTGGGCGACTTGGCCCGGGCGGGGCGGTCGGCTTTCGGGGTGTCCGGCGACGGCGGTGGCACCGGGGAGCCGAGGGCGCTGCTCGCGGGCTCCTGGACGATGGCCGCCTGGCTGGCCGCGCGGTCGGCGAAGTCGTTGAGCGGGTCGCCGTCGACCTGGTGCGCGGGGACGTAGCGGAACTCGACCGTACGGCCGTCGAGCAGTTCGTCGATGCGGACCACGAGGTCCTGGTTGGCGACCGGCTTGCCCGCCGAGGTCTTCCAGCCGTTGCGCTTCCAGCCCGGCAGCCAGGTGGTGACCGCCTTCATGGCGTACTGGGAGTCCATCCGGATCTCCAGCGGCACGTCAGGGTCGGTCGCGGCCAACAGCCGCTCCAGCGCGGTCAGTTCGGCGACGTTGTTGGTGGCCTTGCCGAGCGGGCCGGCCTCCCAGCGGTCCGGGGTCTCGCTCGCGTCGGCAAGCACCCAGGCCCAGGCCGCGGGTCCCGGATTTCCCTTCGAAGCCCCGTCGCACGCGGCCACCAGTCGTTCACGCATGCGCCCGATCATGCCATGAGCGGACGACGGCCCTCGCCGCGACGACAGCCGCCGACGTCCGGCGTACCGATCAGGACGGCCACTGCACAGGTCGGCTACAGCACGTCGGAGATGTGCGGAATCTCGCCCTGCGTCCTCGTCACGTCGATGACCGAGAAGCTCGCGCCCTGCGGGTCGCTGAGCGCCGCGAAGCGGCCGAACGGGGTGTCCATCGGGCCGAACCGCAGGACGCCCCCGCGCCCGGTGGCGCGGGCGACGGCGCCGTCGCAGTCGTCGACGGTGAAGTAGACGTTGATGTACGCGGGCACCTCGGGCGGGAACTCCTCGCCCATCTTCATGCGGCCGAGGACGGTGTCGTCGCCGACGTTGAACATCCGGAAGTCCATGGCGTCGTCCTCCATCTGCTTGGCGGTGTAGCCGAACACCGCCGGGAAGAACGCGTCGGACTTCCCGGGCTCGCGGGTGTACACCTCGGCCCAGCAGAACGCCCCGGGCTGCTCGGGCGGGGCCTCGAACCCCTCGTGGACGCCCGCCTGCCACACACCGAAGACGACCCCGCCCGGGTCGCGGCCCAGGCACATCGTGCCGAAGTCGCCCACCTGCATGGGCTCCATCAGCACCTCGCCGCCGTGCTCACGGATCCTGGCAGCGGTCGCGGCCGCGTCCGGCGAGGCGAGATACAGGCACCACTGCGACTGCCCCTCCTGGCCGGGCATGGGCGGGACGACGGCCGCCACGGCCTTCCCCGCGGCGTAGGCCTGGGTGTAGTTGCCGTACTCCGACGACGACTCGCCGAAGGTCCAGCCGAGGACGTCTCCGTAGAAGCTCTTGGCCCCCTCGACGTCGCCGAACATCGCATCGGCCCAGCAGGGGGTTCCCTCAGGTCGTACGGCCATGATCGCGGCCTTCCCGAATCGGTGGCAGGTCCGGTTCCTCACGCTAGCCACCGGTCCGCCCGAGCGCGCGTCGAAGCGGGGTCCCCGTGCAGAGCGCGCGTCCGAGCGGGGTCCCCGTGCAGAGCGCGCGTCCGAGCGGGGTCCCCGGGGCACGGGCGACCCCGAGGAGCGCGCGGCCACTCATGGTGCGCCGACTGCCTCACCAGGCAGGTTTACACCTTCCCTGTCGTGAAGCCGCCCTCTTCACGCCCTGATCGACAGGCACCGCGGCTGTTTGGCTTGTCCTGCGTACGGCCAGCCCACTCACCTCCCAGCAGGGAACGTGTCCACACCGGACAGCGCCACCGGCGCCGCCGTCGACGAACCGGAACCCCCGGCCCGAGCCGCACCGACCAGCCTCGGCACCCAGGCCGCCCGGCAGCTCGCCACCACCACCAAGACCGAACCCCAGATGCAGGCCACGGAGAGCGGGTCCTTCGACGTCGTGCTGTGCGATCTGGGACTGCCGGACATCGACGGCTGCACGGTCGCCCGCCGGATGCGGGCCCGGCCCGACGGCGGCCGACCGCGTCTGATCGCGGTCTCCGGCTTCAGCCGGGGCACGGACCGGGCGCTGTCCAGGGCGGCCGGGTTCGACGCCCATCTGACCGAGCCGCTGCCGCTGACCGACCTGCTGGAGTTCCTGGAGAAGCCCGGCGAGGACGGCGACTGAACCGGTCCGGGCGTCTTCCCCCTTGCCCCCGGCTGTGCTTGCCTGGGGAACCGTTTCTCGGCGACCGGGGCGGAGTCGCACATGCGCAGACCGTGGATCGTGGCGGTGCTGACCGGAGTACTGCTGCTCGGCGCGTGCAGCGACCCCTCCGACGGGCCGGAGAAGGCCCCGCCGACCCCGGACGTCCCGCGTGCGGCCACGACGCATCAGCGCTCCCAGACCTCCCCGAGCACCGCCCCCGAGGTCGTCGCCCCGCGCGTGCTCTATCTCGGCGACTCCCTCGCCATGGAGGCCCAGCGGGTGCTCGGGCAGGAGCTGCGCCGCGAGCTGCGGGCGACGTACACGAGCGCGCCGTACTCGGGCACGACCCTGTGCGACTACCTGGAGGGCACCGGGAAGAAGTCGCTGGTGCCCGACCGGGACAAGGCGGCCGCGCTGGTCCGGGCGCTGCACCCGGACTACGTGGTGATGCAGTTCTGGGGCAACGCGTGGGGCTACACCTGGTGCATGGACGGGATCAGTCATGCCGGCGCACCGCAGAGGTACTTCAGCAGGTACCGGGCGGACCTGCGGAGACTGACCGATCAGATCGCCGCGGCGGGCGGGGCGCACCGGCCGCGGATCGTGTGGGTGGCCCAGGGCCCGGACCCGATCACCCCCGACCGGGTCCGGCGTGTGAACGAGCTGTACGAGGAGCAGGCGGCCGCCTCGGGTGACGCGGTGGCCGACGCGGGGGCCACGGTGGCGCCCGCCGGGGCCCGCTACTCGTGGGTGCAGTACCTGCCCTGCACCGCGTACGAGAAGGAACACCCTGTCTACTGCACCCAGCCGGACCGCGACCGGACCGCCCTCCACCTGGACAAGGACTACCTGCACTTCTGCCTGGCACCGACGACGTCCACGCCCCGGCCGTGCCCGGTCCGCTCCCCCGGCATCCTGCGGATCGCCCGGGAGATCACCCGGGTGATCGGCAGGACACCCGCCGGCTGACGCTCACTCGCCCGCGTACGCCTTCTCCAGGGCGGCGACGTCGAACTTGCCCATCGCCATGAACGCCTTGGTGACACGCGCCGCCTTCTCCGGGTCCGGGTCGCCCACCATGTCGGCCAGCCCCTCGGGCACGACCTGCCACGACAGCCCGTAGCGGTCCTTGAGCCAGCCGCAGGGGCCGGGCTCGCCGCCGTTCTCGGTGAGCTTGGCCCAGTAGTAGTCGATCTCCTCCTGGTCCGCGCAGAGGATCTGGAAGGAGACGGCTTCGGTGAACGTGAACTGCGGTCCGCCGTTGAGGGCGACGAAGTGCTGCCCGTTGGCCGTGAAGTCCACCGTCAGGACGGTCCCGGCGGGCTGCATCGCGCCCTCGGGGTAGTGGGTGACCCGCCCGACGGTGGAGTCCTTGAAGACCGAGACGTAGAAGTGCGCGGCCTCCTCGGCCTGGCCGTCGAACCAGAGACACGTGGTGAAAGGCCTGCTCGCCATGGTTTCCTCCTGAAGCGTCGTGGTGCGGTCGTCTCTGTGGACCGATCCTCGACGCGGAACTCATCGGTCGTACGGCCGGTTAATCCAGGTGGCTCATACACCGGTGCCACCTAGCATCCGCGTATGACGTCAACCGACAGCATCACGCCGTTCCGTGTCGACATTCCGCAGCACGACCTCGACGACCTCCACGCACGGCTCGACCGCACCCGCTGGCCGGACGATCTCTCGGCCACCGGCTGGGCGTACGGCGTCCCGGCCGCCTATCTGCGTGAACTCACGCACCACTGGCGGCATTCCTACGACTGGCGCGCGGCCGAGGCCGGGCTCAACGCGTGGCCGCAGTTCACCACCGTGATCGACGGGACGACCGTCCACTTCGCCCATGTCCGCTCCCCCGAGCCGGACGCCGCCCCGCTGATCCTCACGCACGGCTGGCCGGGCTCGATCGTCGAGTTCCTGGACGTGGTGGGCCCGTTGACCGATCCGGCGGCGCACGGCGGCGACCCGGCCGACGCCTTCCATGTCGTCGTGCCGAGCATCCCGGGCTTCGGACTCTCCGGGCCGCCCGCGGACACCGGCTGGGAGGCGGGCCGGATCGCGGGCGCCTGGGCCGAGCTGATGACCCGCCTCGGCTACGAGCGGTTCGGCGCGCAGGGCGGGGACTGGGGCGCCGCGATCTCCCGGGAGCTGGGCCGGGCCCACCCCGGGCGGGTCGTCGGCGTCCACCTCAATCTGCTGCCGGGCGCGCAGGCGACCCGGGAACCGACCGAGGAGGAGCTCGCCGCGCTGGAGCCCGGCGAGCGGCAGCGGACCCTGGAGTCGTGGCGCCGGTGGCGGGACTGGTCGAGCGAGGGCACCGGGTACGCCGTACTGAACTCGACCAAGCCGCAGACCCTCGGTTACGCGCTCACCGACTCCCCCGTCGGCCAACTCGCCTGGATCGTCGAGAAGTTCCAGGCATGGACGGACTCGGCAGAGCTGCCCGAGGAGGCCGTGGACCGGGACCGCCTGCTGACCAACGTGATGCTGTACTGGCTGACCGGGACCGCCGCCTCGGCCGCCCGGATCTACTACGAGCGGGCCCACGCCGGCGGCGACCGCGCGGCCCGGCCCACCGCGCCGTCCACCGCGCCCACGGCCCTCGCCCTCTTCCCCTCGGAGCTCCACATCCCCCTGCGGCACAGGGCGGAGCGCACGGAGAACATCGTCCGCTGGACCGAGCTCGACCGGGGTGGCCACTTCGCGGCGATGGAGGAGCCCGACCTGCTGGTGGACGACATCCGGGCGTTCTTCCGGCAACTGCGCGAGAAGGACTGAGCGTTCCCCCGGGGCACGTGCCGGGCCCGCGCTCTGCCCGTGGCGAATCTGCTCCGGGCAGAGAACCCGCATCGGGGCGACGTCCCAGGTCAACAGTGGATCCGACAGCATCCCCACGACCCCGAGGACCGCCCATGACCACCATCCGGGCCGAGGAGGGGGACACCCCTCCCACCCGCTTCGACGACCACCTGGCGACCCAGCTGCTCGCCCAGCGCATCGTGCTGCTGGGCACCCAGGTCGACGAGGTCTCCGCGAACCGGGTCTGCTCCCAGCTGCTGATCCTGTCCGCCGAGGACCCGCGCACCGACATCAGCCTGTACATCAACAGCCCCGGGGGCTCGGTGTACGCCGGGCTCGCCATCTACGACACGATGCGGCTCATCCCCAACGACGTGTCGACGCTGGCCATGGGGTTCGCCGCGAGCATGGGCCAGTTCCTGCTCTGCGCCGGCGCGCCCGGCAAGCGGTATGCCCTGCCGCACGCGCGGATCATGATGCACCAGGGCTCGGCGGGCATCGGCGGCACCACCGCCGACATCGAGATCCAGGCGGAGAACCTGGACCACAGCAAGCGGACGATGGAGCGGCTGCTCGCCGAGAACACCGGCCAGAGCCCGGAGAGCATCGCGCGGGACGGCGACCGCGACCGCTGGTTCACGGCCGAGGAGGCCAGGCAGTACGGCATGGTGGACCGGGTCCTGGAGTCCCTCGCGGACGTCCGCCCGACCGCCTCCAGGCGACGGATGGGACTGTGACCATGGCGAACTACACGATTCCGTACGTCGTCGAGCGGACCGCGCACGGCGAGCGATCCTCCGACGTGTTCAGCCGCCTGCTGTCCGAGCGGATCATCTTCCTCGGCACCGAGATCGACGACGGCGTGGCCAACGTGGTGATCGCGCAGCTGCTGCATCTGGAAGCGTCGGCTCCGGAGAACGAGATCGCCATCTACATCAACTCGCCCGGCGGATCGTTCACTTCACTGATGGCGATCTACGACACCATGACCTACGTGCAGGCGCCGATCTCCACGCTCTGTGTGGGTCAGGCGGCCTCCACGGCGGCCGTCCTGCTGGCCGGCGGGGATCCCGGGCGCCGGCTGGTGCTGGAGCACGCGCGTGTGCTGCTCGGCCAGCCCGCCTCCGGCGGCAACCGCGGCTCGATCTCCGACCTCGCCCTCCAGGCCAAGGAGATGGTCCGCATCCGCTCCCAGGTGGAGGAGGTGCTGGCCCGGCACACCCACCACGACGTCGCCACCCTGCGCGCGGACATGGACCGCGACAAGGTGTTCACGGCCGAGGAGGCGGTGGCGTACGGGCTGGCCGACGAGGTGGTGAGCCGGCGCCTCGTGCGGGTCTGAGGCGCCGGCTGCCGCCTCAGGCCGCCAGGCACATCCCGTCGTACGACGATCCCGGCACCGTGCGCCGGCCGCCGCGGGCGGAGGGCCGGGTGAGCTCGCCCTGGGCCAGGGAGAGCAGATCGCCGAGGCCGAGGCCCAGGGCGTGGGCGGCGGCCGCGAGGACCTCGGAGGAGGCCTCCTTGCGACCGCGCTCCACCTCGGAGAGGTAGGGCATCGAGATCCGGGCCGCGTCGGCCACGTCCTTCAGCGTGCGCTCCTGGGCGAGGCGCTCACGGCGCAGGACGTCTCCGACGAGGTCGCGCCACAGGGGTTCCCTGGCCCGGCTCGGGGCGGGGTCCGCGGGGACGACCGGACGCGGGGGCCGCGGGGGTGTCGTGACGGGGCGTTCGGACACCGGGCGGGCGGTCCCCGGGCGCGCGGGGTGCGGGCGCAGGGGGATGACGCGGGCTTGGTTCGGCGCTTCGTTGCTCACCTGATCAGCCTAGGTCGCGCGGCGGCGAGGGGAAGGGGGCGGCGTTCCGCCCTGAGTGGACAGGCCCCCGTCGGCGCCGTCCCGAAGGTCGAGATCCGGCCACGTGGTTCGGACACAGCTGCTCGGCAGCCCTCCACCACAGCCTCGCCTGCGCTTCAACCCGGCCGCGACCAGCGATTTTGCGCCGCCTGCGAACTCGGCGGGCATGCGTCGTGACTCCCCGGGTAGGCGCAGGCCGAGGGAGCTGTGGGTAGATTTCGTGAAGCCGGTGAACCGGTGATGCATAGGTCCGCGCGTTCCGGGTACCCGGGAGGCCGCTGATCGCTTTCAGCACCCGAGACAACCAAGGCCGAAGAGGCAGACGTCGAGCCGTGACTTACGTGGGAGAGGTAATGCATACCGCCGTCACCGCCGTGAACCGCCCGGAGACAGAGGTCGCCGGGCACGCCAGCGGGACCAGGACGGGTGGGACACCGCTGCCGGGAGTCCAGGAACCGCGGGCCGTGGCCCCGCGGGACGCGCGGGAGCTGTCCCGCCAGTTCTTCCAGCGCCTCACGGAACTCGAAGAGGGCACGCACGAGTACCAGTACGCGCGCAACACCCTCATCGAGATGAACATGTCCCTCGTGCGGTTCGCGGCCGGCAGGTTCCGGGGCCGCGGGGACGACATGGAGGACATCGTCCAGACCGGGATGATCGGCCTGATCAAGGCGATCGACCGGTTCGAGGTGTCCCGCGAGGTCGAGTTCACGTCGTTCGCGCTGCCTTACATCGTCGGCGAGATCAAGCGGTTCTTCCGTGACACCACCTGGGCCGTGCACGTCCCCCGGCGCCTCCAGGAGCTGCGCGTCGAGCTGGCCAAGGCGCGTGAGGAGCTCGCCAGCCGCCTGGACCGGGACCCGTCCGTGGCCGAACTCGCCACCCTGATGAACATCTCCGAGAAGGAGGTCGTCGAGGCGCAGATCGCCTCGAACGGCTACAACTCCTCCTCCCTTGACGCCGCCCTGACGGGTGACGGACCCGAGGGCGGCGAATCGGTGCTGGCCGACTTCATCGGCGTGGAGGAGGACGGCCTGCGGCTCGTCGAGGACTTCCAGTCGCTGGCCCCCCTGATGGCCGAGCTCAGCGACCGCGACCGGGAGATCATCCACATGCGGTTCGTGGAGGAGGCCACCCAGTCGGAGATCGGTGAGCGGCTCGGCTGCTCCCAGATGCACGTGTCCCGGCTGATCAAGCGGATCATCACGCGGCTGCGCGAGGGCATGCTGGGCGAGCTGGGCTGCGCCTGACGAGAGCGCGCGCCTCGGACGTCCGAGCGCACAGCGAAGCGGGTGTCGTCCACGGACGGCACCCGCTCTGTCAGTTCTTTTCCCAGTCCGTGTCGTCAGTTCTTCTCGCCGAGGCCGAGCACGGCGCGGACCCGCTTGCCCACCGGTACGCGTTCCGCCGCCACCTCCCGCGCGAGGACGTGCACGATCTCCAGACCGTGCCGCCCGATCCGCTCGGGGTCCCGGGGGAACCGGCGCGGCAGGGCGGCGCTGCTGTCGTAGACCGTGACGACGACCGCGCTGTCGGTGCCCTCCAGTTCGAGGATGTACGGCCCGTTGCTGTGCCGGTCGGCATTGGTGACGAGTTCGCTCACCACTAGGAGCACCTCCTCCTGCACACGGTCGTCGATGGCCGCGCACCACTCGGTCCTGAGCCGGCCGAGGAAGTGCGCGGCGAAGGCGCGGGCCTCGGCGATGCATCCTGGCTCGCCCGTGTAGTGCGCCGCCTGCCGAAGCGGCTCGACGGGCACGTCGAAACCAGTCGGTATCACTGCCCCGTCCAGGTGATCGATCATGCGTTTCTCTCTCGGATGCCGGACTGGCCGGACGCTGCTGCACCAGTGCTCGTACCCCGAGCCACGCGGCGCAGTCTTGGAGACGCGTCACACGACCGGGGACTCCGGTGCCGAGGAGTCGGGCGCGAGCGGCTGCTCACCCGAGGAGGCACTGCTGGGCGGCTGCAAGGACGGCGGGCTCGGGGGTGACGAGGACGGGGGTGACGAGGACGGTGGTGGCGAGGACGGGGCGCTGGAGCTCGGCGGGCACGGGCTCGCGGATCCTGAGGGGGGCGCGGACGGGGTTCCGCCGACGCCGGGCGGCAGGGAGACGCAGGGCAGCGGGGAGGCCGGCGAGGTCGAGGTGCCGGGGCTCGTCGGCGGGGTCGGCGTCGTCACGGTCACCGAGGGCGAGGGCCGTACGGGCGGCTCCACCTTGTGGTCCTTGTGGCCGGTGTCGCCGCGGTGCCTGCCGATCCAGTCGTGGTGGTCGGCGTCGTAGATCACGAAGACGTTGATGACCGTCGTCGAGGGCGCGACGACGACCACGTTCGAGGGGCGGTACGAGGACCAGGTGTCGCCGGTGGGCTTCGGCGCGGTCTGCTGGGCGATCGGCGGGGTCAGCGGGTTGCCGCAGGCGCAGCGGGTGCGGGGCACTCCGCGGTCGTCGACGAGGACCGCAGTGCCGGCCTGGAGGACGGCCTGGTAGCTGGTGGCGGCGCCGTCGCGGTAGCCGTGGTTGGTGACGCGGGTGTCCATGCGCAGCTGGACGGGTGTGAGCCCGCGCAGGAACGCCGGGACCTCGGACGGCCGTACACCGGCGACCGCGGCGAAGGCGCCGTTCTTGGCTGGGTCCGCCTGGAGGGCCCTGACCTGCTTCTCGACGTCGCAGCTGGAGACGTTGCGGGTGCCGCCGTAGAGACCCGGAGCGGAGCCGTCCACGCCGCGGACGGCGTTCGCCTGCTCGGACGAGCCGGCCGGGGAGGCGCTGACGGGCGGGATCGAGCTGTCCTTCGCGGTCGACTCGGTGAACGGCTCGGGACCTGTCTTCCCGGCGGCCTGGAGGAAGATCTCGCCCTTGCCCCCGGCCGTGCCGGAACCCCCGCCGGACCGGGTGAAGACCACCGCGAGGACCACGGCGGCGACCACCGCGGCCGCGATCAGCGCGACCCTGGGTGCCGATCCCCACCAGGGGCGGCGGGGTTCGGGTGCGGAGGTGCCTCCGCCGCCGCCCGGGGGCTGCGAGGGCGGGCCCGAGGGCGGCTGTGACGGCGGGCCCGAAGGCGGCTGCGAGGGACCCGACAGCGGGCCCGAGGGCGGCCCGGTGGGGCGGCCCGACGACGGCGGTTCGACGCTCACGAGCTCTTCTTCCCGGCGCGGGACTCCTGCGGCACGTGATCCAATGCCCCGATTCGGCCGCATTTCTCCGCGACATACCTATTGTCTGCACCGGTCCGTCGCCGCCCGCAAGCGGACGCGGACGGACCTCCCGGCAGGCGGTCGGTCGCAGGGCTGCTTAGCGTGGCGGGGTGAGCCCCCTCTTCCCCTCCGACCAGGCAGTCGTCGCTCGGCACGGCTGGGTGCAGGCCGTCGCCGCGGTGCTGGGCGCGCTGGCCGCGATGGTGCTGGTGGCCGCGCTGGGGCTGTGGGGGGCGGGTGCGGCGGATCTCCCGGACGGGGCGTTCCCGCGGGTTGTCATGGCCACCGTGGTCACGGCCGTCGGCGGGACCGTGAAGCTGTCCGGCAGCGCGGGAGGGCTCGCGGACAGCAAGGCCGGACTGACCGTGATCCCGCTCTCCGTCACCCTCACCGGCGCGCTGGTGCTCGGCGCGGGTTTCCTGCGGCCGCTGCGGCACCGAGCGGTCGTCGGCGGCCGGGAACTGACCGGATGGGCCGCCAGGATCGCCGTGCTGTGGCTGGTGGCACTCGTCGTACCGGCGTTCACGGCCCGGCAGAATTTCAAGCTCTCCCTCGGCGACGACACGCTGGGTGACCTGGGCGATCTGTTCGGGGTCTCGCCCGAGGTCGGCTTCACGACGGACGTGCTGCCGACCCTCTTCTTCGGCCTGCTGTGGCTTGCCGGGGTGCTGGTCCTGGCGCTGCTGGTGTCGCGCCGGGCTCCCCTGCCCGGCCGACTGCTGCCGTTCCAGGAGTCGGTGCGGCCGGCGGCGCACGCCATGGTGATCCTGCTCCTCGCGTACGTCGTCCTCGGCACCCTCGTCGCCCTGGTCGTGGCCGCGACCCGGGGACATGTGCCGGAGACCTTCGCGGTGATCCTGCTCGGGATGCCGAACCTGGTCTGGCTCGCCCTGACGATCGGTCTCGGCGCCACCTGGAACGGCAAGGTGCAGGGGCCCTTCGGACTGCCCATGCCGCACGTCCTGGACGAGGTGCTGCGGTCCAAGGACACCCAGGCGCTCAATCTGCGCACCCTCGCCGCACACGACGGCCGGGTCTGGTGGCTCCTGGTGCTCGACGCGGTCCTGCTGCTCGCGCTCGCCTTCCTGATGGCGGCCCGCTCCCCCGCCCGCGTCCCCGCCTGGCGTCACGCCGTGCGTCTGGCGCTCGCCCTGGCCCTCACCGTCCTGATGATCTGCCTGCTGTGCCGGATCTCCGCGCAGTTCGGCCTGTCGGTCCTCGGCATCGGCGACCTCGGCGGCGGACTGGGCGGACAGTTGTTCCTGAAGCCGGAGCTCTGGACCGCGGTCGGCCTGGGGGCCCTGTGGGGCCTGGTCACCGGCTTCCTGGGCGCACTGCCGGCCCGACCGGTCCACCGCAAAGGGGAGATCGCCTCAGGCGCCGGGTGAGGTGAGCCGGGGGACGACCACGTCCGGGCCGGCTATCGCTCCCGGACGACTGGGCGGCCCCAGTGAGGTGGGGGTTTCGGTCGGGTCTCGTCTGCCTCCGGCACCCGTACGGCGGGTGCCGGAGGCACGGGGTCGCCCGTTGCCGCCGAGCGGAGGGCCGCGACGAAGGAGAGGCAGGAGTCGTGGCGGTCGTCGGGGGTCTTGGCCAGGGCTTTGGCGAAGACGTCGTCGAGGCCGGCGGGGAGGCCGGGGCGGGACCGGGAGATCGCCGGGGGCTCGTCGTACTGGTGGGCCCACAGCAGGGCCATGTCGTCGTCGCGGCGGAAGGGCGGGTGGCCGGTGAGGGTCTCGTGGACCACGCAGGCGAACCCGTAGACGTCGCAGCGGCCGTCGACCGGGCGGCCGGAGATCTGCTCGGGGGCCACGTAGTCGAGCGTGCCGACGAACTGGCCGACCGTCGTGAACCCGGTCAGCGACAGGGACTTCTTCGTGAGGCCGAAGTCGGTGAGGTAGGTGTGCTCGGGATGGTCGCTGTCGGTGCCGCGTGCTACCAGGATGTTGCCGGGCTTCACATCGCGGTGGACGAGCCCGTGCTCATGGGCCGCGTCGAGCGCGGAGGCGACCTGGGCGGCGATCCGCAGCGCGGTGGGCAGCGCCAACGGGCCCTGCCGGTCCAGGAGATGGCGCAGGTCGCTGCCGGCCACGTACCGCATGGCGATGTACAGCACGCCATCCGTCTCGCCCGCCTCGAAGACGGGCACGATGTGCGGGTGGTCGATCGCGGCGGCCACCCGGGACTCGTGACTGAAGCGGTTGCGGAAGGTGTCGTTGCGGGCGAGCTCGGGGGCCAGCAGTTTCAGCGCCACCGTGCGGTCCAGGCGCAGGTCCCTGGCCCGGTAGACGACGGCCATACCGCCCCGGCCGATCTCCTGCTCGATCCGGTAGCTCGCGACCTGCCGGCCCACCAGCTCGGAGGGACGGCCGGCGAAGAGGCTGGTCTCACGGGCCATCGCGCGTCACGACCTGCGTCGGGGGGTGTCCGGCCGCCTGCGCCACCTCGGTCGGGGCGTGACCGCCCGTCCCCGCCACCTCCGTAGGGGCGTGGCCGCCGACCTGCGGACCCTCGTCGGCGGCGTAGGTGCTGAGCCGGGTCCCCTCCGCGTACACCCAGCGCCCGTGCGCGGCGTCGTACAGCCACACGTCCTCCCCGTCGACGATCACCCCGATCCGCAGCCCCCGGGTGCGCCCGCGGAACGCCTCCCCGTCCAGCCCGCCGCCGGCCAGCTCCTCGACGGCGGCCCGGTAGCGGGCGAGAGCGTCGGAGGCGCGGGACAGCAGGGGGCGGGGGTCGGCGGCACGGGTGAGCGGGCTCTCGGGGGCGGGCGGGTCCTGCGGTACGGCTATCAGCAGGCGGCCGTCGACCCAGGCCGCCCAGCCGTTGGCGCACAGGACGTACGCCCAGTCGCCGCGCCGCTCCAGCAGCTGCACGGGCAGCAGCGGGTCCAGGGGCACGGTGGGGCGGGCCGGGTCGGGGGCCTCCCAGGCGGGCATGCCGGGGCCGGGGACGACATGGGTGGGCCGGAACGCGGTGCTCGTCATCGGCGGCCTACTTCCGCATGACCGCGGGTTCGTGGCGACGCAGCAGCCGCGAGACGAGATAGCCGAAGAGCACGGAGAGCACCACCAGCATGCCGATGTTCAGGAGCCATATGCCCGCCGAGTGCTTGAAGAGCGGGTCGCCGGTGAGGTCGCCGGGCACGATCCGGGCGAGGCCGATGGTGCCCGCCATCGCGCCGAGCGCCCAGCGCGAGGGCACCAGCCAGGACAGCTGCTCCAGGCCCGGCACGCCGTGGAGCTTCAGCAGGGCGCCGCAGAAGACCACTTGGACGATGGCGAGCAGGACGAGCAGGGGCATCGTCACCTCCTCCTTGCGCACCAGCGCGGAGACGAGCAGGCCGAGCATCATCGCGGTGAACGCCAACAGGGCGACGGCGATCGTGATTTCGACAAGGGGCGGCATCAACACGCCTTCGCCGCCGGGAGCGTTGAGGTCGACGCCGAGCAGGGCGACCAGGGTCAGCACGACCGCCTGGACGACGGTGATCGTGCCCAGCACCACGACCTTCGACATCAGGTACGCCGATCTGGACAGGCCGACGGCTCGTTCGCGCTGGTAGATGACCCGCTCCTTCACCAGCTCGCGCACCGCGTTCGCGGCGCCGGTGAGGACGCCTCCGACGCAGAGGATGAGCAGCGCGTTCATCGCGGTGTCCTGGGTGAGCCGGCTGCCCGCGAGGGCCCGGGCCATGGCACCCATGACGAACGGCAGGGCGATCATGATGGCGAGGAAGGTGCGGTCGGCGCTCAGGGCCGCGGCGTAGCGGCGGATCAGGGTGCCGAGCTGGGCGCCTCGGCTTCGGGGCCGCGGCGGCGGCGCGATGATGACCGGTTCCGAGCGTGGGGTCCGGGGCTGGGCGGTGGCCTCGGCGACGTACTGGTGCTGGAAGGCCGACAGCCGGAAGTCACCCGCCCAGTCGCGGTCCTGGTCGCGCTCGAAGGCCTCGAAGGCCTCGGGCCACTGGGTGAAGCCGAAGTAGGACAGGGCGTCCTCGGGCGGGCCGTAGTAGGCGATCCGCCCGCCGGGGGCGAGGACCAGGAGGCGGTCGCAGACGTCGAGGCTCAGGACGCTGTGGGTGACCACGATGACCGTGCGGCCGTCGTCGGCCAGGCCGCGCAGCATGTGCATCACCGAGCGGTCCATGCCGGGGTCGAGACCGGAGGTCGGTTCGTCCAGGAAGAGCAGGGAGGGTTTCGTGAGCAGCTCCAGGGCCACGCTCACCCGCTTGCGCTGGCCTCCGGAGAGGCTGTGCACGGGCTGTCCGGCGCGCTGCTCCAGGCCGAGTTCCCGGATCACCTCGTCGACCCGTGCGCGGCGTTCGGCCTTCGCGGTGTCCTGCGGGAAGCGCAGTTCGGCGGCGTAGGAGAGGGCGCTGCGGACGGTCAGCTGGGCGTGCAGGATGTCGTCCTGCGGGACCAGGCCGATGCGCTGGCGCAGTTCGGCGTAGTCGCGGTACAGGTCGCGGCCGTCGTAGAGGACGGTGCCGTGGTCGGCGGGGCGCTGGCCGGTGAGGGCGTTCAGGAGGGTGGACTTTCCGGCGCCGCTCGGGCCCACGACGGCGAGCAGGCATTTCTCGCCGACCGGGAAGGACACGTGGTCGAGGAGGGTCTTGCGGCCGTGGTCGACGGCGACGGTGAGGTCCTGGACGTCGAGGGAGACCTCGCCGGTGTCGACGTACTCCTGGAGGGTGTCGCCGACGAGGCAGAACGCCGAGTGGCCGATGCCGACGATGTCTCCGGGGCCGAGGGGGGCGCTCGTGACGGGGCGGCCGTTGAGGTAGGTGCCGTTGTGGCTGCCGAGGTCGACGATCTCGTAGCCGCCGTGGGGCAGGGCGCGAAGCTCCGCGTGGTGGCGGGAGACGACGAGGTCGTCGACGACCAGGGCGTTGTCGTCGGCGCGGCCGATGCGGACGGTGCGGGTGGGCAGCGGGCGTACGGCGGTGGGCTGCCGGAAGGTGCCGGTCAGGCCGGGCATCGACACGGCCGAGGGACGCTCGGGGGTGGGCAGGCCCAGCAGGACCGCGCAGGGGCCGTCGGAGGGGCTGCCGAAGCGGATGACGCTGCCGGGGCCGACGTCCCGTTCGTGGACGCGGCGGCCGTCGGCGTAGGTGCCGTTGGTGCTGTTCTCGTCCTCGAGGGTCCAATGGCCGGCCTCGGGTCGCAGCACCGCGTGGTGCCACGAGACCCGGGCATCGTCGATGACGATGTCGCTCAACGGGTCGCGTCCCACGTGGTAATCGTGGCCCGGGCTCATCACCGTGGAGCCGGTGTCGGTCTCCAGGACGAGCTCGGGCGCCACTGACGCGACCGGCCGCTCCGCCATGCCAGAATTCTACCGATTCACCCCATTGGCCGCCTGGCGGGAGGGGGTGGGGGCGGCTTGGTGGCGCCGAGAGGCGTCGGGCGTCCAGGGGGGTGCCAAGTTCGGTTGTCGGGCGGCTGCGGGCCGGGGGGCTGGTCGCGCAGTTCCCCGCGCCCCTGGGTGGGTGAGGTGGACGGCGTCGAGTCGAGTGGGGGAAACAGGGGCGCACGGGGTGGGTGGTCGGCCTTCGCGGGGGCAAGTGACGTGCGGCGAGAGCGCGGCAGATCGCGGTCGGCGGCGCACGGGACCACGTGACGAGCAGCAGGAACGTACCGGTACGGAGCGCCCGCGGGCCACGCGATCCGGCGAGCCGCAGCAACCGTACGGCCCGTCCGCCCAAGGGAGTTGGCTCAGGCCACCGGTGTGAACAGGGTGGACGCCGTGCGGTGCATTCTCACCGCGTCCACGGACTCCGCGAGGAGCTCGTACTCCGTGGTGTCGTCGCTCGCGGCGATCCGGATGAGCCGTCCGGCCGCCAACTCGTCGGCGACCAGATCCTGTTGGGCCGGGTCGGCGCACCAGGTCCGCATGACGGCGGGCACGTCGAGCACAGTGTCGGCAACCGGGGCGAGGGCGCCCGCGGGGAAGAACCCGGCCTCGGGCTGCGGGTCTAATCGGTCCGCGATCCAGGAGGCCCGGTCACGCAGCCACCACAGCGCGAGCGCCAGCGTGGGCGCGCGATAGGTTCCGAGGGGTACACCGATACGCCGCCCGTCACACATGCCGTACCCCGTGACATGGCACAGGAATTCGTCGTGCACGATCCACTCCCCCGCTTGCTCCGTTCGGCTGTCGGCAGGGCCTCGCTTCCGTGCGGCTCATATGCTTTACGCGGCTCTTGCTGCTGTAAGTAACGGGCACTTCGCTCGATGTGAAGGTCCTGTCAGTCGAGTATGTTCACTACTGAAACACTGTCACCACATCTTTTTGGCCAGTCTCTTGGCATATTCACCGGCATCAGTGGCCGAAATCTGACGGGTACTCGTTCAAACGTCATGACCCGAGAAGTAATCGACGGCTCCCGGCGACGCGGGCAGGGTGGTGACACCGGGTCCCACCAGCACAGACGACCTCGATGGAGGCTGATTCCCCATGCCCGCGAACACGGACCGTTACGAGAACGCCGTCGCCCGCTACTTCGAAGCCTGGAACGCACGCGAGCCGGAGGCCCGCACGAAGGCCGTCGCGGCCGCCTGGACGGCAGGCGGCACTTACACCGATCCGCTCGCCGACGTGGTCGGCCACGACGGCATCGCCGCGGTCATCGCGGCGGCCCACGAGCAGTTCCCCGGCTTCGCCTTCCGCCTCACCGGGGTCGTGGAGGGCCATCACGACACCGCGCGCTTCTGCTGGGAGCTGGTGAACGAGACCGACGGGTCGGCACCCGTCGCCGGCTCCGATGTGATCACGCTGGCCGACGACGGCCGGATCGGCACCGTGCTAGGCTTCCTGGACCGGCTGCCCGCGGGCGCCTGAGGGCCGAACCGGAGAACGGCACGACCAACGGGCACCGGCCGCAAGCCGGTGCCCGTTCGCTCACGCGCCCGCTTCCGAGGGCGGTCAGCCCTTGACGATCGCGTCGATCCTGGCCAGTTCCTCCGCCTCGAAGTCCAGGTTGGCGATCGTGCCCACGCTGTCCTCGATCTGCTTCGGGCTGCTCGCGCCGACCAGGGCCGAGGTGACCCGGCCGCCGCGCAGCACCCAGGCCAGGGCGAGCTGCGCCAGGGTCTGGCCGCGGTCCTTGGCGAGGTCGTTCAGAGCGCGCAGCCTGGCCACCAGGTCCTCGGTGACCGCGTCCGAGTTCAGGAAGGGGCTGTCGCTCGCCGCGCGGGAGTCCTCGGGAATGCCGTCCAGGTAGCGGCCGGTGAGCAGACCCTGCTCCAGCGGCGAGAAGACGATCGAACCGGCCTGCACCTCGTCCAGCGCGTCCAGGACGCCCTCGTCCTCGGGTCGCCGGTCCAGCATCGAGTAGCGGGGCTGGTGGATGAGGAGCGGGGTGCCCAGCTCGCCGAGGATGCGGGCGGCCTCCCGGGTCTGCTCGGCGTTGTAGTTGGAGATGCCGACGTACAGCGCCTTGCCCTGCTGGACCGCGGTGTGCAGCGCGCCCATCGTCTCCTCCAGCGGAGTCTCCGGGTCGGGGCGGTGCGAGTAGAAGATGTCGACGTAGTCGAGGCCCATCCGGGTGAGGCTCTGGTCCAGCGAGGACAGCAGGTACTTGCGGGAGCCCCACTCGCCGTACGGTCCCGGCCACATCAGGTAGCCGGCCTTGGTGGAGATGACCAGCTCGTCGCGGTAGGACGCGAAGTCGTCCTTCAGGGCCTCGCCGAACGCGGACTCGGCGGCGCCGGGCGGCGGACCGTAGTTGTTGGCGAGGTCGAAGTGCGTGACCCCGAGGTCGAAGGCCCGGCGCAGGATGGCCCGCTGGGTCTCGACGGTACGGTCCGCCGGACCGAAGTTGTGCCACAGGCCGAGCGAGATCGCGGGGAGCTTCAGGCCGCTGCGGCCGGTGCGCCGGTAGGGCATGTCCGCGTAGCGGTCGGGGTGTGCGGTGTACAACGCGACTCCAGAGGGGTTGACACGGAGGTCCTCGGATCCGTCCTCAGATCCTCCACCCACTCTTTCGCGACCTCGGGCCATTGGTCCAACAGAAGAATGTGATGGAATTCAGCGGATAAGCTTCTCAATCATGGAACTGCGTCATCTCCAGCATTTCGTCGCGGTCGCCGAGGACCAGCATTTCACCCGGGCCGCCGAGCGGCTGCTCGTGTCCCAGTCGGGGCTGTCCGCGTCCATCCGCGCGCTGGAGCGGGAGCTCCAGACCCCGCTGTTCGTGCGGACGACCCGGCGGGTGACGCTCACCCCGGCAGGGCGGGCGCTGCTGGGCGAGGCCGAGCGGATCCTCGCCCAGGTGCGGTCGGCCCACGAGGCGGTGGCCGCGGTGCAGGGAGTCCTGCGCGGGACGCTCGCCATCGGCTCCGAGCAGTGTGTCGCCGGGCTGCATGTGGCGGGGCTGCTCGCCGCGTTCCGGCGGCAGCACCCGGACGTGGAGATCTGTCTGCGCCAGGCGGGCTCGGCCGCGCTCGCGGAGGAGGTCGCGGCCGGTCGGCTGGATCTGGCGTTCGCCGTCCGGGCGGCCCAGGAGGACACCGACCAGTTGCGGGTCGTACCCCTGTCGAGCGAGCCCATGACCGTGCTGTGCCACCGCAGTCACCGGCTGGCGGCCGCCGGCGCGGCCGTGACGCCGGAGGACCTGGCAGGAGAGGTGTTCGTCGACTTCCATCCCGACTGGGGCCCGCGGCGCACCACCGACGCGGCCTTCGCCGAGGCGGGCCTGCGCCGGAACGTCACGCTGGAGGTCAACGACGTGCACAGCCTTCTCGACCTGGTCGACGAGAACCTCGGCGTGGCCGTCGTTCCGCAGCACTTCCGGCACAAGCGGCCGGCGCTGACGGCGCTGCCCGTCAAGGGCACCGGCGAGGCCGTGTACGAGACGGTCGCCCTGCTGCCGCCTCCGCAGGCGACCAGTCCGGCGGCCCGGGCGCTGATGTCCCTGCTCGAAACCTGACGCTCTGCTGGAAACAGGGGGTCTGGGTACACCCCAGGACGGGCCCCACCCCTCCTGACCTGATCCGTTCCGCGCACCAGACTCGTGACCGTTCCCGAGCACAACCACGGTCAGGAGTAGGGCAGATGACGATGACGGATCCCACCCGACGCAATGTCCTGCGCGGCGCGGCAGCGATCACGGCGGCCGGGGCGCTCGTCGGCACCGGAGCGGCTGCTTCGCCCGCCGCGGCGGCACCCCGGGCAGCGCGCCGCTTCCCCTTTCTGGAGGGGGCGTTCAAGCCCGTCACCGAGGAGCTGACGGCCTTCGACCTGCCGGTCACCGGCCGCATCCCACGCGAGCTGAACGGCCGCTATCTGCGCAACGGCCCGAACGCCCTGGGCCTGGAGGACCCGCGCGCCCACCACTGGATGCTGGGCGAGGGCATGGTGCACGGCGTGCGCCTGCGCGAGGGGCGGGCCGAGTGGTACCGCAACCGCTGGGTGCGTTCGTCTCAGGTGGCGAAGAAGCTCGGCGAGCCCTACCCGGGCCCGGTCCCGCCCGACGACTTCCCGTGCAACACCCACGTGATCCCGTACCGAGGGCGAATCCTCGCGCTCCAGGAGAGCGGACCGCTGCCGTACGAGCTCGACGACGAGCTGAACACCGTGGGCACCTACGACTTCCGCGGCACCTTGGAGGGCGCGTTCACCGCCCACACCAAGTTCGACGCGCACGCCGGTGAGCTGCACGCCATCGCTTACTACCCGACCTGGGACCACGTCCGGCACCTGGTCGTCGACCCGGCCGGCCGGGTCGCGCGCAGTACGAAGGTCCCGGTGGCGGACGCGCCGATGATCCACGACTTCGCGCTCACCGAGCACTACGTGGTGATCCTCGACATGCCGGTGACCTTCGACCCCGCGGGCGCCGAGCGCGGCGACATCGTGCCGTACGTTTGGAACGACCGGCATCCGGCGCGGATCGGCGTGCTGCCGCGCAAGGGCGGTGCGGTGCGCTGGTTCGAGGTGGACCCGGTGTACTACTCGCACACCCTGAACGCCTACGAGGAGGGTCCGAACCTGGTCATCGACACGACCAACTTCGACGGGCCCTTCCTGGTGGCGGGCAACGGCTCGGGCGGGCCGTACGGGCCGGGGACTCCGCGGCTGGACCGCTGGACGGTCGACCTGCGGCAGGGCCGGGTGCGGGTACGGACCCTCGACGACCGGCCGCAGGAGTTCCCGCGGGTCAACGAGGCGCTGGTGTCCCGTCGGCACCGCTACGGCTACGCGGCCGCCTCCGCGGAGATGGCGGCGGCCTATCAGGCGGTCGACGGCAACCCGCCGCCCGACCGGGCGTTCAGCAACGCACTCATCAAGCACGACCTGCTGCGCGGGACCACGCAGGTGCACCGGCTGCCCCGGGGCGCGGCGGCGAGCGAGGCGGTGTTCGTACCGTCAGACGCCTGCGACGGACGGGCCGCCGAGGACGACGGCTATGCCATCGCGTACGTCCACAACCCCGATCGCGGGGCCTCGGACCTGCTGATCCTCTCGGCCCAGGACTTCACGGCCGAGCCGGTGGCCCGCATCCATCTGCCGGGCCGGGTGCCGCTGGGCTTCCACGGGAGCTGGATCCCGGACGCGTGAGACGGGGTTCGGGTCCTGCGCGGCGGGCGGCCACGGGTTCCGTTTCTCCGCAGCGATTCACAGAGCCGGGTTCTGCGCAGCGGGACTCGGCGTCGGGTTCTGCGCAGCGGGACGCGGGTTCGGTTTTTGCGAGGCGGAACGCGGTGCGATGCGCGAGGGTGGACGTCATGCATGCAAAGGACATCCTCATCGACGGGTTCACCCGTATCCAGGAAGAAGTCCACGCCGTCGTCGAGGGCCTGCCCCTGGACGACCTCCACCACCGCCCCGGCCCGGACGCCAACTCGATCGCCTGGCTCGTCTGGCATCTCACCCGGGTCCAGGACGACCACGTGGCCGGCGCCTTCGGACTCGACCAGGTCTGGCTGACGCAGGACTGGGAGAAGCAGTTCGGCCTCGGTCTGAAGCCGCGTGACATCGGCTACGGCCACAGCTCCGCGCAGGTCGCGAAGGTGCGGGTCGACTCCGCGGACCTGCTGACCGGGTACTACGACGCCGTCCACGCCCAGAGTCTCGAAGCCCTGCGCGGGCTGACCGCCGAGGATCTGGAGCGGGTCGTGGACGAGAGGTGGGATCCGCCGGTCACGCTGGGCGTCCGGCTGGTGAGCGTCCTGTCCGACGATCTCCAGCACGTCGGACAGGCCGCCTATCTGCGGGGGCTGCTTCAGAGCGCGGCTTCGTAGCCCGGCAGGACGACGTCCTCGATGAGGGCCTTGCGCTCGTCGAACGGGATGAACGCGCTCTTGAGGGCGTTGACCGTGACCGTGCGCAGGTCCTCGACGGTCCAGCCCGCCTCCTCGACCAGGAGAGTCATCTCACGGGTCATCGTCGTCCCCGACACCAGCCGGTTGTCGGTGTTGAGGGTGACCCGGAAACCGAGGTCCTTCAGAGCCGTGATCGGGTGCTCGGCGATCGAGACGGCCGCACCGGTCTGAAGGTTGGAGGTGGGGCACATCTCCAGGGCGATCCGGCGGTCGCGGACCCAGCCCGCGAGCCGGCCGAGCTTGCCGCTCGCGAGGTCGGGGATGTCCTCGGTGATGCGCACACCGTGGCCGATGCGCTGGGCCCCGCAGACCTGCACGGCCTGGTGGATGCTGGGCAGGCCGTGGGCCTCGCCCGCGTGGATGGTGAAGGGCACGTTCTCGCGACGCAGGTGCTCGAAGGCGGCGAGGTGGTCGGCGGGCGGGAAGCCGTCCTCGGCGCCCGCGATGTCGAAGCCGACGACACCGGCGTCCCGGAAGGCCACGGCCAGGTCGGCGGCCTCGCGGACCCGGTCGAACATCCGCATCCCGCACAGCAGGGTGCCGACCCGGACGGGGGTGCCCGCCGCCGCGGCCTTCGCCATACCGGCCGCGAGGCCCTCCTGGACGGTCTCGACGACCTCGGCCATGGCGAGTCCGCCGGTGGTGTTCAGCTCGGGGGCGTAGCGCACCTCGCCGTAGACGACACCGTCGGCGGCCAGGTCGAGGACGTACTCCTCGGCCGCGCGCAGCAGGCCCGCGCGGGTCTGGAGGACGGCGAGGGTGTGCTCGAAGGTGGCTATGTAGCGCACCAGGTCGCCGGAGTTGGCGGCCTCGACGTACCAGGCGGCGAGCTCGTCGGGGTCGGTGGTGGGCAGGGTGTGGCCGACCTCGGCCGCCAGTTCCACGAGGGTGGCGGGACGCAGGCCGCCGTCGAGGTGGTCGTGCAGGACGGCCTTGGGGAGGCGACGTACGGAAGCGGCGTCTACGCGCGTAGCGGTCATGGCGGGTCTTTCCTCGAACAGGGTGGCGGGAGGGTCAGGCGGCGGGCTGGAGCAGGTCCCAGCGGTTTCCGTACAGGTCCTGGAAGACGGCGACCGAGCCGTACGGCTCGTGGCGCGGCTCCTCCAGGAAGGTCACGCCCGCGGCGAGCATCCGGGCGTGGTCGCTGGCGAAGTCGTCGGTGTGCAGGAAGAACCCGACGCGACCGCCGGTCTGGTCCCCGACCCGGGCGCGCTGGTCCTCGTCCTTGGCGCGGGCCAGCAGCAGGTCGGTGCCGCCCTCACGGGCGTCCGGGCGCACGACGACCCAGCGCGAGCCGTCGGGGCGGGGGGTGTCCTCGACGAGCCGGAAGCCGAGGGCCTCGGTGTAGAAGCGGATCGCCTCGTCGTAGTCGTCGACGACGAGGGTGACCAGGGCGACGCGTCTCATCGGAGCCTTCCGGGAGGGGTGGTTGACGGGAGAGGTTATACGTAAAACGTCAGAGACGCCAGTCTCTTCCTCCAGGGCCGCCACAGGCGGGCCGAGGGGCGCGCGACAGGCTGGCCGGAGGGCGTGTGACAGGCTGGCGATCACCGCCGGGGTCCCGCCCCGGCGCCCCCCCACCACAGGTCTGCCGCACAGGAGTCGAGCACCGTGACCGAACTGCCGAAGTCGACCGGAGAACCCGCCCACCAGAACGTCACCTTCCCGAGCGGTGGTACCACCGCGCACGGCTATCTGGCGCTGCCGCCGGCCGGGAGCGGCCCGGGCGTCATCGTCATCCAGGAGTGGTGGGGTCTGACCGACCACATCGCCGACGTCGCCGACCGGCTCGCGGCGGAGGGCTTCGTCGCCCTCGCACCCGACCTGTACGGCGGCAACGTCGCCCACGAGGACGCGGAGGCCCTGCGGATGATGCAGGAGCTCCCGGTCGGGCGGGGCGTGGAGCTGCTCTCCGGGGCGGTCGACCACCTGCTGTCGCTGCCCGAGGTCACCTCGGAGACCGTGGGCGCGGTCGGTTTCTGCATGGGCGGCGGATTCGTGCTGTACCTGGCCGCGGCCGATCCACGGGTGAGCGCGGCCGTGCCGTTCTACGGGGTGATCCAGGGCGAGCTGCCCGACTTCTCCGGGCTGCGGGCGGAGATCCTGGGCCACTACGGCGAGCTCGACGAGAGCATCCCGGCGGAGCACCTGGACGCCCTGCGCGAGACGGTCAGGGAGCAGTCCGGGATCACGCCCGACCTGCGCATGTACCCGGCCGGCCACGCCTTCTTCAACGACGGCCGCCCGGTCCACGACCCCGAGTCCGCCGCCCTGGCCTGGCAGCGCACGGTGCCCTTCCTGCACGAGCGGCTGGGCTGAGCCCGGCGGGGCTCCGGTCGGGCGGACGCCCTGACCGGAGCCCCGGTTCAGCTGCTGCCGGGGATGCCGACCGGCGTCAGTTCCGGTACCGGAAGACTATCCGGCCGCGACTGAGGTCGTACGGCGGGAGCTCCACCAGGACCCGGTCCTCCAGCATGATCTTGATGTAGTGCTTGCGGATCTTCCCGCTGATGTGCGCGAGCACCTGGTGGCCGTTCTCCAGCTCCACGGTGAACATGGCGCTGCGCAGGCACTCGACGACCCGGCCCTCGACCTCGATGACGTTCTTGTCCTTCGTCATCGCACCAGCTCCAGGTTGCTGCTCGTCGGGCGGGCGCCGACGCCCGCGAACAGTGCCGAGGCCGCCCGGTTGGTCTCCTGGACCTCGGCCCAGGCCTCGGTGAACCCGGCGCGGTGCAGTGTTCCCAGGGCGTGGGCCAGCAGGGCCCTGGCGATACCGCGCCGCTGTGCGCCGGACCGGACCGCGAGCAGCCCGATGCGCGGCCGGATCACCGTCACCACCCGGATCAGGCCCAGGTAGCCGTCAGGTGCAGCGGCCACCGCGTACTTCGACGGGTCGACGACGGTGTCGCCCTCGGGGAAGGGGATCACCTCCGCGGGCATCGACTGCCAGCCGGCGCCCGCCTCGACCTCCTCGCGGATCGCCCCGTCCACCGCGCGCAGCAGACGTTCGTCCGCCTCACCGGCCGGCACGATCGTCACGCCGGGCGGCGGAAGGACTTCTCCGAGCCCGGTGAGACGCGGGTCGGTCGGCACGGCGTACTCCCCTTCACGACGCCGGACGGTGAACCCGGCTCGTAGCCAACGGGCCGTCAGTTCTGTGTCGGCTTCGTCGACGACCGTGTACAGGGGCGCCGGAAGGGCCGCCTGCATCGCCTCGGCGAGCCGGTCGAAGGGGGCCTCGTGCCAGGCGTCGATGCTGACGAACAGGCGTCCGTCCGGCCGGTGCAGGGCATGCCCGCGGCCGACCACCAAGTCGTCGTCCAGGGCGTGCCATTGTCTGTCCGCGACCCGGGTGACCGTCACCGCGTGCCCACTCGGACGGGTGGGGAAAGGCTGTGTGTTCATCGGAGTCTCCCTCCAGGAGTGCCTCGATCTCAGGCGCTCCCGGCGACACCGAACGTCAGCCGCCGGACCGTGACGGAGTGAGGGAGCACCCACGGGTAACTGCGTTCACGGGGCTCACCTCCCTACGACGATTCACGATCCACCGGGAACCTAGCAGCGTCGCGCCGCCGCGCTCAAAGGCTTTTTGCCGTCGGCCCCTTCCCGTGGGCGAAGGCCTCTTCGGGTGGGCTCGGTCGAGGGTCTTAGGGCCCGGGACCGAGGCGCCGGTGACCGGGTCAGGGGTAGCCTCCCGCCCATGACGATCACCGAGAGCCGCGCCCCCGAGCAGCGCAAGCGCGACGTACTGGCCCGCCTGGAGCGGGAGACGGACATCTGGGTGGCCTCCGCCGACGCCGAGGGGCTGCCCTGTCTGGTCGCGCTGTGGTTCGTCTGGCACGAAGGGTGCGTGTGGCTGTCCACCCGGATCACCAACCCCACGGGCCGCAATCTGCACGACGGCGGCCGCACCCGGCTGGCCTTCGGGGACACCCAGGACGTCGTGCTCATCGACGGTGACGTGCGGACCTACGGCGGCCAGGACGTACCGGCCGGGGCGCTCGACGCGTTCCTGGCCAAGCACGGCTGGGATCCGCGCGAGGACAGCCCGTCCTACGCCTTCTTCGAGGTGCGCCCGCGCGCGGTGCAGGCCCTGCACGGCATCCACGAGATGCGCGGGCGGCACATCATGAAGGACGGCACCTGGGTGGTATGACCGCTCAACCCGCCTTGCGATGCAGTGAGTTCAGCGTGTCGAGTTCGTCGTCGGTGAGCCGGAGCGCGCCCGCCGCGACGTTCTCGGCGAGGTGGTCCGGGTTGCCGGTGCCGGGGATCGCGAGGACGTGCGGGCCCTGGGCGAGGGTCCAGGCGAGCCGGATCTGGGCGGGGGTGGCGCCGTGCGCCTCGGCGATCGCCAGGACCGCCTCGTCGTGGCCGGTGGTGGCTCCCTGCTCGCCGCCCTCGCCGGCGATGGCGTAGAACGGCACGAAGGCGATGCCCTGTTCGCCGCAGATCCGCAGCATCTCGTCGGTGCCCGGGTTGCCGGAGCCCAGCCCGAACCGGTTCTGGACGCAGACCACGGGTGCGACGGCCTGCGCCTCGGCGAGGTGGCGGGGTGAGACGTTCGAGATGCCGAGGTGCCGGATCAGTCCCTTGTCCCGCAGTTCGGCCAGTGCCCCGAAGTGCTCGGCGATCGAGTCCTGCCCCATCCGGCGCAGGTTGACCACGTCGAGGTGGTCGCGGCCGAGCTGCCGGAGGTTCTCCTCGACATGGCCGCGCAGGTCCTCCGGCCGGGCCGAGGTCCCCCACTCCCCGGAGTAGTCCCGGTACGGCCCGACCTTGGCGACGATGACGAGGTCGTCGGGGTACGGGGAGAGCGCGCTGTTGATGATCTCGTTGGCGGAACGCAGCGAGGAGAAGTAGAAGGCGGCCGTGTCGATGTGGTCGACACCGAGCTCGACCGCTCTGCGCAGCACCGCCACGGAGCGCGCGCGGTCGCTCGGGGTGCCGAGGTGGAAGGCCGCGCTGCCGGTCAGCCGCATCGCGCCGAAGCCGATGCGGTTCACGGTGAGATCGCCGAGTGTCCAGGTGCCTGCCGCGTCCGCGGTGATCGTTTCGGAGGTCATCGGCGGATGATGGCACACCCGGCACCGGCGGATGACGACACACCCGGGACCAGCGGATGACGGGACACCCCGGACCCGCGACCGGCGCGAATTCCCGAACTCCTACCTGCGCTGTGCGGCCAGCCGGACGGGCGCGTTGGCCGCGCCGAAGCCGCGGTAGCCGCCGGAGCGTTGCACGAACTCGAAGAACACCTGCCCGACCGTCTCGGTGTAGCAGTGGCGGAACTCCCCGCCCTGCTCGTCGCGGTCGTAGAGGATGCCGAGTTCGCGGAAGGTCTCCAACTCCCCTTCCGGGAAGTCGAACCGGGCCTCCAGGTCGTCGTAGTAGTTGGCGGGGATTTGCAGCAGCCGCGCCCCGGCCGCACGGAAGCCGCGCACCGCCGCGACGAGGTCGTCGACGGCGAACGCCACGTGCCGGGCGCGCGTTCCGCCGTCCTCCTCCGGGGAGGGCGCGAGGTTGAGGACGAGTCGGGGCCCGTCCGCGGCGGAGGAAGCGGACAGGGCCCGGCTGCGGAACAGGCCGTAGGGGTCGGCGAGTTCCACGGTGTCGTGGGGGCTCAGGCCGAGGACCGTGCGATGGAACAGCACGGCCTCGTCGAAGTGGTGCCAGGGCTGGGTGAAGGCGAGGTGGTCGATCGCCGTGCGGCCGGCGGGGGCGCTGTCCGCCGTGCGGGCGAAGTCGTCGGTCCAGCTGGGGAGTTCGGGGCGGCCAGTGGCGCAGAAGAGGACTTCGGTGCCGTCCGGGGCAGCGATGGACTCCAGGGGGACGTCCTGTGCGCTCCGGCGTTTCGGCAGGGCGGGCGCGAGCAGGGCTTCGGCGCGGCGGGCGGAGGCTTCCGGATCCGCCGTCTCCAGGCCCACGGCGGCCAGCGTGGTGTCCGTACGGCGGCCTGCGGCGCCCGCGTTGACCAGGACCCTGGCCTCGTCCCGCGCCCAGAGGTCGACCGGCTTGCCGTGGTGGCGGGCGGTGCGGGTGAAGCCGAGGGCCGTGAGGAGTGCGCCGACGGGTTCGGGGTCGCTGGTGGCGAGTTCCGCGAAGGCGACCCCTGAGGGGACCACCGGGGCCGGGAGCGGCAGGACCCCGGCGGTCTCCTCCAGGGCGAGCAGGGAGCGCAGGCCGTCCAGGGCGGTGCGGCCCGCGTCCGCCTGGCGGAACACGTCGTTGAAGACCTCCAGGGACAGGGGGCCTTCGTACCCGGCGTTCAGGACGTGCCGCAGGAGTCCGGCGACGTCGAGGCCGCCCTGGCCGGGGAAGCAGCGGTGGTGGCGGCTCCACTGGAGGACGTCCATGGCCATGCGGGGCGCGTCGGCGAGCTGGAGGAAGAAGATCTTCTCGCCCGGGATGTCCTCGATGCCCTTCGGGTCGGAGCCGCGGGAGAGGATGTGGAAGCTGTCCAGGCAGGTGCCGAGCGCCGGGTGCCCCGCGGCCTCGACGATGCGCCAGGCGTGGTCGTAGGTGCTGACGTGCCGCCCCCACGCGAGCGCCTCGTAGGCCACCCGGACGCCGGACTCCCGGGCCAGGTCGGCGAGTCGGCTGAGCTGCTCGGCGGCGAGGGAGTCGTCGTCCACCGCCCGCGGGGACACGCTGGAGCAGACGAGGACGGTGTCGGCGCCGAGCCTGCGCATCAGCTCGAACTTGTGCCGGGCGCGCCTGAGGTTGCGGGTGAAGTCCTCCTCGGAGACGGCCTCGATGTCCCGCATCGGCTGGTACAGGTCGATGCTGAGGCCCAGGTCGGCGGTGCGGGCGGCGATCTCCTCCGGGGTGAGGGGGCTGGCCAGGAGGTCGTTCTCGAAGATCTCGACCCCGTCGAATCCGGCGCGGGCGGCGGCGGTGAGTTTCTCGGTGAGGGTGCCGCTGAGGCAGACGGTGGCGATGGACTTACGCATGGTCGCTCCCTGTCACTGAGACTCCCCGTTGGACCACTAGACGGATCACTCGATCCACTCTGCGGTCAGCCTAGGACGCGCGTGGCGTCCGAACAAGGGGCCGGATCCCCTCCATCGGGAGGAGTCCGACGAAGATTTCCGGTATCGCGTGGTTTCCTGGGTCCGCAGAGCGGACTACGGTCGGACCATCAGCGGACGCGACGGGGAGGCAGTCGGGTGAGCGAGGGACGGACGCGGGCGGAGGGCGAGCCCGACCAGCAGTCGGGCGGGGTGCGCAGTGTGCGGCGGGCCTTCGACATCCTCACCCTGCTGACCGAGGACCGGCCCGTGATCACCCTGCGGGAGATCACCGAGGCGACCGGGCTCGCCAAGACGACCGCGCTGCGGCTGGTGCAGACCCTGGAGGAGTCGGGGCTGCTGGGCGCGCACCCGTCCGGCTACACAGCGGGGCCGGCCCTGTGGCGCTGGGCCTATCTGGCGCGCGGCCAGTGGGAGGTGCCGCAGGAGACCCGCAAGGTGATGCGGGACCTCGCGGACCGGCTTGGCGAGACCGTCAACCTCTTCGTGGCCCGGGGCGTCCACCGGATCTGCGTGGCCCACGAGGAGAGCCCGCATCCGCTGCGCCATGTCGTGGACGTGGGTGACGAGCAGCCCCTGTGGGCCGGCGCCTCCTCGAAGATCCTGCTGCGGGACGCCTCGGAGACGTTTCTGCGCCGGGTCGCGGCCACCTCACCGCAGGGCGAGGAGCAGGCCGGGCGGCTGCGGACCTGGGCCGCGGAGGCAGCCGAGCGCGGGTACGCCGTCAGCAGCAGCGAGTTCGACGAGGGGCTCACCGCCGTGGCGGTCCCCGTCACCGGGCGCACGGGCAGGGTCGTGGCCTCCCTCTCCGTGAGCGGGCCCAGCCACCGCTTCCCGTACGAGGCGGTGGAGCGGTTCGCCGGCGAGCTCGCGCAGGGCGCCCGGCTCATCTCCGACCAGGGCTTCAGTCACCCGCTGAGCAGCGAGACCTGACGCGCGGGGCGTTCATCACCCGGTTCACGCCTGCTCCGCCACGCTCACGTACTGCCCCGCCACGCTCACGCCTGCCCCGCCACGCTCACGCCTGCCCCGCCGCTCTCCATGCAGGCTCCGCCACGCTCACGCCTTCTCGTCGAAGCTGGCGAAGTACGCGGCCGCCATGTCCTCGTCGCCATGTCCCTGCGCGGCGGCCCGCTCGAAGCGTTCCGCGCTCGCGGCGGCCACGTCCAGGCGTACGCCGCCGCCCGCACCCGCCTCGACGATGAGACGGGCGTCCTTGGCGGCGGTGGAGACCGCGAACTGGGCCGGGGACAAGCGGCCCTCCAGGATCAGCCCCGACTTCGCGCGCAGGTAGCCCATGTCGAGCGGTCCGCCGTCGATGGCGTCGAAGAAGCCCTGCGGGTCGACGCCGAGGGCCTTGGCCAGGGCGAGCGCCTCCCCCGCCGCGTTGGTCACCGACAGCACCCAGCTGTTGGCCACCAGTTTCAGCTTGGTCGCGCTGCCCTCGGCCCCGTCCTCCCCGGTCCACACCGTGCGCGCGCCGACGGCGTCGAACACCGGCGTGACCGTGTCACGGGCGGCGACCGGTCCGGCCGCGAGGACGAGCAGCTGACCGGCCTCGGCGGGCTGGCGGGTGCCCAGCACGGGGGCGTCGAAGAAGACCAGCTGATGCTCGCGGGCGAAGGCGGCCAGGTCGGAGATCGCCTCGACGCCCGCGGTGGTCGACTGCACCCAGGCGATGCCCGGGCGCAGGCCCTCGGCCGCCTGGCGCATCACGTCCAGGGCCGCGGGGCCGTCGTACAGCATGGTCAGGACGACATCGGCGCCCCGTACCGCCTCGGTGGGACTGCCGGCGATCGCGACGCCGTCCTCGGCCAGCGGCCGCGCCTTGTCGGGGCTGCGGTTCCAGGCGCGGACGGCGTGTCCGGCGCGGGCCAGGTTGCGGGCCATGGCGGCGCCCATGATGCCGGTGCCCAGGACGCTCACGGTGAGTTTGTCGGTCATGACGTCAACTCTCTGCGGGGGTGCGGTGGTGCTGTCCGGTGTCGAGCTTGCCGGAAGCGGCGCGGGACGGCACACCCCGGGTCCCGGTACGGCGTCAGCGCGCCGCCGGGAGCGGTTCGACCGTGACGAAGCCCTGGGTGTCCGCGGCCGGGAGCAGGGCGTCCGGGCCGTAGAGGAAGCCCGCGAGGGCCGGGGTGGCCCGGTAGGCGAAGACGGAGGCCGGGACGCCAAGGATGCCCGGGGTGTCCAGGAGGAAGGGCAGCTCGCTGTCCAAGTACTCGGAGCCCGCTGTCAGTTGGCCGGTGGTCGGGGTCCAGCCGGCCGGCATCGTGGTGCGCAGGACGCCGGAGACCATGCGGGTGCAGGTGGCGTGGAAGGCGGCCTGTTCCCGGTGGGCGCGGGCGATGCGCTCGCGGGCGGCGCGGTACGCGGGGGTGTCGTGGAAGGCGTGGAACTGCGCGACGCGGAGGCGGTCGGGGTCCAGTCGCGCGGTGTCCACGGCCCGGGCGACGCGGTTGGCCGTCTGGCGTACGTCGCGGTGGGCGCGGGCGCGGGCGTGCCGGGGTTCGTAGCCGCGGCCGAGATAGGTGCAGGCGACGGTGTCGGTGCCGGGGTGGGCGATCTCGATCCGGGCGAAGCGGGCTGCGGCCCAGCGCAGCAGCGCGACGAGCCGGTCCTCGGAGAAGTAGCCGTTGCCGGGGCTGATCCCGAGGAACACGTGGTGCCCGGCCTCGACGAGGCCCGCGCAGCGCTCGGAGAACGGGGTGGCGACGAAACCGTCGCCTCGGTGGCTCTCGACCGGGGGTGTCCAGGTCGTCGGCATCGCCCACTCGTGCATCGTCGCCCCCCGTGTCCCGCAGTGCTGCGCTCGTCGTCTTCGAGGGTAGGAGAGCCGGTCGGCGCGTCGGCTCCGCCGCCGGGGAACTCCCGCGGATGGGCGAACGGTATGTGACGGACGCCTCACCGCGCCGCCCGCGGAAGGTCTCGCCTCGTCGGCCGCTCAGGGCGGAGGGTGGGCGGCATGAACGATCACCGCGTGGCGCCCGTCAGCGAGGAGGCCGGTGAGGTCCGGCGCTTCTGGGAGCGCCTCGGCCTGCCGGGGCTGGTCGACGTCCACACCCACTTCATGCCCGAGCGTGTCCTGCACAAGGTCTGGGACTACTTCGACTCCGTCGGACCGCTCACCGGTGGCATGGAGTGGCCGATCACCTACCGCACCGCGGAGGCGGAGCGCACGGCCGTCCTGCGGGGGTTCGGCGTCCGGGCCTTCACCGCGATGCTGTACCCCCACAAGCCCGGCATGGCCAGGTGGCTGAACGGCTGGGCCGCCGACTTCGCCGCCCGCACCCCGGACTGTCTGCACACCTGCACGCTCTACCCCGAGCCGGACGTCGAGGCCTACGTCCAGGAGGCCGTGGAGGCCGGCGCGCGGGTGTTCAAGGCCCATGTGCAGGTGGGCGGCTACGACCCGGCCGACGCACTTCTCCAGCGGGCGTGGGGCGTGCTGGCCGAGGCCGGTGTCCCGGTGGTGATCCACTGCGGATCCGGGCCGGCGCCCGGCAAGCACACCGGCCCCGAGAACATCGCGCGGGTGCTGGCGAGGCACCCGAGGCTGCGGCTGATCGTCGCGCACATGGGGATGCCGGAGTACACGGAGTTCCTGGACCTCGCCGAGCGGTACGAGGAGGTGCGGCTGGACACGACGATGGCGTTCACCGACTTCACCGAGGCGTTCATGCCGTTCCCCGCCGCGGAGCTGCCCCGGCTCACCGCGCTCGGCGACCGGATTCTGCTGGGCTCCGACTTCCCCAACATCCCCTACGCCTACCTGCACCAGCTGCGGTCGCTGGAGCGCCTCGGGCTGGGCGACGCGTGGCTGCGGGCGGTGTGCCACGACAACGCGGCGGCCCTGTTCGGCCTGTGACACCGCCCGCCCTCGCCGGTCGGACGGTTCGGCCCCTGAGACACCACCCGCGCCCGGCGTTCAGACGACTTGGCCCGTGACACCACTCGCGCGCCCGGCGGTCAGACGAGCGGCTTCTCCAGGATCGCCTTGCGGTGGCTGAAGGTCTCGATGGAGTAGCGGCCGTGGTAGTTGCCCATGCCGCTCTCGCCCACCCCGCCGAACGGCAGGTCGGAGACGGTGAGATGGGCGAGCGGCAGACCGTACCCGAGGCCGCCGGAGGAGGTCTCGTCGGCGATACGGCCGCGAGTGGTGTCGGAGTCGGTGAAGACGTACAGCGCGAGCGGCTTGTCGCGGTCGTTGATGAAGTCGATGGCGGCGTCGAGGCCGTCGACGGTGACGATCGGCAGGATCGGGCCGAAGATCTCCTCCCGCATGACCGGAGCCTCGGGGTCGACGTCGGCGAGGACGGTGGGCGCGATGTACTTGGCCGTACGGTCGCTCTCGCCGCCCACGACCGTGCGGCCGGAGTCCAGCAGACCGGTGAGGCGGTCGAAGTGCCGTTCGTTGATGATGCGGCCGTACTCGCCGGAGGCGGCCGGGTCGGCGCCGTAGAGCGTCTCGACGGCCTTCACGAACAGGGGCTCCAGGGCCGCCGCGGTCTCCGGGTCGGTCAGGACGTAGTCGGGGGCGACACAGGTCTGTCCGGCGTTGAGGAACTTGCCGCGGACCAGCCGGTCGGCGACCACGGCGAGGTCGGCGTCGCGGTCGACGAACGCCGGGGACTTGCCGCCCAGCTCGAGGGTGACCGGGGTGAGGTGCTCGGCGGCGGCGCGCAGGACGATCCGGCCGACCGTGCCGTTGCCGGTGTAGAAGATGTGGTCGAAGCGCTCGGCGAGCAGGGCTGTGGTCTCGGGGACACCGCCCTCGACGACGGCCACCGCGTCGGTGTCCAGGTAGGCGGGGACCAGCCGGGCGATGGCCGCCGAGGTGGCCGGGGCCAGCTCGCTCGGCTTGGCGACCACGGCGTTGCCCGCGGCGAGGGCACCGACCACCGGGGCGAGCAGCAGCTGGGCCGGGTAGTTCCAGGGGGCGATGACGAGGACCACTCCGAGCGGGTCGTACTGCGTCCACGCGGTGGCGTCGGCGCCCAGGTGCGCCGGGACCGGCGCGGACTCGGGGCGCAGCCAGTCGGTGAGGTGCTCCAGGGTGTGGTCGATCTCGCGGATCGTGAAGTCGATCTCGGTACGGAAGGCCTCGGTGGAGCTCTTGCCCAGGTCGGCGTGGAGCGCGGCGGCCAGCTCGGTGCCGTTTTCCGTGAGCAGCTCGCGCAGGCGGCGCAGCTGGGTCGTGCGCCATTCGACGGGCTTGGTGCGACCGCTGCGGAAGGTGGCGCGCAGTCGGGCGACGACGTCGGCGGGCTGCTCGGGGGCGGGATGGTTCACGGGTGCCTCGCTGGGGTGCGCGGGCCTTGCGGCCTGGGTCAAGACGGTCAGATGTATATTGCAACCTTTTTGGGGCCAAGGAAATTCCCGGAGGATCGGCACTACTTTCCGTCACGGCTCGTGAGCGACTGCCGTCGCGCCGCCAGGTACGTGCGTTCCGCCGGGTTCTCGGTGAGTTCGGCGGCCCTCGCGTAGGCGTCCGCGGCCTCCGCCCCGCGGTCCAGGCGGCGCAGCAGGTCGGCCCGGACGGCGTACAGGACGTGGTAGCCGTCGAGGTCGAGGGCGTCGACGAGGGCGAGCGCCTCGGCCGGCCCGTCCGTCTCCGCCACGGCGACCGCGCGGTTGAGGGCCACCACCGGACCGGGAGCCACGGCCATGAGCTGGTCGTACAGCCGGCGGACCTGGTCCCAGTCGGTCGGTGGCTCGCTGTGCACGGCCTGGATGGCCGCCTGGATCTGGTACGGCCCGGGCCGGTTCCGGCGCAGACACCGCCGTTCGAGCGACTGACCCTCCGCGATCAGGTCCCGGTCCCAGCGGGTGGGGTCCTGCTCGGACAGGGGGACGAGGGCGCCGGTGCCGTCGGTGCGGGCGGCTCGGCGTGACTCGATGAGCAGCATCAGCGCGAGCAGGCCGGTGGCCTCGGGTTCGTCCGGCATCAGCTCGGTCAGCAGCCGGCCCAGGCGTACGGCCTCCTCGCACAGCTCGGGCGTGCCGCCGTAGCCCTCGTTGAAGATCAGGTAGACCACGGCGAGGACCCCGCCGAGCCGGTCCGGCAGGTCGGCGTCGCGGGGCACGCGGTACGGGATGCGGGCGTCGCGGATCTTGGCCTTGGCGCGGACCAGGCGCTGGGCCATGGTCGGTTCGGGGACCAGGAAGGCGCGGGCGATCTGCGCGGTGGTGAGACCGCCGAGCAGCCGCAGGGTCAGGGCGACCCGGGCCTGGGGCGCGAGCGCGGGATGGCAGCAGGTGAAGAGGAGGCGGAGCCGTTCGTCGTGCACGGGGCCCTCCTCGGGCGGTGGGTCAGGGGTGTGCAGCAGAGCGGCCTCGGTGTGCCGGGCCTCCCGGGTGGACTCGCGGCGCAGCCGGTCGACGGCCCGGTTGCGGGCGGTGGTGATGATCCAGCCGGCCGGGCTGGGCGGCACACCGGTCTCCGGCCAGCGCCGGACCGCTGTGGCGAAGGCGTCCTGGACCGCTTCCTCGGCGAGGTCGATGTCACCGAGGAAGCGGACCAGAACGGCGACCGCACGGCCGTACTCCGCGCGGAAGACCGCCTCGATGTCGAGGGTCATCAGTCCTCGGACTGGTGCTGGAAGGGCCGCACCTCGATGGGCAGGGTGGTCGCCAGAGCCGCCTTGCGCCCCCACTCCAGGGCCGCGTCGAGGTCCGGCGCCTTCACGATGCACAGGCCGCCGAGCTGTTCCTTGCCCTCGGCGTACGGCCCGTCGGTGATCAGCACGTCGCCGTCGCGGGGGCGCAGCACGGTCGAGGCGTCGGGTCCGTGCAGACCTCCGGCGAAGACCCACGCGCCGGCCTCGCGCAGCTCCTGGTGGAAGACGTCGAGCCGTTTGCCGATCTCGGCCATCACCTCGGGCGGGGGCAGCTCGTCCCAGCCGGGCTGCATGACGTTGAGCAGGTAGTACCCCATGGCGTTCTCCTTCTGTGAGCTTGTCTCACCTCCTACACGAACGCCACACCCCCGGATCGACACCGCGCGCGACGGGATCGGGAGAATCTTCCTCATGACCTCCGCACCGCACCCGCTGCTCGCCACCGCCCGCACGCTCGCCGACGGTCTCCTCGCCCCGCAGGCGGCACGGGTCGACCAGGAGGGGGTGCCGGTGAGCCACATCGAGGCGATCAGGCGGTCGGGGCTGCTCGGGGTGAGCGCACCGGTCGAGTACGGCGGTGCGGGCGCCCCCGACGCGGTGGCGCGGGAGGTCCAGGAGATCCTCGCCGGGGCCTGCTGCTCGACCTGGTTCGTGCAGACCCAGCACCACACGCCGGTGCGGATGCTGGCGCAGACCCGGCTGCCGGTGCGGGAGCGGCTGCTGCGGCCGCTGGCGACGGGGGAACTGCTGGCCGGTATCGCGTTCGCGCACGTCCGTGCCTTTCCGCGGGTGCCGGTGCGGGCGACGGCCGAGCGGGGCGGCTGGCGGTTCGACGGGGCGGTGCCCTGGTACACCGGCTGGGGCCTGAACGACGTGATGCTGCTGGCCGGGGTGACCGAGGCCGACGAGGTGGTGTTCGCCTTCACCGAGGCCCGCGAGCAGGCGGGCCTGCGGGCGTCGGAGCCGATGCGGCTCGCGGCGCTCACGGCGTCCCGGACGGTCTCCCTGGCCCTGGACGGTCTGTGGCTGCCCGACGATTCGGTGGTGCTGCACAGCCCGCAGAAGAAGTTCGCGCTGGTCGACCAGCCCCGCAACACCAACGCCTCCCCCGCCGTCTTCGGCGTCGCGTACGCGGCGCTCCGGGTCCTGGAGGACGCGGGCGAGCCGGAGACCGCCAAAGCGCTGCGCGGTCGCCTCGACGAGGTGCGCGCGCAGGCGTACGCGCTGGCCGGTCATCCCGTCCCGCACGAGCGCATCGCCGAACGGCTGGCCCTCAAGACGCGCTCGTACGACCTGATGCGCGCGGCCACGACCGCGGCGGTCGTGGCCGGCGGCGGCCGCGCCACGGCCCTCGACGCCATGGCCCAACGGCTCTTCCGCGAGGGGATGTTCCTGCTGGTGCAGGGGCAGACGGCGGAGGTGCGGCGGGCGCATCTGGAAGCACTGGCGAAGAGCTAGTGCCCCGTCAGCCGACGTTCGCCGTGTCGACCACCTCGCGCGAGCAGCCGCGTCACATCGACCGGCGTTTCCTCAGTTCGGCGAGCCAGGGCCGTATCTGTCCGTCGTCGTGCAGGCAGCCGCCGCTCTCGCCCACGAGGAAATCGATTCCGTACGGGCGGTTCAGTCCCAGGCGGTCCCGTCCTCCCTCACCCACCCCGCGGCCCAGCGATCGTCCTCGCCGCGCACTGGTCGAGGAGGGCCGCCAAGAGTGCGGCGGGGGCGTCCTCCTGGACCAAATGGCCTGCGCCGGGGATCGGTTCGAGGTGTGCTCCCGGGATGCGGGACACGAGGTCCCGGCCCTTTTCCGCGGGGATCCAGGTGTCGTCCTCGCCCCAGCACACCAGGGTCGGAACCGTGATCTCGCCGTAGCGGTCCTGCACTTCGTCGGTGTGACGCTGGTCGGCCTGGGCGATCTGGCGGTAGAACGCGGCCTGACCCACCTCGCCGAGCCAGGGTTCGACGAGCCTGTCGAGAACCGTGGGATGCAGGCCTGGGCTGCTGGCAGAGCTGACGTACTCACGGACCAGCGCCCGGTGCAGGGCGGCCGGAAGCCGGTCGAAGACCTCGGAGTGCTCGCCGACGAGCCTGAAGAACGGTGACCCCCAAGGGGCCAGCGCGACCGGGTCGACCAGGGTGAGCGTGCGGTAGCGGGCCCCGTGCAGGAGATGGGCCCGGAGGGACACCGCGCCGCCGAAGTCATGGGCCACGACACGGGGTTCGGCCAGGCCCCAGTGCGTGAGCAGTTCGGTGAACACCCGACCCTGGGCCGCGAGGGAGACGTCCTGGCCGTCGGACATCTCCGAGGTGCCGTAGCCGGGCATGTCCCAGACGAAGACGTGGTGGCGGCGGGACAGGGCGCGGGCGATGTCACGCCAGACATAGGACGAGAAGGGCGTGCCGTGCAGGAGGACGACCGGGTCTCGGCCTGTGCCCCCGAGGGTGTCCCAGCGGACCTCACCGGAGCTGCTCCGGAAGGTCCTGGTCAACTGCCAGTCGCTCACGTGCTGTTCCTCTCGTCGGTGCCGCCTGTGAGCGTACGGGTGGCCTCATCCCATCGCGAGCGACATCCTTGCCGGACGGTACGGCCTCTTCAGCTCGCGAAGGGCACCTGCGCCGCGGGGGCGGCCGTCCTGCCGGACGGGTGCTGCCACAGGCCCTGTGCGGCCAGGCGCGGAAGGACGCCCTCGCCGAACCAGTACGCCTCCTCCAGGTGCGGGTAGCCGGAGAGCACGAACTCGTCGATGCCGAGGGCGTGGTACTCCTTGATCCGCTCGGCGACCTCGTCGTGGCTGCCGACCAGCGCGGTGCCCGCTCCACCGCGCACCAGGCCGATGCCGGCCCACAGGTTGGGGTGGATCTCCAGACGGTCGCGGTCGCCGCCGTGCAGGGCGAGCATCCGCTGCTGTCCCTCGGACTCGCTGCGGGAGAGACCGGCCTGCACCGACCTGACGGTCTCGGCGTCGAAGCCCGCGAGGAGCCGGTTCGCCTCGGCCCAGGCCTGTTCGGAGGTGTCGCGGGTGATGACGTGCAGGCGGATCCCGAAGCGCAGGGTGCGGCCCTGCTTCGCCGCGAGTCCCCGGATCCAGGCGATCTTCTCGGCGACCTGCGCGGGCGGCTCTCCCCAGGTGAGGTACACGTCGACGTACTTCGCGGCGACCTCACCCGCGATCGGCGAGGACCCGCCGAAGTAGACCTCGGGCACCGGGTCGGGCACCCGGGCCAGCTTGGCGTCCTCGACCCGGAGGTGCTCGCCGTCGAGGTCGACGGTCTTGCCTTCCCACAACCCCCGGACCACCTCCAGGAATTCTCCGGTACGGCGGTAGCGCGCGTCCTTGTCGAGGAAGTCCCCGTAGGCGCGCTGCTCGTGGCTCTCCCCGCCGGTGACCACGTTGAGCAGGAGCCGTCCGCCGGACTGGCGCTGGAAGGTGGACGCCATCTGGGCGGCGAGCGTCGGCGAGACGAAGCCGGGCCGGAAGGCGACCAGGAACTTCAGCCGCTCGGTGTTCTGGCTGACCATCGCGGTCGTCAGCCACGCGTCCTCGCACCAGGCGCCCGTGGGGGTGAGGGCGCCCACGAAGCCCAGGTCCTCGGCCGCGCGGCCGATCTGGCTCAGATAGGCGACCGTCGGCGGCCGGTCCTGTCCGGAGACCGTGGCCGGTGTGCCGTGACCGCCGCCCACGACATGGCGGCTGTCGCCGTTGGTGGGCAGGAACCAGTGGAAGGTGAGGGACATGTGGGGGTCTCCGATCTCTGGAAGGTGCCGTCAGAGGAGGCCGTGGCGGGGTGGCCGGGTGCCGTTGAGCACGTGACGGCCGAGGTGCTGGATCTTCCAGCGGGTCGGGTCGTGCAGGGTGTGGGTGCGGGCGTCGCGCCAATGGCGGTGCAGATTGAGGGAGTTCAGGGCCGAGCGGGTGCCGGCGACCTCGAAGAGGGCGCTCGCCACCTCCACCGCGGCCTGGGCCGCGGACACCTTGGCCGCGGCGACCGCGAGGGACGCCTCGGCCGCCGAGTCGTCGGTCAGGTCGGCCTGCGCCCGGTCGACCGCGCGGGCGGCTTCCCGCAGCAGCGCCTCCGACGACCGCACCTGGAGGGCCAGTTCACCGAAGCGCTGGATCAGCAGGGGGTCCTCGGCGGCCGTCTCGACACCGCTCTCGAACCACGGGCGGCTCTTGGTGCGGACGAACTCGGCCGCCTCGGCGAGCGCTCCCCCGGCGATCCCGGTGTCGATGGCGGCGTGCAGCAACTGCGCCACGGCACCGTGGAGTTGGGGCCCCTTGAAGGTGAGGTGGTGGGGCAGCACACGGTCGGCCGGGACCGCCACGGAGTCGAGACGGACGGTGCCGCTGGCCGTCGTGCGCTGGCCGAGGCCGTCCCAGTCGTCGACGACGGTGACGCCGGGGGCGTCCCTGGGCACGTAGGCGACGTGCAGCTTGTCGTCGCCGGCCCGGGCCAGCACCGGGATCCAGTCGGCGAACAGGGCGCCGGTGGAGTAGTGCTTGACGCCTTCGAGGCGGTAGGAGCCGTCGGGCAGCGGGTGCAGGCGGGTGCGGATGTCCTGGACGTGCTGGGTGCCCGCCTCCGACTGGGCGTTGCCGAACCGGCGTCCGGCGAGCAGCTCGGCGAAGAAGAACTTCCGCTGTTCGTCGGTGCCCTGACGGCGGATCACGTTGACGTAGGCGAAGTGGCTCTGCGGGATCTGGGCCAGGCTCGCGTCCGCGGAGGCGAGCAGCCGGAAGATCTCGGCCAGGGTCAGCGCGGCCACGTCCGCTCCGCCGTGCTCGGCGGGGACGGTGACGGCGAGCAGCCCCGAGGCGGAGAGACGGTCCAACTCCGCGCGCGGGAGCCTGCGTTCGGCGTCCCGGGCGGCGGCGCCGGTGCGGAACTCCGCGGCGAGCGACGCGGCGGCCGCGAGGGCCTCCGCGTCGTCGGCGATCACATGGGCGGACATGCTCGTCAGCTCGCCGCCGCCAGGACCGGCCGGTGGCCCAGTGCGGTCGAGAACTGGTCGACGACCTGGGCGAGGGCCTCGGTTGCCACAGGGGCCACGGTCAGCGAACCGTCGTCGTGCACGGTGATGTCCCTGTCGAGGGTGAACCAGCCCTGCACGATGTGGGCCGCGCCCATGGAGCTGAGGACGGGGCGCAGGGCGTAGTCGATGGCGAGGACGTGGGCGGTGGAACCGCCGGTGGCCAGGGGCAGCACGGTCTTGCCGGCCAGGGCGTACTGCGGGAGCAGGTCGAGGAGCGCCTTGAGCACTCCGGAGTACGACGCCTTGTAGACGGGGGTGCCGACCACGACCCCGTCGGCGCGGGCGAACAGCTCGGTGGCCTCGACGATCGCCGGGTGCGTGAAGTCGGCGCCGAGCAGGGCCTCGGCGGGGATCGTGCGCACGTCGAGCGGGATCACCTCGTGGCCCTGGGCGGCGAGGCGCCGGTCGAGGTGGCGCAGCAGCCGGTTGGTGCGGGAGGAGGCGGAGGGGCTGCCGGAGACGGACAGGACGGTGGCCATGCGGTCCTCTTTCGGGGAGGAGGGCGGGGCGCCCCCCGTTCAGGAGGGGACGCCCCTGCGGGAAGCGGTCAGGAGTACCAGGTGGGTTCGGGCAGTTCGCCTTCCAGGACCCAGCGGCCGACCTCGCGCCGCTTGTAGGCGACGGGGTCGTGCAGGGTGTGGGTGCGGACGTTGCGCCAGAACCGGTCCAGGCCCTCCGAGGTGGCCGTGGAGCGGGCGCCCGTCACCTCGAAGATGCGGCCTGCGATCTCCAGGGCCACGTCGGTGGCTCGGGCCTTGACAGCGGCCACCCGGACCTCGAAGTCGCCGCGGGTCTTCTCGGTGACCGCGTCGGGGTCGTCGTGCAGCTTCTGTCCCTCGGCGGCGACGGCGTCGGCGAGGGCCTCGGCCGCCCAGAGCTTGGCGGTGAGGTCGCCGTAGGTGTCGATGACGTACGGCTCGTCGACCGCGCGCTCGAAGCCGCCGTGCAGCCAGGAGCGGGACTTCTCGCGGGTGTAGGTGGCGGCCGTCTCCAGCGCGCCACCCGCGATCCCGAGGTAGAAGTTGACGAAGACCAGCTGGATGGTGGGGACGTTGAGGGTGTTGTAGACGCGCGGCCGGAACACCTTGTCGACGTATCCGGCGGCCGACGACCAGGGGGTGCGGACGCCGTCGAGGGTGACGCCGCCGCTCTCGGTGAGGCGCTGGCCGATGTTGTCCCAGTCGTCGTGGAAGGCCAGGCCCTCGGAGTCGGAGGGCACGATGGCGAAGATGTGCTGGTCGGTGCCTTCCAGGACGCCTTCGAGGACGGTGACGTCGGAGACCTTGCTGCCGGTGGAGAAGGACTTGCGGCCGGTGTAGACGAGGTCGTCACCGTCCTCGGTCACGACGACGTCCTGGTCGCGCGGGTTGACCGCGCCGCCGAAGAACCAGCGGTTCCGGGAGGCCTCGGCCTCCACGTGCTCCCACTGCTCACGGGTGCCGACCAGGCGGGCGGCCCAGAACCACAGGTAGTGGTAGCCGAGAAGCTGGCCGATGGAGCCGTCGGCCTTGGCGACCTCGCGGACAACCCGGTACGCGGTGGGCCAGTCCTGGCCTCCGCCCCCGTGTTCGGCGGGACCGAGGAGGGTGACGAGCCCGGCGTCCTTGAGGAGCTGGACCTCGGCATACGGGGTGTTCCCCGCGCGGTCGCGGGCGGCGGCGTCGGTGGCGAGGACGGCAGCGACCTCGGCGGCGCGGGCGATCCAGTCCTCGGCGGTCTCGGGGGCGGGACGGTTCTGCCAGTCGGTGCGGGTGACGGTGCTCATCTCGGTGACCTCCTCAGACCTGGGCGGGGACGGGCTCGTGGTCGGGCAGCTGGGCTTCGAGTTCGCGGACCAGCGGGAGCACTCGGCTGCCGAAGTACTCGACCTCCTCGTGGTAGTGCAGGAAGCCGAGCAGGAGCAGGTCGACGCCGAGCTTCTTGTAGGCGACGATCCGCTCGGCGACCTGCTCCGGGGTGCCGATGAGGCCGGTGCGGAAGCCGTCGTTGTACTGGACGAGGTCCTCGAAGGAGGAGTCCTGCCACATGCCCTTCTTGTCGCCGGTGGACTGTCCGGCCTGCTTGACGGCCGCGCCGAAGCCTTCCACGGCCTCGTGGTCGGCCTGGGCGACGATCTCCCTGAGCGTGTCGCGGGCCTCGGCCTCGGTGTCGCGGGCTATGAGGAAGCCGTTGAGGCCGAACTTCGGTGCGGTGCGCCCGACTTCGGCAGCGGCCTTGCGGACGTCGGTGATCTGCTCGGTGACCCCGTCGAAGTCCTTGCCGTTGGAGAAGTACCAGTCGGAGACCCGGCCGGCCATCTGCCGGGCGGCGGTGGAGTTGCCGCCCTGGAAGATCTCGGGGTGCGGGCGCTCCTCGGTGTTGAGGGGCTTCGGCTTGAGCGAGAAGTCGCGCAACCGGTAGAAGTCACCGGCGAGTTCGGCGTGGTCCTCGGTCCAGATCCTCCGCAGGGCGGTGATGAACTCCTCGGAGCGTCGGTAGCGTTCGTCGTGCTCCAGCCAGGGCTCTCCCAGGGCGGTGAACTCGCCCTTGAACCAGCCGGACACGACGTTGACCGCGAAGCGGCCCTTGGAGAGGTGGTCGGCGGTGGCGCCGAGCTTGGCGAGGACGCCGGGGTGCCACAGGCCGGGGTGGACGGCGGCGATGACCTTCAGGCGCTCGGTGGCGAGCAGCAGCGCGAGGCTGAAGCTGGTCGACTCGTGCTGGTACTCGGCGCCGTAGCTGGCCATGTAGCGGACCTGGCTGAGGGCGTACTCGAAGCCGTTGTTCTCGGCGAGGACGGCGAGTTCGCGGTTGTAGTCGTAGCCCCAGTCGGTGCGCTGCTCGATCTTGCTGGTGACGAGTCCCCCGCTGACGTTGGGGACCCAGTAGGCGAATTTCACGGGCGCGGCAGGCATGCGTGACTCCTGTTGCGGAATGTTTCCGGGCACGCCGAATTCACAGCAGGGGCCCGGACGAGGGCTGGCTGAATTCGGGTGGGAAAAAGAGGAAAGCGCGGCGGATCGGAGAGGGTTGATCAGGCCGCGGCGCAACAGGAGGCGCTGGAGACGCGCGCGAGGTCGACATGGCGTCGCCGCGTGAGGTCCAGTCGCATCTTCATGTCGTCGATCGTGACAGCCGCCCGGGAGAGGCGTCAAGGAAAACCCGACCGGTCTCGTATCGCGGACCATTGAATTTCACGAACGTGTGACAGGGAAACCCTTGAACCGGCCGGGAAACGGACCGCATTCTGCGGGGCATGCGGACGGAACAACTGGAATACATCGCCGCGGTGACCCGGCTCGGCTCATTGCGCCGGGCCGCGGAGGAACTGCGTCTTTCGCAGCCCGCGTTGAGCGAGACCGTGCGAAATCTGGAACGGGAGCTCGGGGTCGACCTGCTGGAGCGCAAGCGGTCCGGAGCGACGATGAGCGCGGAGGGCCGGGAGCTGCTGCCGCACATCGTCGGCGTGCTGGAGGCCGTGGACCGGTTGCGGGCGGCAGCGGGCGAGCAGCACCGCATCAGCCGTATGGTCCGCGTGGGAACGGTGAACGCGGCGACCGTGCCGCTGCTCATTCCGGCCGTCGAGGACTTCCGGGCCGCGCACCCGGTCACCCAGGTCGAGGTGGTCGGTGCGCAGCAGACCGAGATCCACCGGGCGCTGTCGGAAGGCGGGTTCGACCTGGGGCTGGTCAACCACCTCGACGGCGACGACACACCGGCCGGTTTCGAGTCGGCGCAACTGCTGCGCGGGCGGCCGGTGGTGTGTCTTCGCCCGGACAGCCCGCTGGCCGCGCGCATGTGGGTGACGGTGGACGATCTGCTGACCCAGCCGTTGATCGCGATGCGTACGGGGTATGTCATGCACCGCTTCGTGCACCGGCTGCTCGACGGCCGTGACGCTTCCTTCGCGTACTCCACCGACGGCGCCGAGATGGGCAAGCTGATGGTGGCCGAGGGGCTGGGGGTGACCGTGCTCCCCGACTTCAGCGTGGTCGGGGATCCGCTGGAGCGGCAGGGCACGATCACCCACCGGCCGATCGAGGGGGACGCCACCCGGGTGCTGCTGATGCTTCAGCGCCGCAGGGCGGAGTCCGTGCCGCGCGCCGCGCACGACCTGCACGAGGTGTTCGTGCGCCGGGCCCGACAGCTGGGCGGGACGCTCACCCCGCCCAGGTGAACCGCCCGTTCGGGTGCCGCCCCGCCCGGTGAACCTCCTGGCCGATCCTCGTCCCGCCCGGTCGAACCTCTCGGCAGGTTCTCGTCCCGCCCGGGTGCACCGCCTGTTCAGTCCTCGTCGCGCCCCGGGACCACCACGAGGAACGCGTCGGACTGGATGTCCATCACCACGGTCGCGGGCTCACCCTGCGCCCGCCTCTGTGCCGCGTACTCCTCTGCCGGCCACGATCCGCGCGGAGCTCCCGCTGGAAACCGCTCCAACACCTTCGCGCTCATAGCGGCAGACACCTCCAACATCGCTGACGAACCGTCTTGTACCGTTCCGGTTGCCCCGGATCCGGGCGGACATGTTCACGTCTTGTCGGTTCCGCCGACGGACGTCGGCCACCAGACACGGGCCCCGATGTCGCGCACCAGCGCAGGCACGAGCAGGGACCTGACCACCAGCGTGTCCAGCAGGACGCCGAAGGCGACGATGAAGGCGATCTGGGCGAGGAACGCCAGCGGGATCACCCCGAGGGCGGCGAAGGTGGCGGCCAGCACCACGCCCGCGGAGGTGATGACCCCGCCCGTGGTGACCAGTCCGCGTGTCATCCCCTGCCGTGGTCCGTGCCGCAGGGACTCCTCGCGGACCCGGGACATCAGGAAGATGTTGTAGTCGACGCCGAGGGCGACGAGGAACACGAACCCGTACAGCGGCACCGAGGGATCGGCGCCGGTGAAACCGAACACATGGCGGAAGACCAGGGCCGAAACGCCCAGCGTGGTCAGGAAGTTCAGGGCCACGGTGGCGACCAGCAGCACGGGCAGCAGCAGCGAGCGGAGCAGCACGACCAGGATGAACAGGATGATCGCGAGGACCACCGGGACGATGAGGGTGCGGTCGTGCTCCGCGGTGCGCAGGGTGTCGTACTGCTGGGCGGTGTAGCCACCGACGAGGGCGTCCGCGTCCGGCACCTCGTGCAGGGAGGTGCGCAGCCGGGCGACGGTCTCCTTGGCGGTGTCGCTGTCGGGGGCGGCGGTGAGGGTGACGTCGACACGCACCCGGCCGTCGACGACCAGCGGGGCTCCGCCGGGGCGGCCGGAGGCGCTCACCGCTGCGGCGGAGGCGACGCCCTCGGTGTCCCGGGCGGCCCGGACGACCTCGGTGAGCCGGTCGGCGTCCGCGACGATCACGGCGGGGTTGCCCGAGCCGGCCGGGAAGTGCCGGCTCAGGGCCTGCTGGGCGGCGACCGAGGGGGCGTCGTCGACGAAGGTCTCGTCGAGGGGGACGCCCCTGGAGGTGAGGGCGGGCGCGAAGGCGGCGCCCGCCAGCAGGACGACGAGGGTGAGCGTCCAGACCTTCCGGGGCGCCCGGTCGACGAGAGCGGCGATCCGGTGCCAGACGCCCTCGCGCCGCTCGTCGGCGGGGCGGGGGCGGGCGGGCCAGTAGGCGGCGCGGCCCAGCAGGGCGAGGGCGGCGGGCAGGAAGGTCAGGGAGGTCAGGACGGCGCAGGCGATGCCGATGGCACCGACCGGGCCGAGGGCGCGGTTGTTGGTGAGGTCGCTCAGCAGCAGGGCGAGCAGGCCGAGCGCCACGGTCGCCGCGCTGGCGACGATCGCGGCCCAGGACCGCCGCAGCGCCGCCCTTGCGGCGGTGAACCGGTCGGCGCCGCGGGCGAGTTCCTCGCGGCAACGGGCGGTGAGGAGCAGGGCGTAGTCGGTGGCGGCGCCGATCACGAGGATGGAGAGGATGCCCTGGACCTGTCCGTCGACGCGGACGACGTCGTGGTCGGCGAGGGCGTACACCACCGCGCAGGCCGTGCCCAGGGCGAAGACCGCCCCGAGGATGATGACCAGCGGCAGGAGCACGCTGCGGTAGACGAGCAGCAGGATGAGCAGGACGACGGCCAGCGCGACGGCGAGGAGCAGTCCGTCGATGCCGGCGAAGGCGTCGGACAGGTCGGCCTGGGTGGCGGCCGGTCCGGCGAGTTGCACGGTCGCCCCGGGGACGCGCTCGGCGGCGGACCGTATCCGGTCGAGGGTGCCGGGGAGGGCGTCCCCGAGATCGGGGCGCAGCGGCACCACGCCTTCGAGGGCCTCCCGGTCCTCGGAGGGGATCGCGGGCGACACCTGGCCGGCGACTCCGGGGACGCCGTTGAGGGAGCCGAGCACCCGGTCGGCGTCCGCCTTCCGGTCGGCGACCGCGGTGCCGGTCCAGACGACGATCACCGGCAGGGTCTCCTGCTGCCTGAAGGCCCTCTGCTCCGCGATGACCGCGGTGGACTCAGCGCTGCGGGGCAGGAACGCCGCCTGGTCGTTGGTGGCGACCTCACCGAGCCGGCCAGCGAAGGGACCGAGGGCACCGCCGGCGACGAGCCAGAGCGCCAGCAGGAGAACGGGGACGAGCACACGGGTGCGGCGAGCGGCGGGGGACATCGGTCTCCAGGGTCGAGGGCATGTACCTCAATGAAAAACTATCTCAATCATTGAGTTACATCGGTTAGGTGATCGTAGACGACGCCCCTGCTTCCGCGATCGGCCGGTCGACGGATGCGCTCACCGGCAGTGGATTCAGCGGCCGCCCGGCCGCGCCTCGGCGAGTTCCTCGTTCAGCGCCTCCAGGAAGCGCACCACCACGGACAGCTCCTGCTCGCCGAACCGGGCGCGGGCGGCCTCGGTCGCCTCGGCGAGCGGGCGGAAGTACGACCGTGCGGCCGCCCTGGCGTCCGGCTCGTACCGCAGATGGACGACCCTGCGGTCCGCACTCTCCCGCACCCGGCGGATGTGCCCCGCCCGCTCCAGCCGGTCCACGCACGCGGTCACCGCGCCCGAGGTCAGCCCGAGGTGCCGGCGCAGGCCGCTTGGTGTCATCGGCCCGTCCGCGTCCATGATCGCGGCGAGTGCCTGGATGTCGGTGGCGTGCAGACCGTGGTCACCTGCGAAACCCTGGACGAGCCGGTTGATCTCGCCGTTCATCCGGCGCAGTCGTACGGCGAAGGCGTACAGGTCGGTCGGCGCCCCGCCCGCGCCGGACTCCGGTCGCGCGTCCTGATCCCGCTGGTTCGGTGTGGCCACGTGATCAGCGTATAGAAGCGCCGGCCGCTCCCGGGCCGGGGCCGCATCCGAACCGGCCCGAGCGGTGGAAGTGATCACGAGGCGACGGAAGGAAGGACAGGGACGCGATGGACCACGACGACACGGGCGCGCGACCGCGCTGTCTGGTGACCGGCGCGACCGGCTACATCGGCGGTCGCCTGGTTCCCGAACTGCTCGACGCGGGCTACCGGGTGCGGTGCCTGGCCCGCTCCCCCGGCCGGCTGCGCGACCATCCCTGGATCGACCGCGCCGAGGTGGTGGGCGGTGACGTGACCGATCCCGAGTCCGTGGCGCGCGCCCTCGACGGCGTGGACGTGGCGTACTACCTGGTGCACGGGATGGGGTCCGGCAAGGACTTCGAGGAGACGGACCGCAGGGCCGCACGGATCTTCGCCGAGCAGGCCCGGACCGCGGGCGTACGACGGATCGTCCACCTGAGCGGGCTCACGCCCGCCGGGGTGCCCGAGAGCGAGCTCTCCCCGCATCTGCGCTCCCGCGCCGAGGTGGCCCACATCCTGCTCGATTCCGGCGTCCCGACCGCGATCCTGCGGGCGGCCGTCGTCCTCGGCTCCGGCTCGGCCTCCTTCGAGATGCTGCGATACCTCACCGAGCGGCTGCCCGTGATGGTCACCCCGAGCTGGGTGCACACCCGCATCCAGCCGGTGGCGGTCCGCGACGTGCTCCGCGCCCTGGTCGGCAGCGCGAGCATGCCGTCCGACGTCAGCCGGGCCTTCGACCTCGGCGGCCCCGACATCCTGACGTACCGGCAGATGATGAACCGGTACGCGGCGATCGCCGGCCTGCCGCGCCGGATCATCCTGCCGGTACCGATCCTCACCCCCCGGCTCTCCAGCCACTGGGTGGGCCTGGTCACGCCGGTGCCCGCCTCCCTCGCCCGGCCGCTCACCGAGTCGCTGCGGCACGAGGTGGTCTGCCACGAGAACGACATCGCCCGTTACCTCGCCGGGCCGCCCGCCGCTCCGATCGGCTTCGACGACGCCGTACGACTGGCCCTCCAGCGGGTGCGGGAGGCGCGGGTGACGACCCGGTGGTCGTCGGCGTCCGTGCCCGGTGCCCCGAGCGATCCGCTGCCCACCGACCCGGACTGGGCCGGCGGCAGCCTCTACAGCGACCACCGGGAGCTGGAGGTCGACGCCTCCCCCGAGGCGCTGTGGCGGGTCGTGGAGGGCATCGGCGGCGAGAACGGCTGGTACTCCTTCCCCCTCGCGTGGGCGGTGCGGGGCCGGCTGGACCGGCTGGTCGGCGGGGTCGGACTGCGCCGGGGGCGCCGGGACGCGGCCCGGCTGCGGGTCGGGGACTCGCTGGACTTCTGGCGGGTCGAGGAGATCGAGCCGGGCCGGCTGCTGCGGCTGCGCGCCGAGATGCGGCTGCCGGGGCTGGCCTGGCTGGAGATGGCGGTGGACAGCGACGAGAACGGCCGCACCCGGTACCGGCAGCGCGCGCTGTTCCATCCGCACGGCCTGCTCGGTCACGCGTACTGGTGGGGCGTCTCGCCCTTCCACGCGGTCGTGTTCGGCGGTATGGCCCGCAACATCGCCCGGACGGCGGCGAGTTCGGCGGCCCATGAACCGGAGCACGCCTCCGCCCACTGATCCTTCGCCCCCCGACCCTCCGACCTCTACCCGCCTCCTGTACCTCCCCTTCCGCCTCTTCTTGGCCGTCCCCGACCTCCCGCTCCGCCTCCCGGAGCACGTCCCCACTCACCCGCCACGAGCCGCCCGGCCCTCTCTCCACCCGGAGCACGCCCCATGAGCATCTCGGTCGTCCTGTTCACCTGTGACCTGCGGCTGCACGACCACCCGCCGCTCCGAGCGGCCCTCGACGGCACCGAGGAGGTCGTGCCCCTGTTCGTGCGGGACCGGAGCGTGGACGCCTCCGGGTTCGCCGTACCGAACCGGCTGGCGTTCCTCGCCGACTCCCTGAACGATCTGGACGCCGGTCTGCGCGAGCGGGGCGGCCGGCTGGTGGTGCGCTCCGGCGACCTGGTCGAGGAGGTGTGCAAGGTCGCCGCCGAGGCGGACGCCGACGAGGTGCACATGGCCGCCGACGCCAGTGCGCACGCCCACCGGCGGGAACGGCGGCTGCGGCGCGCCCTGGAGGGTGAGGGCGTACGGCTTCACGTGCACGACACGGTGTCCACGGCCGTCGCACCCGGCGCGGTGGCCCCGGCGGGCTCGGACCACTTCGCCGTGTTCACGCCCTACTTCCGGCGCTGGTCGGAGCAGCGGCTGCGGGAGCCGCACGGGGCGCCGAAGGCGGTGCGGGTCCCGGAGGGGGTGGGGTCCGAGTCTCTGCCCGCACGCGCCGACCTGTCCGGGCTCTCGGAGAGTCTCGCTACGGGAGGCGAGAGCGCGGGGCGCAAGAGCCTCGCCACCTGGCTGCGCTCCGGCGTGGCCGCGTACGAGGACCGGCACGACGACCTGGCCGGCGACGCGACCTCCCGGCTCTCCCCGCACCTCCACTTCGGCACCCTGTCCCCCGTCGAGCTCGTCCACCGGGCGCGCCGGGCGGGCGGTCCGGGCGCGGAGGCCTTCGTGCGACAGCTCGCCTGGCGCGACTTCCACCGTCAGGTGCTGGCGGCGCGTCCCGCCGCGGCCGGTGCCGACTACCGCACCCAGCACGACCGTTGGCGCCCCGAGAAGGAGGCCCGGGCGGACGTCGAGGCGTGGAAGGAGGGCCGGACCGGCTACCCGGTCGTGGACGCGGCGATGCGCCAGCTGCGGCACGAGGGGTGGATGCACAACCGCGGCCGTCTCCTGACCGCGAGCTTCCTCGCCAAGACGCTGTACGTGGACTGGCGGGTCGGCGCCCGGCACTTCCTGGACCTGCTGGTGGACGGGGACGTGGCCAACAACCAGCTCAACTGGCAGTGGATGGCGGGCACCGGCACCGACACCCGGCCCAACCGGGTCCTCAACCCGGTCATCCAGGCCAAGCGGTACGACCCGGACGGCGCCTATGTCCGCCGCTGGGTGCCGGAACTGGCCGCTCTGGAAGGGCCCTCGGTGCACGAGCCGTGGAAACTGCGGGGGCTGGACCGGGCCGCGTTCGACTACCCGGACCCGATCGTGGAGCTGTACGAGGGGCTCGCCCGGTTCAAGCGCGCCCGGGGCCGCGACTGAGGCCGCTCTCCGGGCGGTGCGACCCGGCGGGCCGCGGCGATCCGGCCCCGTACAGTCCGGCGAGGGTGTCCAGGGCGTCCTGGAAGGACGTGGGCCGCAGCATGCCCTGGCCGGAACGGCCGGCCCAGCCCGGTCCGCCCAGGACCACCAGAGGCCTTCTGCGCGCGCCCTTCACCCCCCACCCGGTGCCGGCCAGGTGCCGGGCCAGCGGGAAACTCGCGGTGGAGCGGACCTGCGACCACAGGACGACGGCCGCCGGGCCGAGCCGCTCCACGGCTCCGATCAGCGCCTCCGCGGGTACGGCGGCGCCGAACATCCTTGCGGGCAGGCGCAGTTCGGTCAGCGCGGCGTTGAGCGCCTCCAGCGCGAGCGTGTGCTGCTCGCCGGGGACGCAGGCCAGCACCACCGGGCCGGGACCGGGTGTGTCCGCGTGCCGGGCCGGCGGGCGGGTGCTGCGGCGCAGCACGGTGGACATGTGCCAGGACAGCAGGTGCTCGACCTCGACGTAACGGTCCCCGGACGAGGCCCACTTGCGGCCCACCGCGTGCAGCGTCGGCACCATCACCTCCTGCCAGGCCACCGCGAGACCGTGGGTCTCCACCGCCGCCGCCAGCTGCTCCTGCACGGCGGGCGCGTCGAGGCGGACGGCGGCCCGGGCCAGGCCCCGGCACTCCTGCCGCACATCGCCCAGGGGGAGCGTGCCGGCCGCCCGGGACCGGGGCGTCGGTTCCGGCGGCGCATCCAGGTCGGGGGCGTCCGCCGGATCCGCGGGCCCCGCCGCGAGCGGGATGCCCGCCGGTTCCGGGGACGCCGACCGCTTGGCCGCGCGCGCCGCCTCGGCCGGCGGTACGCCCGCCGAGGTGAGCCGGCACATCGTCTCCAGCACGGCGACGTCCGGCGCGGTCCACCGGCGGTGCCGGCCGTCGGCGCGGACGGCGGGGCCGATGCCGTAGCGCCGGTCCCAGGAGCGCAGTGTGGTCGGCGAGACGCCCAGCCGGCGGGCCAGGGCGCCGGTGGTGAGACTCGTCGCGGTGTCGCGGGAGGCCGGCTCCGGCCGGACCGACGGTTCCCCGCCCTCCGGAATGTCACGCATGGCCCGACTATACGACGCAGAACCGATGCAAGTTGCGGGCGCCGACCCGGGGCTCGGAGGATGGCCGCGACGTCACACGCTCCGACCGAGCGGGGCCCGGCATCCCCGTGCCTCGTGGGCCGCCCGTCCGCAGGAGCCGTACACCGCGAGGAGCCGCCGCCATGGACGCGCAGTCGAGCACTCTCCCCGTGGTGCCGTCCGGCACGGCGGCCGGGGAGCCTCGGTGGGCCTTGGCCGCATCGCCGTCCGCCGGGGAGCTCCCCGAAGCGGCGCCCTGCGAGGAGGAGTTGGCGCGCGGACTGGCGGCGGGCGACGAGGCGTGCCTGACAGTCGCGTACCACCGCTGGTCACCCCTCGTGCACACACTGGCCCGGCGCTCCCTGGGCGACCCGAACGAGGCCGAGGACGTCACCCAGCAGGTCTTCATCGGCGTGTGGCACGGACGGCGGGGGTACCGGCCCGAACGGGGGACGCTCGCCGGCTGGATCGTCGGGATCACCCGCCGCAAGGTCGCCGACGCCCTCCGGGCCCGCAGCCGCCGCTTCGGCCTCGCCGTCTCGGCGGACGACCGGGTCGTCCTTCCCTTGCACACCGAGGACCGGACGGAGGCGACCGTGGACGGGCTGGTCGTGCGCGCCGAGCTCGCCAAACTCCCCTCGGCCCAGCAGCGGGTGCTGCGGCTGACGTTCTACGAGGACCTGAGCCAGATCCAGATCGCCGAGCGCACGGGGTGGCCGCTGGGCACGGTGAAGAGTCACGCGCGGCGCGGAATGCATCGGCTGCGACGGGGCCTCGAATTCGCTTTCGATGCGGAAACGGTGCGTTAGTCGCCGACGTCGAAAGAACCAAGGACCGCGGCGCCACCCCTCGCGCCGCGCGGGAGCCCGTGCTCCCGGCCCACCCTCGGAGGGAGTCGGCGCTCTCCGGGGGTGGGTCCTGCGATCCGGCTGGTCAGTCCAGGAAAGCGCCCAGTTCGTGCCGGTGACGGGCCACCCACTCCTCCGCGGCCCGCACCTCGTGCACGGCCCCGCCCGCCCGCAGCCGGACCATGGCGGGCTCGCCCCGCTGCGCTCCGGCCTCGATCCCCCGCCGGCACCGGTCCTGCCACCACCGCACGGTGTCCAGCAGCCCGCCGCGCTCGTCCAGACCGTAGGCGTCGCAGATCAGCCGGATCCGGCGAGCGGCGTCCCGTACGTCGGTGACGCCCGGCCCCAGGTCCAGGTACTGCCAGCAGACATGGGCGAGGTCGTGGACGCGCTCGCCCGGCGCGGCCAGGTCCCAGTCGATGAAGGCCACGGGGCGCCAGGCGGTGTAGACGGTGTTCTTGGGTGCGAGGTCGTTGTGGCAGACCACGTCCTGGTCGCCGGCGAGCGCGGTGCCGTGGGTCAGGTCGTGGAAGGCGCGGACCAGTCGGGCGACCGCCACCAGCGCCTCGTCCGTACGGGCGGCGGTGCGCTCGCGCGGGGTCAGGGCGGCCCGGCCCTCGATGTAGCCGAACATCTCCCGGCCCTGCTCGTCGACGCCGAGGAACCGCGGCGCCCCCGGCCAGTCGGCCCGCTCGAACAGCTTGAGCAACTCCCGCACGAAACCGGACTGTTGCGAGGGCGTGCGCCGAACCGTGTCACCGATCCGCACGACCTCGTTGACGGCGCCGCCGCCGAGTGCCGCCTCCTCCACCTGACCGCCCCTCCTCACCCTCACCCCACCGGCTCGCAGGCTACGGCCTCCCGCTGGGCGCCTGGACAAACGCGGGTCCGCCCGTCGGCACCCTGCGAGTGATGACCGACGGGCGGACCGGGACCGACAAGGGTCGCGGCGGTCAGCTGACGTTCAGTGCCGTGTCGTCGAGGACGAAGGACGTCTGGAGGGTGGAGCCCTCCGTGCCGGTGAATTTCAGGGTGACGGTCTGGCCCGCGTAGCTCGCCAGGCTGAAGCTGCGCTGGGTGTAGCCGGAGGCGGCGTCGAGGTTGGAGTAGGTCGCCAGGGTGCCGAGGACCGTGCCGGAGCTGTTGAGCACCTGGACCTTGAGCGTGTCGTAGGCCGTGCTGGTGCTGGTCTCCGCGGTGTCCACGTGCAGGTAGAAGCTGAGCGCGGCGGTGGTGCAGCCGGACGGGACGGTCACCGTCTGCGCGAGGGTGTCGGTGGTGGCCTTGCCGTAGCCGTCGAGCCAGGCGTAGTAGGAACCCGTACGGGCGGACTCGCTGCTGGAGTTGGTGATGACACCGCTGGTGCCGGTCCAGGCGGTGCTGCCGGACTCGAAGCCGTTGTTGCCGAGCAACTGGGCGGCGGTGCAGGTGCCGGAGCCGCCGCCGGTGCCGCCCCCGCCGCTGCTGCCGCTCGCGCCGGAGAGCCACTCGGTGGCGTTGAGGGCGAGGGCCGCGTTGGTGGCGCCGGAGTCGTTCCAGCCGTCGTAGAGCGTGTTGCCGGACTGGCCGGTGCCGTCGTCGACGGGTGAGCTGTCGCCCCAGAAGGCGATACGTCCGCTGCCGAAGGTGCTGGTCGCGAAGAAGGCACCGGTGTTGCCGGAGTAACCGGTGCGGTAGACCAGGCCCTTGACGGCGGAGTTGTCGGCGGGCTTGAGGGTGACGGTGGTGCCGTTGGCGATCAGGCTCTTGGTGACGGTGCCGAAGGAGCCGTGCAGGACCGGGTTGCTGCTGTCGCTGATGGCGGAGGGGTAGTCGGAGCCGATGTTCAGCGAGTCGATGGAGAAGCCGAACGGGTCCGTCGAGTCGACGCTGTTGTTGGTCATCAGGTCGTTGAGGATCTCGACCGCGTCCTCACCGTCGTTGTTGCGGTCGGAGCCGGTGTGGTCGGAAATCATGAAGAGGCCGCCGCCGTTCTTCACGAAGGTCATGATCGCCGTCTTCTCGGCGGTGGTGAAGAGCGTGTTGGGCTCGGGCAGGACCAGGGTGTCGAACTTCGACAGGTCGGTGGCCGAGGTGCCGCCGTAGGTGAGGGCGCTCGTCGCGGTCTTGAGGCTGTAGTTCCCGGTCTCCTGGAGAGCGACGCCCCACGAGGAGAGCGCACCCGTCCAGTCCGTCTCCGCCGACGGCGAGGAGTCCTGGACGAGCGGGTCGGGCTTGCTGGTGGAGATGATCCAGTCCGCGTTGCCCGCCTCCTCCGCGTGACCGTCGTCGAAGAGGATCCGGTGCGGGGTGGCGGCGACGGCGGGGGTGGCGGTGGCCTGTACGGCGACACCTGCGGTGACCAGGGTGAGTCCGGCGAGGAGCGCGCCGGCTCTGTGACGGGGTCCGGTGAGTCCGAGCATTCCGCATACCTCCGTGGGGAGTTGGGGAGGGTGGGGGCGAGGGGAGTAACTACGCGCATAGATACCCGGGTAATTTGAACGGTACATGTCATACAGACGTCCGGAAAGGTTCGTTCCGGTCTCCTCGACGAGGATTGACCGGGTGTTGACCGCCGGTTGGGACGGACCTGGGCTGCGGTGGCCGCCGCACGGTCCCCTCAAATCCCGTTGCGGGGCTCAAGCCACGGCGACTAGCTTCAAGCGCTCACCGCCCCGCCCCTTTTCGTGACGGAGACCCGCTTGTCCTTCCGCCTCACCCCGCTCGCCGATCCCGAACCCGGCGCCTCCAGCCGCCGCTTGGCCTGGCTGGCCTCGGACGAGGACGGCGTTCCCCTCGGGTCCGCCTTCCTGCGGCTGTTCACCAGGGAGGGACAGGAGCACCTGGCCGAACTGAACCTGGCGGTGCACGGGGCCGAGCGGCGGCGGGGAGTCGGCACCCGGCTTCTTGAGGCCGCCGTGGGTGCGGCGAAGGCGGAGCGACGGCGGTCGGTCATCGCACAGGCCGTACAGGGCTCCCCCGCCGATCTGTTCCTGGCCGCGCGCGGTTTCCGGCAGGTCCTGGCGCTCACCTATGCGCGCCTCGCACTGGCCGACGTGGACCACGACGCTTTGGACGCCCTCGTTCAACTCCCGCATCCCGGCTACCGGTTGACCGCGTGGGAGGGCACGGTGCCGCAGGAGCTGGCGCGGTCGTTCGCCGAGGCGCGGCGCGCGATGGACGACATGCCGATGGAGGGCACGGACTTCGGGACGGTCGTCTGGGACGTGGAGCGGGTCGTCGCGGCCGCGGAGGCCGTCGCGCGGCGCGGAGAGCTGCTGCACACCGTGGCCGCGGTGGACGAGGCCGACGGCAGTGTGGTCGGCTTCTCCGAACTGGTCGTCGGCGGCGACGGTGCGGGCGACGGACAGCACTACGGCACCGCCGTGCTGCCCGAGCACCGGGGCCGCGGACTCGCCCGCTGGATGAAGGCCGCGTCCATCCGTCACGCCCGTGCACGGCATCCACGGCTCGCCGGGTTGCGCACCGACACCGCGCAGAGCAACGCGCCGATGCTCGCCGTCAACGACGCCCTCGGGTACGTACCGACGCACCAGGCGCTGGAGTACCAGCTCGACCTGTGATCACCGGGTGGTCGCTGACCACAGTGCGGCCGGGCCGTCGCGGCGGCCGAGCGGAGTGTCAGCTCCGGGGCTCGTACACGTACGGCTGGGTCGTCGTCAGCGGCTCGAAGCCCAGCCGTTCCAGGATGGGGCGACTCGTGGGCAGCGCGTCGACCTGGAGGTAGCGGTACCCACGGTCCACGGCGGCGCGGGCCCGGTGCGCGACCAGAGCCCGGTAGATGCCGCGGCCACGCCAGCCCTCGACGGTGCCGCCGCCCCACAGACCGGCGAAGCGGGTGCCGGGCACCAGCTCCATGCGGGCCGCGCTGACCGGCACGTCACCGGCGAGCGCGACGACCGCCACCACCGTCTCCGGGTCGTCGCGGAGCCGGGCGAGCAACTGGTGCCGCAGCCGGGAGCTGTCGGTGCCGAAGGCCTTCTCGTGGACGTCCGCCACGAGGTGGACACCCGCCTCGTCGGTGACCGGGAGGAACCGGATCCCCTCGGGCGGCGCCACGTCCAGGGAGAGGTCGGCGACCTCGGCGATCATCAGCGTCTCCTCGGGCTCGGCGACGAACCCGGCCGATCTGAGCCGCCGTCCGAGGTCGACGGGCAGGTCGTGGCCGTACAGCTTCCACTCGAACCCGCGGCCCAGGCCGGTGTAGTACGCGATCTGGTCGGCGATCGCCCTGTCGGCGTTCGACTCGTCCAGGTCGGACCAGACGACGCCGTTCCAGCCCTGGTCGGCGGCGACCTGGCGGACCACCCGGCCGTCGCGGTCCACACGGGCGCCGGGGCCGTCCGGCTGTGCGCCTTCGCGCATGTCCCGGTCGAAGAGGGCGAGTACCGCTACATGATCCATGTGCTCACTCCATCATCCGGACGCCTGCGCGGCAATGGCGTTTACGGCCGCTCGGCCGCCGTGCGCACCGCCGCCAGGTAGGCGCTGAGCCGGTCGCGGTTGCGGGCCAGGCAGTCGATCCGGGCCTGGATGCGGTCGACGTGCGCCTGGAGGAGGGCGGCCGTCTCCGGGGTGAGGTGCTCGGGCGGCAGCAGGATCTCCTCGGGCCCCGACAGGTAGGGCAGTATCGCGCGGATCATCTCGGTGGTCAGGCCCGAGTCGAGGAGGCCGCGGATCTGCTGGACGTCCCGGACCGTGCCCTCGCCGTAGTCCCGGTAGCCGTTGCCGGCGCGCTCGGGGGCGAGCAGGTGCTGTTCCTCGTAGTAGCGCAGCAGTCTGGTGGGGACTCCGGTGCGGCGGGACAGTTCACCGATCCTCATGATGTGCTCCCTTGCCTTCACACTGATGTGAAGGTCCGAGCATGGTCGCATGTCCACCACTTCCCTGGTCAAGGGCGCAGCCCTGCCCGCGTCCGCGCCCCTGCCGTGGTCCGGGCTGCTCGCCCTGTCGACGGCCGCCTTCACCGCCGTGCTGACCGAGCTGCTGCCCGCGGGGCTGCTGCCGCGCATGGCCCCGGCCCTGGGTGTCTCCGAGGCCCGGATCGGCTTCCTGGTCACCGGGTACGCGGTCGCGTCCTTCGCCGCCGCGATCCCGCTCACGGCGCTGCTGCGCGGGCTGCCGCGCCGGCCGGTGCTCGTCGGCACCCTGCTCGGGTTCGCGCTGAGCAACGCGGTGGTCGCGCTGTCCTCGTCGTACGCCCTCGCGTTCGCGGCGCGGCTGGTGGCCGGGTGCGCGGGCGGGACGCTCTGGGCGATGCTCGCCGGCTGTGCGGCCCGGATGGTGCCGCCCGAGCGGCGCGGCCGGGCGATCGCGGTGGTCCTCGCCGGCATCACCCTCGCCCTCTCGCTGGGCGTCCCGGCCGGGACGGCGCTGGCCGGGGCGGTGGGCTGGCGTTCGGCCTTCGGGATGCTGGCCGTGGTCGCCGTACTGCTGGTGGGGTGGACGCACGCGCGCGTGCCGCGGTTTCCGGGTGAGGCGCCGCACGGGCGCGTGCCCCTCGCCCGGGTGGCCGTGCTGCCCGGCGTCCCCGCCGTGCTGTCCGTGACGCTGTTTCTGCTGGTGGGGCACCAGGTGATGTACACGTACGTCGCCCCGTTCGCGGCACATGCCGGGTTCGGCCGTACGGGCCTGGTGCTGCTGGTGTTCGGTGCGGCCACGGTGGTGGGGATCTGGATCACCGGGGTGCTGGTGGACCGGCGTCCGCGGGCGGCACTGCTCGGCGCTCTTGGCTTGTGCGCGGCCGTGATGCCGACGCTGGGCCTGGCCGCCGGGGTGCCCGGCGTGCTGCCGGTCTCGGTGGCCCTGTGGGGTCTCGCCTTCGGGGGAGCCCCGACGCTGATCCAGACGGCGCTGGTCGACGTCTCGGGCCCCGAGCGGGCGGACGTGGCCACCTCGCTCCAGACCACGGTGTACAACGCGGGGATCGCCGTGGGTTCGCTGACCGGCGGGGTGGTGCTGTCGGGCCCGGGCGCCGGGGCCCTGCCGTGGACGGCGCTGCCCCTGATCGCGGCGGCCCTCACGGTGGTGGCCCTGAACCGCCGGAACGCGTTTCCGTCCGGGCGGCACGGCTCCTAGGCTCGGTGTCATGGTCGTGAAGGACACCGAACTGCCGTATCTGCGCCGCTGTGTCGAGCTGGCCGAGGCGGCGCTGGACTCCGGGGACGAGCCGTTCGGCTCGGTCCTGGTGGGCGCCGACGGCGAGATCCTCGCCGAGGACCGCAACCGGGTGGCCTCCGGTGACCGCACCCGGCACCCCGAGTTCGAGCTGGCCCGCTGGTCGGCGGCCCACCTGTCGCCCCAGGAGCGGGCGGCGGCGACCGTCTACACCTCCGGCGAGCACTGCCCAATGTGCGCGGCCGCGCACGCCTGGGTGGGCCTGGGCCGCATCGTGTACGTCGCCTCCTCGCGCCAACTCGCCCATTGGCTGGGTGAGTTGGGCGTGCCGGCGCCACCGGTGCGGACCCTGCCGGTGGACGAGATCGCCCCCGGTGTGGCGGTGGAGGGTCCGGTGCCCGAGTTCACGGAGCGTGTACGGCAGTTGCACCACCGGTTCCACCGGGGCTGACACCGATCTCCCCGGATGCAGGCCGTCACCCGCGTGCCTAGGATCGGAAAAGATCCGGACCAGGTGGAAGACCCGGTCTCCTCCAGTGGCCCATGGGGGGAGGCGCTCGCCCTTGCAGTCGGCCCATCGGCCGATGGCCGCCCATGTCGCCGTCGTCGCCGTCGCCACGCTCGTCTACATGACGGTCCCCGCTGCGCTCTCCCCTCTCTGGGCGGTGATCGGGCTCGCCGGCGTCGGCGCCGTGCTCGTGGGCGTCCGGCTGCACCGGCCCGCCCACCGCTGGCCCTGGTGGACGCTGGCGGCGGGGCTGCTCACCTTCATCGCGGGCGACACGTACTACAACGTCATGGAGCAGTACTTCCACGTCTCCAACCCCTTCCCCTCCCCCTCCGACGCCCTCTACCTCACCACCTACCCGCTCTTCGCCATCGGCCTGTCGGGCCTCATCCGCTACCGCTGGGCCGGCCACGACCTGCCCAGCCTGCTCGACGCGCTGATCGTGACGGCGGGCCTCGCGCTGCCCGTGTGGGTCTACCTGGTGCAGCCCCTGACCGAGGTCGACGGTCTGACCTGGCAGCAGCGGGCCATCAGCATCGCCTACCCGCTCGGTGACGTGCTGGTCCTGGCCCTGCTGGCCCGGCTGCTGGCCCCGAGCCCGGTCGACGGACCCAACAGGTCGGTGCAGTTGCTGGTGGTCGGCACCGCGACGCTGCTCGTCTTCGACATCGCCTACGGCATCCTCCAGCTCAACTCGATGTGGCAGGCGGGCACCGTGCTGGACGCCGGGTGGATCGTCTTCTACACGGCCTGGGGCCTGGCCGCGCTGCACCCCTCGATGGCATCGCTCACGGCCGCCGTCCCGCAGCAGCAGGCTCCCCTGCCCCCTCCCCACCGGATGGTGATGCTGGGAGCCGCCACCCTCATCGCGCCCGCGATCCTCCTGTACGAGGCGGTCACCCGCAGCCCCCACCACACGGCGGTGATCGCGGCCTTCTCGGCCGCCCTGTTCCTGCTGGTCATCCTGCGGCTGGCGGGCATGGTCGTGGTGCACCGGGGAGCCGTCGCCCGCGAGCTGGCCCTGCGCCAGGCGGCCGGATCCCTGGTTGCGGCGGTACGGCAGCGGGACGTCGTACGGTCCTGCGAGACGGCCGTCGACATGCTCCTGGGACCGGAGGTGGACCACCGGACCCTGGTGCTCTCCGCCCGGCAGGCCGCGCCCCTGCTCCCCCACCAGGCCCGTCGGGTGGCCCCCGCCGAGCTCGGCGCCGACATCGCCGCACACCTGGACGGGCTCCCGGCCGTCCAGGTGTGCCCCATGACCTCACCGGACCGCCCGGCCGGCCAGGACCCCGGAGTCCTGCTGGTCGCCGGCCCCCCGGCCGCGCTCACCGAGACGCACGGCTCCCTGGAGATCCTCGCCTCCCACGCCGGGCTCGCCATGGAACGGGTCCTGCTGCGCCAGGAGGTGATCCGGCAGGAGAGCGAGGCCTACTTCCGCACCCTGGTGCGCCACACCTCCGACGTCATCCTGATCCTCGAGGACGACGACACCATCCGGTACTCCAGTCCGTCCGCGGCAGCCGTGTTCGGCACCACGGACCTCGTCGGCACCAGCCTGCCGGACCTGGTGGATCCCCGGGACCGGGCCCGGGCGGTCCGTGAGCTGACCGCCGTACGCGATCACGGGCCGAAGGGCTCCCACGACCACTGGTGGGTCCGGCAGCGGGCCGGACGGGTCGAGGTGGAGGTGCGGTGCAGCGACTTCCGGGACGAACGGACCGTGGCGGGGCTCGTGGTGACCCTGCGCGATGTGACCGAGCAGCGCAGGCTGGAGCACGAGCTGACCCAGCGGGCCTTCCACGACGCGCTCACCGGCCTGCCCAACCGCACCCTGCTCCTGGAGCGGATCGAGCGCGCGCTGCTGCGGGGCCGTCGCGAGTCCTCCCTGACCTGTCTGCTCTTCATCGACCTCGACGACTTCAAGCTGGTCAACGACACGATGGGGCACTCGGCCGGCGACCGGCTGCTCGTCGCCGTGGGCAACCGGCTGACCCGGACCCTGCGGCGCACCGACACGGCGGCCCGGCTCGGCGGCGACGAGTTCGCCGTACTGATGGAGGACGCGCGCGAGCCGCTGGACGCCGAGCTGCTGGCGGCGCAGGTGGTGGAGACGCTGACCAGGCCGTTCGTGCTGGGCGACGAGTCGGTCAGTGTGTCGGCGAGCGTGGGCGTGGCCACGGCCCGCGACAGCAGCGACGCGGAGGAGCTCCTCGGCCACGCCGACCTCGCGCTGTACGCGGCCAAGGCGGCGGGCAAACGGCAGTGGCGGCGCTTCCTGCCGATGCTGCGTGCCCGCATGGTCGAGCGGCACGATTTGCAGAGCCGGCTCGCCAGGGCGGTCGCCGCGCAGGAGTTCGCCCTGCGCTACCAGCCGGTGGTGGACATCGACGGGGGCCAGGTCGTCGGGTTCGAGGCACTGGTGCGCTGGCCGCGGCCCCCGGACCGGCCCGTGTCGCCGCAGCAGTTCATCACGCTCGCCGAGGAGACGGGGCACATCGCGCCACTGGGCTCGTGGGTGCTGGAGAACGCCGTCGGTGACATCGCCGGCCTTCAGCAGCTGTCGGGGACGGCGGCACCGCCGTACGTCAGTGTGAACGTGTCGGCCCGGCAGTTCCGTGACGCCGGGTTCCTGGACCAGGTCGGCCGGGCCCTGCGGACACCGGGGCTGGCTCCCGGTTCGCTTCAGCTGGAGCTCACCGAGACGGTGCTGCTGCGCCGGGACGCCCAGATCCAGGCGGTGCTCGGGTCCCTGAAGGACCTGGGGGTGCACATCGCGGTCGACGACTTCGGTACCGGGTTCTCCTCGCTGCGCTATCTGCGGGACTTCCCCATCGACGTACTGAAGATCGACAAGACGTTCATCGACGACATCACGCGCGACGCCCGGCAGGTCGCGCTCGTGGAGGGCATCGTCCGCATCGCCGACACCCTGGGCCTCCAGGTGATCGCGGAGGGCATCGAGGAACCGGCGCAGCGGGACATGCTCGCCCGGCTGGGATGCCGGTTCGGGCAGGGTTTCCTGTTCGCCCGGCCGATGACGGTGGCGGAGAGCGAGCGGACGTTGCGGCAGGGCGGCGGGCTGCTCACACCGGGTTCCGGCGGCACGAACGGGCGGCACGCCCGCCGTGACCCGCCGTCGGCCGCCGCCGAGCGGCGCACGGCGGGCCTCGAACACCTGCGGCGGACCAGTCCGATGAGCGACGCGGTGATCGACGAGGTGCGCGGGCGCCGGATCCGCAGCGGCGGCCACTGGCTGACCGACTTCGCGTCCTGCAACTACCTCGGCTTCGACTGGGACCCGGAGATCGCGGCCCGTATCGGCCCCGAGGTACGCCGGTGGGGCACCCATCCCAGCTGGTCGCGGCTGCTGGGCAACCCACGGCTGTACCCGGTGCTGGAGGAACGGCTCGCCGCGTTGCTGGACGCCCCGGACACCCTGCTGCTGCCGACGCTGACCCTGATCCACGCCTCCGTGATCCCGGTCCTGGCCGACGGCGGCCACGTCTTCGTCGAGGCGAGCGCGCACCGGACGGTGTACGACGGCTGCGTGGTCGCCCGCGGCCAGGGCGCCACCCTGCACCGCTTCCACGCCGAACGCCCCGAGGAACTGGACGCGTTGCTCTCCTCGGTGCCCGCGCGCACGACCCGCCTGGTCTGCCTGGACGGCGTGAACAGCATGACCGGCAACCTCCCCGACCTGCCCGTGCTGGCCGCGCTGTGCCGGGACCGCGGAGCCACGCTGTACGTCGACGACGCGCACGGCTTCGGAGTGATCGGGGAGCGCGCGCCGGACGAGCCGTGTCCGTACGGCCGGCGCGGCAACGGCGTGGTGCGGCACACCGGGGAGACCTACGACGGGATCGTGATGGCGGGCGGTTTCTCCAAGGCGTACTCCTCGCTGCTGGCGTTCCTCGCGCTGCCCACCGAACTGAAGAACCATCTCAAGACGAGCGCGGCCCCGTATCTGTACTCGGGCCCCTCCCCCACGGCGTCGCTGGCCACCGCGCTGGCCGGCCTCGATGTCAACGAACGCCGGGGCGACGCGCTGCGGGCCGACCTGTACCGCAAGACCGTGCGGGTGCTCGACCACCTTGCCGACCTCGACGTGCACACCCTCAACACGGACCGGTTGCCCATTGTGGAGATCCCGCTGGCGGATCCGGCCGACCTCGACGCGGTCGGCGCCTTCCTGTGGGAGGAGGGCGTCTATGTGACGCTCGCCGCGCATCCGCTCGTCCCGCGCGACCGGGTCGGCTTCCGGGTGCAGCTCACGGCTCTCAACTCCGACGACGACATAGACCATCTGAACGGCACGCTGACCGCGCTGGCGAAGCGGATCCGGCTGCGGTCGAGGCACTGAGGGGGCGACCCGCGGATGGGGACACCGAGATGCTGACGCACAACGACGACGTGGACTGGGACCGCTGGCCGGTCGCCGACTACCTCGCCGAGAACTACCGGGACGTGCACCCCTCGGACGCGGAGGTCATCGCCCACCACTCGGCGTTCTACCGGGGCCTGCCGCCGGGCGGTGTGGCGCGTTCGGTGGAGTTCGGTGCCGGGCCGAACCTCTATCCGCTGATCCTCGCGTCCGCGGTGAGCCGCCAGGTGGACGCCGTGGAGGCGGGTGCGGGCAACGTGGCCTATCTGGAACGGCAGATCGTCTGCGGGCCCGACGCCAGCTGGCTGCCCTTCCACGCACTGTGCCGTCGGCTCAATCCCGCCCTGCCGAGAACCCTCGCCGGGTCGCTGGCGCAGGTGCGGGTCGTCCACGCCGACGTACGGGATCTGGAGCCGGGGGGCTATGGACTGGCGTCGATGCACTTCGTCGCCGAGGGCGCCACGGAGGACTTCGCCGAGTTCACCGACTTCTGCCGGGCCTTCGTGCGCTGTGCGGAGCCGGGCGGTCTCCTGGTCGCCGCGTTCATGGAGAACATGCCGACCTACCGGATCGGCCCGACCTCGACCTGGCCGGGCTGCCCGGTGAACCCGGAGACCGTCGAGGAGGTCTTCACCCCCCTCACCCAGTCCCTCACACTCACCCACATCCCCCCGGACCCGACCCTCCCGGACTACGGGGACTCGGGGATGGTGCTGCTGACGGGGGTGGCGAGAGCGGGTGGGGTGACGGGGGCGTGAGGGGGTGGGCGTGAGG